>NZ_JBGGKT010000003.1:0-355346 GCF_041287115.1 Mycobacterium sp. pV006 | reverse complement strand
TGGTGACGCCGCCTGCTCCGGGTGCGCCGGGTGTTCCGGTGGGGACTGAGGGTGGTGTGGTGACGCCGCCTGCTCCGGGCGCGCCGGGTGTTCCGGTGGGCACTCAGGGCGGCGTCGTGACACCGCCCGCCCCGCCTGCGCCAGGTGGCCCCGCGGCCGTTCCGGTCGCTGCCGACGTGCCCGGTGTCCCGGGCGCCCCGATCGAAGCGGCCGCCGGTGGAGTCGGCGCCGAGGCTCCCGCACCTGCCGCGCCGATCTTCGGAGACGCAGGCGTGGCCGCCCCGGCCGGTCTGCCCGGTGGTGGCGCCCCGGTCGAGGGCGCGGCGGGTGCAGCCGCCCCTGGCGGTCTGCCCGGTGGCGGTGCGCCGATCGACGCGGCAGCAGGCGTCGCCGGTCCCGGGACGCCCCCGGCCCCCGGTGGTGGCGCTGCAGCGGCCGTGCCCGGTGGGACACCGCCGGGTGCCCCCGCACCGGGTGCCCCGATCGTCGGTGAAGCCGGCGTGGTGGCGCCGCCGCTGCCTCCCGCCCCTGGTGGAGCAGCCAATGTGCCGGCCGGTGCGTTGACTCCGCCGACTCCGCCGACGCCGCCTGCGTCCACGACGGTTCCGGCCGGTGCGGTGACTCCGCCGACTCCGCCGACGCCGCCTGCGTCCACGACGGTTCCGGCCGGTGCGGTGACTCCGCCGACACCGCCGACCCCCGGCGGCCCCGTCAACACCTCGGTGTCCGGTGGCACGCCGCCGACGCCAGGGACCCCGCCGGGGTCGGTCACCACAGGTGGTGGCGTGCCGTCTTCACCCACGCCGGGAGCTCCGGGCAGCTCGATGACGGTGGCCGACCTGCTGACACCGCCCGGTGCCCTGCGGGCGGTGCAGGACACGGCATCGTCGGTGGCGAGCGTCCTCCCGCCGCCGCCGGCACCCGCCCCGGGCGCCGTGGGTGCGGCCTCGGTGGGTGTGCCGGGCCCGCCGGATCCGGTGACCCCGCTGGTCGCGACGGGTCTGTCGAACCTGGTGAACCCCTCGCCGCTGTCGATCCCGTCGATCCCGGGCCTGCCGGTCCCGCTGCCCAACGAGATCCCGGTGCCGTCCGATCTGCTGTGCATCGGAACGGACTGGTCGGCCACGGCGGAGGATTCAGCGACCGCGCCGATCGCCAACGCCGACATCCCGCGAGCGTTGATCACCGGGACGGTGCCCGCGGGCCGGGACCGCTGGGGCAACGAGTAACAACCGACGAGCAGTGACGGACGGGCAACCGTTCGTCACTGCTCGGTCATCGTGCCTTCGGCTGTGTACCCGAGGACTGGGCGTCGGCGACCAGATCGCTCGCCACCTGGAACAGCGGGACGTTCGAATCCTGCGACAGCTTGCGCAACAGGTCGAACGCCTGCACCGCGGTGACGCCGTAGCGCTCCATCACCATGCCCTTGGCCTGGCCGATGATGTCGCGGCTGGCCAGCGCCCGCCGGAACTGCTCGTCGCGGCGCGCCGAATTCCACGCCACCGATGAATGGGCCGCGAAAATCAGTCCCAGCGTGCGTGATTCGGTTCCGAACGCATGCGGTTGTTCGGCGTAGATGTTCAACGCGCCCAACGTTTCCCCCGCGATGAACAACTGGAATGCCATGATCGACCGGATCGGTGTCTCGGCCAACGCGTCGCGCCGGTAGTCCGGGAACCGGTCGTCCAGCTCGAGGTCTGCGACGTGGACGGTCTTCTCCTCCCACGCCGCCGTGAGGCACGGTCCCTGCAGATGACGTTGCTGGATCTTGTCCAGCAGCACCGGCCACTCGGAGGTGGCAGCCGGCGTCTCGATGTTCTTGGAGTTCCTGGTCAGGGTGATACCGGCGTACTGGGCGCCGGGAATCTCGGCAGCGGCATGCTCGGCCAGTTCGGCGATCACACTGTCGGTGTCGCCGTCCGTCCTGTTGTGCAGCCCCTGCACCAACTCGGCCACACGCAGATGTGCGACCTCGACCGGGGTTGGTTCGTCCACCCTCACCGTCCTGCTCATGCGTCAATAGTGCTCCGAGATTAGCGCCCGCGCGCACAACCTCGTGTCCGTCTGGCGAAGACGACACCCGCACCGTCACAAGGCGCGCAGATACCGTCGGGTGACCAGTCGCTGGGCCAGCGTGGTGACAGGACCGGCGCTTCTGCTCCACCAGGTCGCGTGCCGCGAGAACGCGCGGACCTCCGCGTGGACCGCTTCGGTCACCGGGTCGAATCGCACCGCGAAGAGTTCCTCACCGGTCTCGGGATGACCCGCCAGCGTGCCGTAGGCGAACCCGCGACGGTCGGTTTCGTCGAAGACGGCAACCACCCGGCACGGCGCGGGCACCGGACCCAGGTGGACAACCACGGTGGCCCCGACCTCGGCCACCGGCGACGTGGCATCCACCCGCAATCCCGCTCCGCGCAGCATGCCGTAACGCATCCCGGCAGCGGCCGCTTCATCGAACCGTGCGCGACCACGGCCGATGACTGCCGATTCGGACACGTGGCGGTACCCGGCGGGCATTTCTCCCACGGTGGCGCCGACCTCGGAGTAGGTCAACGGCCGGTCCAAGACGTCCCTCAACTTCATGTCGCCAGCTTGACAGCAGTGCTGTCGACACGCGGAGCAAACTCGGTGCTGCCGCCGAACACACGACCCAATACGGTGAGCGGGTGACCGTGGACAAATCCCCTGCGCATATCGGCGGTGGTTTCAATCCGCCGCAACCGACCACCCGCGGCGGACCCGACTACGGTCGTTTCATCGAGGCCGTCCGTACCCTGCAGGATCACGCCCGTGCCGCCGACGCGCCCGACGACGTCATCACCCGCGCAGCAGACCTCATCGAAGAGGTGTCGCAGCTGCTGGCGCCCTACGAAGCCGACGAGTGGTCGTCGCCGTCAGGACGCCGCTCCGACCTGCCCAACCGCGGCAACATCCTGGGTATCCCGTCGAAACTGCACGTCACCGACGACAACCGCCTCAAAGGGAGCATCCGGTTCCGTCGGTTCCACCTCGGCCGCAACGGTGCCGCGCACGGCGGTGCGGTGGCCCACTTGTTCGACTCCGTACTGGGCTACGCATCCTTCAAACTCAGCGACAGCCAGGCCCAGCGCACCGCGTTCCTACACGTCGATTACCGCAAGATCGCCCTTGTGGAGCGCGAACTGCAGGTCGAAGCCCAGATCGACGAGATCGTGGAACGAAAGATCTTCGTCTCCGGTCGGCTGCTCGACGGCGACGACGTCCTCGCCGACGCGCACGCACTGTTCGTCAAGCTGAAACCGGGTCAGCCGTGACCGGGAACGACAGAGTCAGCATCGCCAAGCGGTGGGCACGCTGGCGCGACCGACTACGGCAGCGCCGGATGGTTGATCTGGGTTACCGCATCACCATCGGTGTCGTCGGCCTGATCGTGCTGGCCGTCGGCATCATCGCGATCCCGTACCCCGGCCCGGGCTGGGCCATCGTGTTCCTCGGGTTGGGCATCCTGGCCACCGAGTTCGAGTGGGCCCACCGGCTGCTCCGCTACGCCCGCAAGCGCTACGACGCGGCGATGGCCTGGTTCAAACAGCAGGGGCTGTGGGTCCAGCTCGCCGGCGCGTTGTTCACCGCCGCGGTCGTGCTCGGCACCCTGTGGCTGTTCGGCGCGGTTGCCTTCGCGGCGCGACTGGTCAACATCGAGCACCCGTGGCTCGAGAGCCCCGTTGGTCTGGGGAGCTAGCGACCGGTCCCGATAGCATGGTCGCCGTCAGCGACTCGGTCCTGGCTCACCACGCCACGTCCTTCGACAGTTTGGAGATCCCGCCATGAGCGCGCCCGCCCGCCCCGCCCCGGCTGCCCCGATACGGGTCGCTGCCGGGACCACCGCGGCGCAGGCAGTGCGCGACGCCGGTCTTCCGTCACGGGGAGCGCCCGACGCCGTCGTCGTCGTCCGCGACGCGGACGGCCGACTGCGTGACCTGTCCTGGGTTCCCGACACCGACGTCGAGGTGACGCCCGTCCCGGCCGACAGCGAGGACGGTCGCAGCGTCATCCGGCACTCGGCTGCCCACGTGTTGGCCCAGGCGGTGCAGGAACTGTTTCCCGATGCCAAGCTCGGGATCGGCCCGCCGATCACCGACGGCTTCTACTACGACTTCGACGTGGCCGAACCGTTCACCCCCGAGGACCTCGAAGCCCTCGAGAAGCGCATGCGCAAGATCGTCAAGGACGGCCAACTCTTCGAACGCCGTGTCTACCCCTCCAAGGACGCCGCCCGCGAAGAACTGGCCAACGAGCCCTACAAGCTCGAACTCGTCGACGACAAATCCGGCGACCCCGAGGTGATGGAAGTGGGCGGCGACGAGCTCACCGCCTACGACAACCTCAATCCCCGTACCCGCGAACGGGTTTGGGGAGACCTGTGCCGCGGCCCGCACATTCCGACCACCAGGTACATCCCGGCGTTCAAGCTGACCCGCAGTTCGGCGGCCTACTGGCGCGGCAACCAGAACAACGCCAGCATGCAACGCATCTACGGCACCGCGTGGGAGTCCCAGGAGGCACTCGACCGCCATCTCGAGCTCATCGAGGAGGCGCAGCGCCGCGACCACCGCAAGCTCGGTGTCGAGCTGGATCTGTTCAGCTTCCCCGACGAGCTCGGCTCGGGTCTGCCGGTGTTCCACCCCAAGGGCGGGGTGGTGCGACGCGAGCTGGAGGACTACTCGCGGCGCAAGCACCTCGAAGCCGGGTACGAGTTCGTCAACACCCCGCACATCACCAAAGAGCAGCTCTACGTCACCTCCGGACATCTGGAGTGGTACGCCGACGGGATGTTCCCGCCGATGCACATCGACGCCGAACTCAACCCCGACGGCACGGTGCGCAAACCGGGGCAGGACTACTACCTCAAACCGATGAACTGCCCCATGCACCACCTGATCTACCGCTCACGGGGCAGGTCCTACCGCGAACTTCCGCTGCGGCTCTTCGAATTCGGATCGGTGTACCGGTACGAGAAGTCCGGTGTGATCCACGGCCTGACCCGCGTTCGGGGCATGACCCAGGACGACGCCCACATCTACACCACCCGCGAGCAGATGCGCGACGAACTGGCGTCGCTGTTGGGCTTCGTGCTCGATCTGCTCGCCGACTACGGCCTCGACGACTACTACCTGGAGCTGTCGACCAAGGACCCCGAGAAGTACGTCGGATCCGATGAGATCTGGGACGAAGCCACCGACACCCTGCGCGAGGTCGCGGAGGCCTCCGGTCTGGACCTGGTGCCCGACCCGGGTGGCGCGGCGTTCTACGGTCCGAAGATCTCCGTCCAGGTCAAGGACGCGCTGGGCCGCAGCTGGCAGATGTCGACCATCCAGCTCGACTTCAACATGCCCGAACGTTTCGAGCTCGAGTACACCGCCGCCGACGGAACCCGGCAGCGTCCCGTGCTGATCCACCGTGCGCTGTTCGGCTCCATCGAACGGTTCTTCGGCGTCCTGACCGAGCACTACGCGGGTGCGTTCCCCGCATGGCTGGCGCCCGTGCAGGTGGTCGGGATCCCCGTCGCCGACGGGCACATCGACTACCTGCACGACGTCGCGGCGCAGCTGCGGGGCAGCGGAATTCGCGTCGAGGTGGACATCAGCGACGACCGGATGGCCAAGAAGATCGTCAACCACACCAACCAGAAGGTGCCGTTCATGCTGCTCGCGGGGGACCGCGACGTCGACGCCGGTGCGGTGTCCTTCCGGTTCGGTGACCGCACGCAGATCAACGGAATACCGCGCGACGTCGCGGTCAAGACCATCGTCGATTGGGTGCAACGCAGAGAAAACGCCTTCCCCACAGCCGATCTGGTGACGATCGACCACACGAACGAGGGGTGACGTGGACCCGGAGGACACCATCATCGACCGCGGTGCGGGGGAGCCCGACCGTCTGCAGAGATTGTGGACGCCGCACCGGATGAGCTACATCGCCGACGCCGTCAAGGGCGGCTCGGCGACCTCCTCGGAGCCGTTCACAGACATCCCCAACATGTCCGACGAGGACGGTCTGGTCGTCGCCCGCGGCGATCTCGTCTACGCCGTGCTCAACCTCTACCCGTACAACCCGGGCCACCTCATGGTGGTGCCGTACCGGCGCGTGGCCGAGCTCGAGGAGCTCACCGTGCCCGAGAGCGGTGAGCTGATGGCGTTCACGCAGAAGGCCATTCGGGTGATCAAGGCGGTGTCCCGGCCGCACGGTTTCAACGTCGGCCTCAATCTCGGTACCTCCGCCGGCGGCTCCCTCTCTGAGCATCTGCACATGCACGTGGTGCCCCGCTGGGGAGGTGACGCGAACTTCATCACCGTCATCGGTGACTCGAAGGTCATCCCGCAGCTGCTGCGCGACACCCGCGCCCTGCTGGCCGCCGAGTGGGAAAACCAGACGTGAGCGACTTCTACCTGATGACGCGTGCGGCGTACACCAAGCTGTCGCGTCCGGTGGCGCGCGCCGCGCTACGGGTGGGCCTGACGCCGGACCGCGTGACGATTCTCGGCACCGCGGGATCGGTGCTCGCAGCGCTGACGCTGTTCCCGATGGGGGAGCTGTGGTGGGGCGCGGTGGCGGTGTTCGTCTTCGTGCTCGCCGACATGCTCGACGGCGCGATGGCCAGGGAGCGCGGCGGCGGTACCCGCTTCGGGGCGGTCCTGGACGCGGCCTGTGACCGCGTCAGCGACGGCGCGGTGTTCTGCGGGTTGCTGTGGTGGGCGGCGTTCGGTCTGGACAGTCCCGAACTCGTGGTGGCCACCATGATCTGCCTGGTCTCCTCGCAGGTGATCTCCTACATCAAGGCCCGCGCGGAAGCCAGCGGGCTGTCCGGTGACGGCGGGCTGATCGAACGGCCGGAACGGTTGGTGATCGTGCTCGTCGGTGCCGGATTGTCGGACTTCCCGCTGGCGCCACTGCCGTGGCTGCTGCACGTCGCGATGTGGGTGCTCGCGGTGACCAGTGTCATCACCATCGGCCAACGTCTGCACAGCGTGCGCACTTCTCCCGGCGCGATGGACCGTCTGACCGGACCCGACCACACCGAGACACCGGAGCAATGACCGAGCGACCCGGGCCGGGCGGCTTGCTGGCTTTACCGTCGGCGGTCGGAGGCCAGCTCACCGACTGGGGGTACGCCGCCGGCTGGCGACTGGTCCGGGCCGCCCCGGAGATCGTGGCTCGCAACGCATTCGGTGCCGGCGCTCTGTATGCCTCGCGTAACGGCGGCCCACGTCAGCTGCGCAAGAACCTGGCCCGGGTCATCGGGGTGAGCCCCGAGGACGTCCCCGACGAGCTGATGCGGGCCTCGCTGGCGTCCTACGCCCGCTACTGGCGGGAGGCGTTCCGGTTGCCGTCGATGGATCACGCCGAGCTGGGTCGCAAGCTCAGCGTCGACAACGTCGAGATGCTGTGGGCGGCTCTCGAGGAGGGGCGGGGCGCCGTGATGGCGCTTCCCCACAGCGGCAACTGGGACATGGCCGGGGTCTGGCTGGTCCAGAATCACGGCAGCTTCGCCACGGTCGCAGAACGTCTCAAACCCGAGTCGCTGTACAACCGGTTCCTGGCCTACCGCGAGAGCCTCGGATTCGAGGTGGTGCCGCTGTCGGGTGGCTCGCGGCCCCCGTTCGACGTCCTGCGCGACCGGCTGCTCGACAACGGGGTGGTGTGCCTCATGGCCGACCGGGATCTGACCCGCACCGGCGTGCAGGTGGACTTCTTCGATGAGCCCACCCGGCTGCCCGCCGGCCCGGCGAAGCTCGCGCTGGCCACCGGCGCGGCGCTGTTCCCGGTGCACTGCTGGTTCGAGGACGACGGCTGGGGGATGGCGGTCTACCCGGAGTTGGACACCAGCAGCGGCGACGTCACGGCGATCACGCAGGCGCTGGCCGATCGGTTCGCGCAGAACATCGCCGAGCACCCCGCGGACTGGCACATGATGCAGCCCCAGTGGCTGGCCGACCTGTCGCGGGAGCGTCGGGCGCGTCTGGAAGAGACGTCCTGATGCGCATCGGGATGGTCTGCCCATACTCGTTCGACGTTCCCGGCGGCGTGCAGTCCCACGTGCTGCAGCTCGCGGAGGTCATGCGCGAGCATGGCCACGACGTCAGTGTGTTGGCCCCGGCCTCACCCGAGGCCGCCGCGACGCTGCCGGACTACGTCGTCTCCGGCGGCAAAGCCGTCCCGATCCCGTACAACGGTTCGGTGGCGCGGCTGCGGTTCGGGCCGGCCACCCACCGCCGGGTCAAGAAATGGCTGCGCGACGGGCACTTCGACGTCCTGCACCTGCACGAACCCAACGCTCCGAGCCTGTCGATGCTGGCGCTGAACATCGCCGAGGGCCCCATCGTCGCGACGTTTCACACATCGACCACCAAGTCGCTGACCTTGACCGTGTTCGAACCGATCCTGCGTCCCATGCACGAGAAGATCGTCGGCCGCATCGCGGTGTCCGACCTCGCGCGCCGCTGGCAGATGGAAGCCCTGGGCAGCGACGCTGTCGAGATCCCCAACGGGGTCGACGTCGACTTCTTCGCCCGCGCGTCGCGGCTGCCGGGTTATCCGCGCGCGGGCAAGACCGTGCTGTTCCTCGGCCGCTACGACGAGCCGCGCAAAGGGATGGCCGTCCTGCTCGGTGCGCTGCCGGCGGTGGCCGCGCGGTTCGACGACATCGAGATCCTCGTCGTGGGGCGCGGTGACGAGGACGAACTGCGTCGGCAGGCCGGACCGCTGGCGAAGCATCTGCGCTTCCTCGGCCAGGTCGACGACCACGACAAGGCCTCGGCGATGCGCAGCGCGGACGTGTACTGCGCCCCGAACACCGGCGGCGAGAGCTTCGGGATCGTGCTGGTCGAGGCGATGGCTGCGGGGACGCCAGTGGTCGCCGCCGACCTCGACGCGTTCCGGCGCGTGCTGCGCGACGGCGACGCCGGACGCCTGGTCCCGGTCGGCGACGCCGACGCCATGGCCGCGGCGCTGATCGACGTGCTGGCCGATGAGGCGCTGCGGGCGCGCTACATCGAGTGCGCGACCGAGACCGTCGCCCGATACGACTGGTCGGTGGTGGCCGGACAGATCCTCCGGGTGTACGACACGGTCGCCGGATCCGGCGTGAAAGTCCAGGTTGCGTCGTGATCACCTGGGCGACAGCGGTGATCGTCGTCGCGGTGGTCCTGCTCGTGGTGCTCGTCGCGATCTGGGCCTATCAGACCGCGAACCGTCTGGACCGGCTGCACGTGCGTTACGACCTGTCCTGGCAGGCGCTCGACAGTGCCCTGGCCCGACGCGCGGTGGTGGCGCGGGCCGTGGCCACCGACGCCTACGGGGCCGGGCCCGCCGGGAAGCGGCTCGCCGCCCTGGCCGATGCCGCCGAACGCGCGCCCCGTTCCCAGCGCGAGGGCGCCGAGAACGAACTGTCGGCCGCGCTGTCTCACGTGGACCCGAGTTCCATTCCGCGCGCGCTGGTGGCCGAGTTGGCCGACGCCGAAGCCCGGGTGCTGTTGGCGCGCAGATTCCACAATGATGCCGTCCGCGACACCCTCGCGCTGCGCGAACGCCGTCCGGTGCGGTGGCTCAAACTCGGCGGGACAGCAGCTCTGCCAACGTATTTCGAGATCGCCGAGGGCGGAGAGCGGTCGACCAGGGAAGCCGTGCCGGCACCGCGTCGCACCTCGGCACGCGCGGTGCTGCTCGACGAGCACGGGGCGGTGCTGCTGCTGTGCGGGTCCGATCCCGCGCTGATGGGCTCGCCCAAGCCGCGCTGGTGGTTCACGATCGGGGGTGCGGCACAGGCGGGTGAGACGCTGGCCGAAACCGCGGCCCGCGAGATCGAGGAAGAGACCGGCCTGCGCGTGTCGCCCACCGAACTGATCGGGCCGATCTGGCGCCGCGAGGCGGTCATCAACTTCAACGGCGCGGTGTTGCGCAGCGAAGAGATGTACTTCGTCCACCGCGTACGCCGCTTCGAGCCGTCCGAGGCCGGTCGCAGCGGTCTGGAGCGGACCTACATCCACGGCCACCGTTGGTGTGATGCGACAATGATCGAACAACTGGTCGCCGACGGTGAGGCCGTCTACCCGCTGCAGCTGGGAGAGCTTCTCGACGAGGCGAACGCGCTGGCCGATGCGCCGGACGCGGTTTCCCGGCGACCGCTGCAATCCATCCGCTGACGCGGAACATTTTCGGATTTGCGGGCGTCACTAAACTGGTTCGGTAGCTATTGAAGGAGAAAAGCTGTGGAAACCGAAGGGCTCGGGGCTCAGCCCTCGTCAGCTGACGGTCCGTCTGCCCGAGGCACCGCGCGGGTGAAGCGCGGGATGGCCGAAATGCTCAAGGGCGGCGTGATCATGGACGTGGTCACCCCGGAGCAGGCCCGGATCGCCGAAGGCGCGGGCGCGGTGGCTGTCATGGCCCTCGAGCGCGTCCCCGCCGACATCCGCGCCCAGGGTGGGGTGTCGCGCATGAGCGACCCCGACATGATCGAGGGCATCATCGACGCGGTCACCATCCCCGTGATGGCCAAGGTGCGGATCGGCCACTTCGTGGAGGCACAGATCCTGCAGAGCCTCGGTGTGGACTACATCGACGAGTCCGAGGTTCTCACCCCGGCCGACTACACCAACCACATCGACAAGTGGAAGTTCACCGTGCCGTTCGTGTGCGGGGCCACCAACCTCGGTGAGGCGTTGCGCCGGATCACCGAGGGCGCGGCGATGATCCGCTCCAAGGGCGAGGCCGGCACCGGCGATGTGTCCAACGCCACCACCCACATGCGCAAGATCGGCGGTGAGATCCGCCGTCTGACGTCGCTGAGCGAGGACGAGCTCTACGTCGCGGCCAAGGAACTGCAGGCCCCCTACGACCTCGTGGTGGAGGTCGCTCGCGCCGGGAAGTTGCCGGTCACGCTGTTCACCGCGGGTGGTATCGCGACGCCGGCCGATGCGGCGATGATGATGCAGCTCGGCGCCGAAGGGGTGTTCGTGGGCTCGGGCATCTTCAAGTCCGGCAATCCCGCCGAGCGCGCCGCGGCCATCGTGAAGGCGACCACCTTCTACGACGATCCCGACGTGTTGGCCAAGGTGTCGCGCGGGTTGGGCGAGGCGATGGTCGGCATCAACGTCGACGACATCCCGGTACCGCACCGTCTCGCCGAGCGCGGCTGGTAGCACCGGCCTCATGGCGATCGAACAGATCCTCGACCTGGAACAGATCGAGGTCAACATCTACCGCGGTGGTGTGTTCAGCCCGGAATCTGGCTTCCTGCAACGCACTTTCGGCGGTCACGTGGCCGGGCAGTCGCTGGTGTCGGCGGTGCGCACGGTGGACCCGAAGTTCATGGTGCACTCGCTGCACGGGTACTTCCTGCGGGGCGGCGACGCCCGATCCCCGTCGGTCTACACCGTGGAGCGGATCCGCGACGGCGGGTCGTTCTGCACGCGACGCGTCAGCGCCATCCAACACGGCGAGACCATCTTCTCCATGTCCGCGTCGTTCCAGACCGACCAGAGCGGCATCGAACACCAGGATGCGATGCCACCGGCGCCGCCGCCCGACGACATCCCGGACTTCAAGTCCTCCAGCAAGGTGTTCGACGACGCGAGCTTCCGCCAGTTCGACGAGTGGGACGTGCGCATCGTGCCGCGCGACCAGCTGAGCAAACGCGAGGGCAAGGCGTCCCAGCAGCAGGTGTGGTTCCGCCACCGCGATCCGCTGCCCGACGACCACGTGCTGCACATCTGCGCGCTGGCCTACATGAGCGACCTCACACTGTTGGGTTCGGCGCAGGTCAACCACGTCGAGGAACGCAAGCATCTGATGGTGGCGTCGCTGGACCATGCCATGTGGTTCATGCGGCCGTTCCGCGCCGACGAGTGGTTGCTCTACGACCAGTCCTCGCCGTCGGCGTGCGGGGGACGCTCGCTGACTCAGGGCAAGATCTTCAACCGCTACGGGGAGATGGTCGCGGCGGTCATGCAGGAGGGCCTGACCCGCTACCCGCGGGATTTCACGCCCGGTCGCGCGTGAACGCTGTGCGAGATGGTCGCTCGGACAAGCCTCGCCCCGTCGTCGGGGTGCTCGCGCTGCAGGGCGACACCCGAGAACATCTTCAGGCGTTGCGTGCCGCCGGCGCCGAAGCCGTCACCGTGCGTCGTGTCGAGGAGCTGAATGCGGTTGATGCACTGGTGATTCCGGGTGGCGAGTCCACGACGATGAGCCATCTGCTGCGCGAGTTCGAACTGCTCGAACCGTTGCAGAAGCGCCTCGCCGACGGCATGCCGGCCTACGGGTCGTGTGCCGGGATGATCCTGCTGGCCGGAGAGATCCTCGATGCCGGGGTACCCGGGCGCGAGGCGCTGCCCCTGGGCGGTCTCGACATCACCGTGCGGCGCAACGCTTTCGGGCGGCAAGTCGACTCCTTCGAGGAGGATCTGGAGTTCGCCGGCATCGACGGTCGGGTGCGGGCGGTGTTCATCCGCGCTCCCTGGGTGGAGCGGGTGGGCCCCGGGGTGGAGGTGCTGGCCACCGCCGCGGGCCATCCGGTGGCGGTGCGTCAGGGCCGGATGCTCGCGACGTCGTTTCATCCCGAGGTGACCGGCGACCGCCGGGTCCATGCGATGTTCGTCGAATCGCTACGGGCGGGGTGAGCGCAACCCCAGGGTGCGCCGGCCTGCGGTGACCAGTTCGTCGCGCAGCCTGTCGGCGTCGCCGTCGCGGTAGTCCACACCGACGGCAGCCGAGATTCCCGCCATCACGATCGCAGCCTTGACCTGGCCGCCCAGGCCCGGTTCGACACCTGCGAACAGATCCATCTGTCGGGCGACGATCGCCCCCCAGGCCGGGCGTGTGCGCAGCAGTTCGCCGACGCTCGGGTCCCCGGTGAGCACGGGGATCAGCGTGCGGTTGGCCACCGCAAACGCCGCGAACCCGCTCAGCATCGCTTCGGCCTGCGCCCGCGGGGTGCGCTGGGAACCGGCGCCGGCGACCAACTGCGCAAGGTCGGTGATGACCGGCTCGACGATGGCTTCCAGAAGCTCCTCGCGGGTTCGGAAGTGGTGGTAGATGGCAGATTTCGTGAGCCCGAGCTCGTCGGAGATCATCTGCAGCGAGGTCCCCGCCACGCTGTGGCGACCGAACAGCTCGATGGCGGTGTCGATGAGCCGCTGGCGCGTGGTGCCGCTCACAGTCCCACCATCCAGGTAGAACATCTAACAATTGCCGATCGGCTGACCATTCGTACAGTCTATAGCTGTACGATTGGTCAGTGTCCGGCTGTACGCTTGGTCAGTTGGATCTGGCTCCAGGAGTGTGCTCGACCGGCAGTGCCCTCCACATGAAAGAGGAATCATGACAACCGATTTCGCCCGCAAGGGGCGCGCCGCCTTCGATCTGTCCGGCAAGGTGGTGGTCGTCGTCGGGGCCGGCCAGATGCCGGGCGACACCACAGGCAACGGTCGGGCCACCGCGATCCTGGCTGCCCGCCACGGCGCCGAGTTGGTCGCTGTCGACATCAACCTCGAGTCGGCGCAAGAGACCGCCGACATCATCACCGCCGAAGGCGGCAGGGCCTACGCGGTGTACGCCGACGTCGCCGAAAAGCAGGACTGCCAGAACATCTTCGACACCGTGCTGCAGCGCAGCGGGCGCGTCGACGGGATGGTCTACAGCGCGGCGGTCAATCCGCCGTTCGACTTCGAGACCAATTCGATGACCGTGGAGAACTTCAACCGCGGCATCAACGTCAACATGCTCGGGGCCTATCACTGCAATCTCTTTGCCGCGCAGTGCATGGAGAAAAACGAGGGCGCCTCCACCGGCAGCATCGTCAACCTCTCTTCGATCGCCAGCCTGAAGAACGAGATCGGGCTGAACATCGGGATCATGCCGTACGCCCTGGGCAAGTGCGGGCTGAACTACATCACCGAACTCACCGCGGTCCAGTTCGCCGCCTCCGGCGTGCGGGCCAACACCCTGATGCTCGGTCCGATCGACTCGACCCTGGGCAATCACGACTCCCAGGAGTTGTTCAATCACACCCCCGAGGAGGTCGCCGAGGCCTACGGCGAGGTCGTGAACCTCAAGATGGGCAAGGCCAGCACCTGGGAGACGGCCTACGCCGCCCTGTACCTGCTCGCCGACGAGTCGCGGTTCATGACCGGTCAGCAGATCCGGCTGGACGGAGGCGCTGCGCTGGTGCGCTGACCCCGGTCAGCGTAGCGGCAGCCCGGTGATCGCACGGGCCATCACCAGACGCTGAATCTCGCTGGTGCCCTCGAAGATCGTGAAGATCTTCGCATCGCGATGCATCCGCTCGACGGGGTAATCGCGGGTGTACCCGTTGCCGCCGAGGATCTGGATGGCCTCGTCGGTGACATAGACCGCGGTCTCGCTGGCCACCAGCTTGGCCATCGAGCCCTCGGCGGACTCGAAGGCCTTGCCGTTGCGGGCCATCCAGCCGGCCCGGTACACCAGCAGCCGGGCGGCGTCGATACGTGCCTTCATGTCGGCGAGCTTGAACGCGACCGCCTGGAACTCGCCGATCTTCCGACCGAATTGCTCACGCTCGCAGGCGTAGTCGCGCGCATACTCATACGCCGCGCGCGCCACGCCGACCGCCATGGCGCCGACGGTGGGCCGAGTGCGCTCGAACGTCGCCAGCGCGGCTTGGCCGGCGGCCTTCTTGCCTTCACGCACCTTGGCGATGCGCGCGTCGAACTTCTCCTTGCCGCCGACGATCAGCCGGCCGGGAATGCGTACGTCGTCGAGCACCACCTCGGCGGTGTGGGAGGCGCGGATGCCGTGCTTGAGGAACTTCTGTCCTTGGGAGAGTCCCTTGGTGCCCGGCGGGATGATGAACGACGCCTGCCCGCGGGTGCCGAGTTCGGGATGGACCGACGCGACCACGACGTGCACCTCGGCGATGCCGCCGTTGGTGGCCCAGGTCTTGGTGCCGTTGAGCACCCATTCGTCGGTGGCCTCGTCGTAGCGCGCGCGGGTCAGGATGGCGCCGACGTCGGAACCGGCGTTGGGTTCCGAGGAGCAGAACGCGGCGACCTTGGGGTCGTCGATGCTGCCGAACATCTGCGGGACCCACTCGCCGACCTGTTCCGGGGTGCCGTTGGCGGCCAGCGATGCCGCCGCCAGTCCGGTGCCCAGGATCGCCAGCGCGATGCCTGCGTCCCCCCAGAACATCTCCTCGAAGGCGACGATCATCCCGAGGCCGGTGGGCTCGGCGGCCTGCTCGGCGAAAAACTCCATGGAGTACAGGCCGATCTTGGCGGCTTCTTGGATGATCGGCCACGGCGTCTCTTCGCGTTCGTCCCACTCGGCGGCCGCCGGACGGACCACGTCGGCGGCGAACTCGTGCACCCACTTCTGCACGTCGAGCAGATCGGAGGACAGCTCCAGGGAGAAGGTCATGACGCCGATCTTACTGCGGAGTAAGATCGGGGTCATCGCGGTGTGTCGGACCTAACAGCGGACCCCTGTTGTCCCATGTGGTGGGGCAACAGTCCTGGCCGCCGTAAACTGGGCAATCGACTCTGATGTCGGCGGAAGAGGTAGTACCTGCATGAGCGGCCATTCCAAGTGGGCCACCACCAAGCACAAGAAGGCCGTGATCGACGCGCGTCGCGGCAAGAACTTCGCCAAATTGATCAAGAACATCGAGGTGGCGGCCCGGACGGGTGGCGGTGACCCGGGCGGAAACCCGACGTTGTACGACGCGATCCAGAAGGCCAAGAAGAACTCGGTCCCCAACGACAACATCGAGCGCGCGCGCAAGCGCGGCGCAGGTGAGGAGGCCGGCGGCGCCGACTGGCAGCCCATCACCTATGAGGGGTACGGACCCAACGGCGTGGCGATCCTCGTGGAGTGCCTCACCGACAACAAGAACCGCGCCGCAGGGGAAGTCCGGGTGGCCATGACCCGCAACGGCGGCAGCATGGCCGACCCGGGCTCGGTGTCCTACCTGTTCTCCCGCAAGGGAGTGGTGGTCCTGGAGAAGAACGACCTGACCGAGGACGACGTCCTGACCGCGGTTCTCGATGCTGGCGCCGAGGATGTCAACGACCTAGGGGACAGCTTCGAGATCCTCTCCGAACCCACCGACCTCGTCGCGGTCCGCACGGCACTGCAGGACGCCGGGATCGACTACGAGTCGGCGGAGGCCAGCTTCCAACCGTCGGTCACGGTGCCACTCGACGTCGAAGGCGCGCGCAAGGTGATGAAGCTCGTCGAGGCGCTCGAAGACAGCGACGACGTGCAGGACGTCTACACCAACGCCGACATCCCCGACGAGGTCCTGGCGCAGCTCGAGGACTGACGTCCTTCGGCTCACGCCGGTGCCGGCTGGGCCGTAGGCTCGCTCCGTGCCGCACATCGAAGGTGCCGACGGCGTGCGCTGGTCGGTGCGTCGCCACTGGATGCCGCTGCTCCATTACCTGGACATGGCCAGCTGGGGCAACAGCACGTTCGGGGCGGTGATGTTCGTCCTCGCGCTGCCGTTCATACTGGCCTGGCCGTTCTGGCTCCTGGCCAAATTCTGCGGTGTGCCGTGGAAGGTCGTGGTCAAGCGCGACGACGACGAGGTCGCGGTGGAGAAGATCACCGGCTGGCGGGCCTCCGGTCGACGCATCGACGAGATCGTGCGCGGCGTCCAGATCTGCGGTCGGGTGATCGAGCCGGGGGAGCAGGTGCAGGATCTGCGGCCCTACACCTGAGGTGTGTCGCACCGGCCCGCGTGTCGGCCCTGACGCTAGGCTATCGAACAAATGTTCTCGTCGAAGGGGCTGGCGTGCGGGTGATGGGAGTCGATCCCGGACTGACCAGGTGCGGTCTGTCGGTGATCGAGAGCGGCCGCGGCCGCCAGGTTGTCGCGCTCGACGTCGACGTCGTGCGCACTCCCGCCGATCACCCTCTCGCGCACCGGTTGTTGGCCATCAGCGACGCTGTCGAGCACTGGCTCGACACCCACCGTCCCGATGTCCTGGCCATCGAGCGCGTGTTCTCCAACCAGAACGCGAACACCGCGATGGGGACCGCCCAGGCCGGCGGGGTCATCGCACTGGCCGCGGCGCGACGCGACATCGACGTCCACTTCCACACTCCCAGCGAGGTCAAGGCGGCCGTCACCGGCAACGGACGCGCCGACAAGGCGCAGGTCACGGAGATGGTCACCAGAATCCTTGCGCTGCAACAGAAACCCACACCCGCCGATGCTGCCGACGCCTTGGCGCTCGCCATCTGTCACTGCTGGCGGGCCCCGATGATCGCGCGGATGGCCATGGCCGAGGAGATGGCCGCCGAACAGCGCCGCAGGTACCAGGCCACTCTCAAAGCTGCGAAGTCCGGCAAGGCCGGCCCCAGGGTGAGGAGCGCGACGTGATCGCCGCGGTCCGTGGTGAGGTCATCGACATCGCGCTCGACCATGCGGTCGTCGAGGCCGCGGGGGTGGGTTACAAGGTGATGGCGACGCCTTCCACGCTGGCCACGCTGCGGCGCGGCGAGGAAACCCGCCTGATCACCGCGATGATCGTGCGCGAGGACTCGATGACGCTCTACGGCTTCACCGACGCCGACGCCCGCGACCTGTTCCTGACCCTGCTCGGGGTCTCGGGGATCGGGCCGAGCATTGCGTTGGGTGCGCTGGCCATCTACGACGGCCCGGCGCTGCGCCAGGCCATCGGGGACGGTGACATCCCCGCGTTGACACGAATTCCCAAGGTGGGCAAGAAGACTGCCGAGCTGCTGGCCCTCAGTCTGCGAGACAAGATCGGCGCGACCACAGCCGCCGGCGTGACCTCGAGCACGGTTCACGGAGTGCGCGGCCCGGTCGTCGAGGCTCTGATCGGCCTGGGCTTCCCGGCCAAGCAGGCCGAGGAGGCCACCGACAAGGTGCTCGCCGACCAGCCCGAGGCCGACACCTCGACCGCATTGCGCGCCGCGTTGTCGATGCTGGGGAAGAAGTAGCACCATGGGCCGATTTCCCGAAGGAGGCTCGGCCGACGATCCCGAGGAGCGGGACGTCTCACCCGCGCTCACCGTGGGGGAGGGCGACATCGACGCCAGCCTGCGCCCACGCTCGCTGAGTGAATTCATCGGTCAGCCCCGCGTCCGGGAACAGCTGCAACTGGTACTCGAAGGTGCCAAAAACCGTGGCGGCACCCCGGACCACATCCTGCTTTCCGGCCCGCCGGGGCTGGGCAAGACCTCGCTGGCGATGATCATCGCCGCCGAACTCGGCTCCTCGCTGCGGTTGACCTCCGGTCCCGCGCTGGAACGCGCCGGAGACCTGGCTGCGATGCTGTCGAACCTGGTCGAGCACGACGTGCTGTTCATCGACGAGATCCACCGCATCGCCCGCCCGGCCGAGGAGATGCTGTACCTGGCGATGGAGGACTTCCGGGTCGACGTCGTCGTCGGCAAGGGCCCCGGGGCCACCTCGATCCCACTGGAGGTCGCGCCGTTCACGCTCGTCGGCGCCACCACCCGCTCCGGCGCGCTGACCGGACCGCTGCGGGACCGTTTCGGTTTCACCGCCCACATGGACTTCTACGAGCCCGCCGAGCTGGAGCGCGTGTTGACCCGTTCGGCCGGCATCCTCGGGATCGCGCTGGGCGCGGAGGCGGCCTCCGAGATCGCCCGCCGGTCGCGGGGCACGCCGCGCATCGCCAACCGGCTGTTGCGCCGGGTACGCGACTACGCCGAGGTTCGCGCGGACGGCGTCATCACCCGCGACATCGCCAAGGCCGCCCTGGAGGTCTACGACGTCGACGAACTCGGCCTGGACCGACTCGACCGGGCGGTGCTGTCGGCGCTGACCCGCAGTTTCGGCGGCGGACCGGTCGGCGTGTCCACCTTGGCCGTGGCGGTGGGGGAGGAAGCCACCACGGTCGAGGAGGTGTGCGAGCCGTTCCTGGTGCGGGCCGGCATGATCGCCCGCACCCCGCGCGGGAGGGTGGCCACCCAGTTGGCCTGGACCCACCTCGGCCTCACCCCGCCGGCGGGCGCGGTCGGGTTGGGGCAGTCCGCCCTCTTCGACTGAGCCTCCGGAGCGGTTATCGGGTCCCGGCACCGGGTATCCGCACCGCATACCCGAGGAGGCACATCATGGTTGACACATCTACCCGTCCCCGTGGGGGCAAGCTGCAGATCCCGCGCAGCCGCGGCGCACTCAGCGGACTTCTCGTGATGGTGTTGGGACTGTGGGGCGCGCTGGTGCCGTTCATCGGCCCCAACTTCGATTTCGCGTTCACCCCGGATCAACCCTGGGTCTGGACCATGGGCCGCGGTTGGCTGGAGGTCCTGCCCGGCGCGGTCGCCGTCCTGGGTGGCCTGCTGATGCTCGTGTCGCGCAACCGGGCCACCGCCATGCTCGGCTCGTGGTTGGCCGTCGGTGCCGGCGCGTGGTTCGTCATCGGGCGGGCGTTGGCCGGCCCACTGGGTCTCGGCTCAGCCGGTGTCCCGGTCGCCGACACCGAGTCCAAGCGCGTCTGGCTCGAGCTGACCTACTTCTACGGCCTCGGTGCGCTGATCGTGTTCCTCGGTGCGTTGGCGCTGGGCCGGCTGTCGGTGCGCAGCGCCCGTGACATCGCCTATGTCGAGACGCGCACCGCGCCCCACACCCCGGTGGCCGCGGAGCCGCATCCGGTTGTGGCGCAGACCGACACCGGACCGGTCACCCGGAACGACGACACCACCGTGCTCGATGCGCCCCGGCCCGCCGGGAAGGTGGGACGGCGTCGGCCGTCGCTGTTGAGCCGGTTCCGGCATCGCAACGACCGGAAGTTGACGGTGTGAGGCTGCCAGCGAAAGCTCCTGTGGCGCAGGCGATAACCTGCGCCACAGTGGTGTAGGCGGCGTTAGATCCGACACATTCGGGCGGTCGCGGGGCGGTTTCGGCCGGTGCTGGCGTTACGGTAGATGAATAGCTTTGCTAATCATCTTAGGAGGCCAGATCGTGCACCCGCATTCGGAGCGGCTGTCCGAATTGTTCTCGTCGCGCCTGACGGTTCCGGCCGACGACGACGTCGCCGGCATCGTGCTCGGGCCGCGCCTGCCGGGTCTGTGCCGCGCTCTCGGTGTGCCGGAGCGGGATTGGTGGACGATCGCCAGGCTGACCGACCGGCTTGCCGAGCCGGCCACTCTCGACGCGCTGGGTGCCTACGTCGACGTCCTGATCGCCGAGAGGTGCCGTCAGCCCGGTGACGATCTGATCAGCGACCTCATCGCCTACCACGTGGACGGCCAGGACCTGACCGCCGACGAGATCCGCGAACTGGTCGTCGATCTGATCGCGTTCTGACCGGTCAGCCCGTGTAGGCCATCACGTGCTTGATGCGGGTGTAGTCCTCCAGCCCGTACATCGACAGGTCCTTGCCGTGCCCGGACGACTTGAACCCGCCGTGCGGCATCTCGGCCACCAGTGGAATGTGGGTGTTGATCCACACGCACCCGAAGTCCAGCGCCGAGGACACCCGCAGCGCCCGTGACACATCCTTGGTCCACACCGACGACGCCAGACCGTACTCGACGCCGTTGGCCAAGGTGACCGCCTCGTGTTCGTCGGTGAACGACTGCACGGTGATCACCGGTCCGAAGATCTCCTGCTGGATCAACCTGTCGTCCTGGCGCAACCCGCCGATCACCGTGGGCTCCACATAGAATCCCTTGTCGCCCTGGCGATTCGCGCCGACCGCCACGGTCGCGTGCGACGGAATGTCCGAGAAGAACGAAAGTACGCGGTCCAGTTGGGCGGCGTTGTTGACCGGCGGCACCCAGGCGTCCTCGTCGTCGGCGGGTCGGCCGAACGTCGTCGTCGCACCCTTGGCCTGCTCGGCCAATGCGGCGGTGAGATCACCGGCGATCGATGCCGAGGCGAGCACGCGGGTCGCCGCGGTGCAGTCCTGTCCGGCGTTGAAGTATCCCGCTGTGGCGATGCCTTCGGCAGCAGCGGAGAGGTCTGCGTCGTCGAACACGATCACCGGCGCTTTCCCGCCCAACTCGAGGTGGGTGCGCTTGAGGTTGCCCCCCGCGCTGGTGGCCACCGCACGTCCCGCTGCCACGGACCCCGTGATGGCCACCATCTGCGGTGCCGGGTGGGCGACGAGGTTCGCTCCGGTGACCCGGTCACCGGTGACCACGTTGAGCACGCCGGGCGGCAGGTGCTCGGCGGCCAGCTCGGCGAGCATCACCGTGGTCACCGGGGTGGTGTCGCTGGGCTTGATGACGACCGTGTTGCCGGCCGCGATCGCCGGGCAGATCTTCCAGATCGCCATCATCATCGGGTAGTTCCAGGGGGCCACCTGGCCGATGACGCCGACGGGCTCGCGCCGGATCCAGGAGGTGTGGTCGGCCATGTACTCCCCGGCCGACTTGCCCTCCAGCACCCGGGCGGCGCCGGCGAAGAACCGGATCTGGTCGACCATCGGTGGGATCTCTTCGACGGCGGTGACATGGTTGGGCTTGCCGGTGTTGCGGCCCTCGGCGGCGACGAGCGCGTCCGCGTTCTTCTCCACCTCGTCGGCGAAGTCCAGCAGTGCCTTCTGCCGCTGCGACGGCGTGGTGCGCCGCCACTGGGCGAAGGCCTTCGTGGCGGCGGCGTATGCCGCATCGATGTCGTGCTCGTTGGACACCGGTGCCGTTCCGTACTGCTCGCCGGTGCTGGGGTCGATCAGGGGCATCGTCGCTCCGCCGGCCGAGTCGACGAGCTCTCCACCGATGAAGTTCTGCACCGTGGTCATGGGTTGGGCTCCCTGTCGTGGTCGGGGACTTCGATCAACGGTCGGTAAGGGCTCGGGCCACCACGTCGAGGCCCTCGGCCAGAAGTTCGTCGCTGATGGTCAGCGGCGGCAGAAAGCGCAACACATTGCCGAACGTGCCGCACGACAACACGATCACGCCTTCTCGATGGGCGGCCGCGCACACCGCTCGGGTCAGGTCGGGGTCGGGCTCGCGGGTGCTCGCAACCACCAGTTCCACGGCGATCATCGCGCCGCGGCCCCGGACGTCACCGATTCGGGGGTCGTCGGCCTGCAGGCGGTGCAACCGGTCTTTCATCAACGCCTCGATCTGCACGGCACGCCCCACGAGTCCTTCGGCCTCGATGGTCTCGATGGTCGCCAGCGCGGCCGCGCACGCGATCGGGTTTCCGCCGTAGGTGCCGCCCAGGCCGCTGACGTGGGCGGCGTCCATGATGTCCGCGTGGCCGGTGACCGCCGACAGCGGCATGCCGCCGGCAATACCCTTCGCGGTGACGATCAGGTCCGGGACGATGCCCTCGTGTTCGCAGGCGAACATCGTGCCGGTCCGGGCGAAACCGGTCTGCACCTCGTCGGCGACGAAGACCACATCGTTGTCCCGGCACCATTGCAGCAGCGTGGGCAGGAAGCCCTCGGCGGGCACGATGAAGCCACCCTCACCCTGGATGGGTTCGATCACCACCGCCGCGAGGTTGCCTGCGCCGACCTGCTTGTCGATGACGTCGATCGCCCGGCGCGCCGCCAGTTCCCCGTCCACGGCACCGAATTCGGCGTCCCGGAACGGATATGACAGTGGCGCGCGGTAGACCTCGGGAGCGAACGGGCCGAAACCGTGCTTGTACGGCATCGACTTCGCGGTCAGCGCCATCGTCAGGTTGGTCCGGCCGTGGTAGGCGTGATCGAAGGCCGCGACCGCCTGCTTGCCCGTGTAGGAGCGGGCGATCTTCACCGCGTTCTCCACCGCCTCCGCGCCGGAGTTGAACAGCGCCGTGCGCTTCTCCCCGTCACCGGGAGTGAGCCGGTTGAGCGCCTCGGCCACCGCCACATATCCCTCGTACGGCGTCACCATGAAACAGGTGTGGGTGAACAGTGCTGCCTGCTCGGTCACGGCGTCGACGACGCGGGGCGCCGAGTTGCCGACTGTGGTCACCGCGATACCCGAGCCCAGGTCGATCAGCCGGTTCCCGTCGACGTCCTCGACGATCCCGCCGAACGCGCGCGCGGCGAACACCGGCATCGTGGTGCCGACCCCGCGGGCCACCGCGGAGGCCCGGCGTGCCATCAGTTCGACCGATCGTGGGCCGGGAATGGCGGTGGTGAGCCGGCGACTCTGCTCGAGGACACTCACGCAGAAGAACCTCCTGGACCTGGTGCATCGAGCGTAGGCCACCTCAACACAATCCGTCGGTATCAGCGCGGAAATGCCGTGGAATCAGGCTATGACTCCTGCTTTTCCGACGGAATCCGTCGTCTGTGGGTGGCGGGTGAGGGAGTCGGCGGGCAGTGGCACACTGGTCAACGACTTCCGCACCACTCGGAGACACTCGGAGCCCCCGGACTATAGGTAGGGTTCTTCCACGCACGAACCGATACGAAAGATTTTTGCCGTCATGGATCTGGTCATCTTCCTGCCCCTGCTCATCATCATGGGCGCCTTCATGTTCTTCGCCTCGCGGCGGCAGAAGAAGGCGATGCAGGCCACCATCGACCTGCACAATTCGCTGCAGATCGGTGACCGCATCCACACCACGTCCGGACTGCAGGGCACGATCACCGGTATCAGCGACGATTACGTCGACGTCGAGATCGCCCCGGGCGTGGTGACGACGTGGATGAAGCTCGCGGTGCGGGATCGCATCACCGACGACCTCGACGACGACATCGAGCTCGACGAGTCGCCGGCCGACGCACCGAACACCAAGACTGACAGCTGACATCCCAGCTTCAGCACGTACGCTGTTGCCGTCGCGAACGCCCATCGGCGCACTTGACGAACTGATCCCGAGGAGACTGTAAACACGTGGCATCGTCTTCGGCGCCGGTGCAGCCATTCCGCTATCTGGCCCTCTTCCTGGCGCTGCTGATCGGCGCCTACCTGCTGGTGTTCCTGACCGGGGACAAGAAGGCCGAGCCCAAACTGGGTATCGACCTGCAGGGCGGCACACGTGTCACCCTGACCGCCCGTACCCCCGACGGTTCGGCGCCCACCCGGGAGTCGCTCAACCAGGCGCAGCAGATCATCAGCAGCCGTGTCGACGGGCTGGGCGTCTCCGGCTCCGAGGTGATCATCGACGGTCAGAACCTCGTCATCACCGTCCCCGGCAACGACGGCACCGAGGCCCGCAGCCTCGGGCAGACCGCACGCCTCTACATCCGGCCGGTGATCCACGCGATCCCGTCGGAGGCGGCGATGCCACCCGAGGAAGAAGGTGCGCAGGGCGCACCACCGGGAGGTGCCCCCGGGCTCCCGCCGGGGGTGATCCCGGGAATGCCGCCCGGCGGGCCCGGCGCCCCGCCGGCCCCCGGCGCCCCCGAACAACCGGCGCCGCCCGCGCAGGAACCCGCGCCGCAGCCGCGGCCGTTCCCGCAGCAGCCCGCACCCAGCCCCAGCCCCAGCCCGAGCCCTGAGCCGGCCCCGAGCCCGGCCCCCGGGCCGGGTCCGGACGCCGACACCTTCGCACCGCCGCCCGGCGCGCCGTACGAGAACAACCGCGACGTCCCGCTGGCCACCCGCATCCAGGACGAGAAGAAGCTCCGGCAGAGCGGCGAGCAGGCCATCCAGATCCTGGCCCTGCAGTTCCAGGCCACCCGCTGCGACGACGAGGACGTCCTGGCCGGCAACGACGACCCGAACCTGCCGCTGGTCACCTGTTCGACCGACGGCCAGGAGGTCTACCTGCTGGACAAGGCGATCATCAGTGGCGAGGAGATCGCCAACGCCAGCTCGGGTCTGGACCAGCAGCGCGGCGAGTACGTCGTCGACGTCGAGTTCAAGAGCGGCGCGTCCAAGACGTGGGCCGACTTCACCGCGGCCAACGTCGGCATGCAGACCGCATTCGTCCTGGACTCCAAGGTGGTCAGCGCACCTCAGATTCAGGAAGCGATCCCCGGCGGCCGCACCCAGATCACCGGGCAGTTCAACCAGGACACCGCACGTGAACTGGCCAACGTGCTCAAGTACGGGTCGCTGCCGTTGTCCTTCGAGTCCTCCGAAGCCGAGACGGTGTCCGCCACGTTGGGCCTGTCCTCGATGCGGGCCGGCCTGATCGCCGGTGCCGTCGGACTGGTCGCGGTGCTGCTCTACGCCTTGCTGTACTACCGCGCGCTCGGCCTGTTGGTCGCGTTGTCCCTGGTCGCCTCCGGCGCCATGGTGTTCGCGCTGCTCGTGTTGCTGGGCCGCTACATCAACTACACGCTCGACCTCGCCGGTATCGCTGGTCTGGTCATCGGTATCGGTATGACCGCGGACTCGTTCGTGGTGTTCTTCGAGCGCATCAAGGACGAGATCCGGGAGGGCCGGTCGTTCCGGTCGGCGGTCCCGCGGGGTTGGGCGCGCGCCCGTAAGACGATCCTGTCGGGCAACGCGGTGACCTTCCTGGCCGCGGCGGTGCTGTACTTCCTGGCGGTCGGACAGGTGAAGGGCTTTGCGTTCACCCTGGGCCTGACCACGATCCTCGACGTGACGGTCGTGTTCCTGGTGACGTGGCCGCTGGTGTTCCTCGCCTCGAAGTCCGCCCTGATGGCCAAGCCGTCCCTCAACGGGCTCGGCGCGGTCCAGCAGATCGCCCGGGAACGACGAGCGGCCGCGCACGCGGCGGGACGGGGCTGACCCATGGCACGCAACCGAACCGAGGACCTCGACTCGACGGCGATCGAGGCGCCCGATCTGGAGTCGGCCGCGGCCGACGCACCCAAGCACGGGTTCTTCGTCCGGCTCTACACCGGCACCGGCGCCTTCGAGGTCGTCGGACGACGCAAGCTCTGGTACACCGTCAGTGCACTGATCCTGTTGGTGTCGATCGGCGCGATGCTGATCCGCGGTTTCACCTTCGGTATCGACTTCGAGGGCGGCACCAAGGTGTCCTTCCCGCGCGGTGACGGCAGCATCAGCACCTCCCAGGTCGAGACCGTCTTCAACGACACGATCGGCAGCCCCCCGGAGTCGGTGGTGATCGTCGGCGCCGGCGACTCGGCGACGTTCCAGATCCGGTCGGAGACGCTCAGCAACGAGCAGACCGAGGAGTTGCGCACCGCGCTGTTCGACGCGTTCCAGCCGGTCGGCGCCGACGGACAGCCCTCCAAGCAGGCGGTGTCCGACTCGGCGGTGTCGGAGACCTGGGGCGGCCAGATCACCCAGAAGGCGCTGATCGCGCTGGGCGTGTTCGTGGTGCTCGCCGCGATCTACATCACCGCGCGCTACGAGCGCTACATGGCCGTCGCCGCACTGGCCACCCTGATGTTCGACCTCGTCGTCACGGCAGGTGTCTACGCCCTCGTCGGTTTCGAGGTCACGCCCGCCACCGTGATCGGTCTGCTGACCATCCTCGGCTTCTCGCTCTATGACACGGTCATCGTGTTCGACAAGGTCGAGGAGAACACCGAGGGCTACGAACACACCACCCGCCGCACCTTCGCCGAACACGCGAACCTGGCGGTGAACCAGACGTTCATGCGCTCGATCAACACCAGCGTCATCTCGACACTGCCGATCGTCGCGCTGATGATCGTCGCCGTCTGGCTCCTCGGCGTCGGCACGCTGATGGACCTCGCCCTGGTCCAGCTGGTCGGTGTGATCGTCGGTACCTACTCGTCGATCTACTTCGCCACGCCGCTGCTGGTCAGCCTGCGCGAGCGCACCGAGCCGGTCCGCAAACACACCCGCAAGGTGCTCAACCGCCGCGCGGCGGCGGCCCAGAAGGCCGGCAGCGCCGAACTCCTCGACGCCGACGACACCGAGAGCGTCGTCGAAGAACCTGCACGGACGGTGACGGTGCCCGCCACCCCGGCGCCGGACAAGCCGGCACCCGGCGCTCGGCCGGTGCGGCCGACGTCGAGTCGGACGGGGCGCCCGTCGGGTAAGCGAAGCCCGCGGAAGCAGTAGCAGCAGTGGCACGACGTTGGGCCGCGCTGGCGACGGTGGCGGCGGTCGTGGCCGGTGTCGGCCTCAGCGCGTGTTCGCGCGGCTCCGCCGACACGATCGACTACGCCGTCGACGGCGCGCTGGTCACCTACAACGCCAACACCGTGGAGGGCGCGGCCTCCGGAGGTCCCCAGGCATTCGCCCGCGTGCTCACCGGGTTCAACTATCACGGCCCGGAAGGGCAGGTGGTCGGTGACCACGACTTCGGCACCATCGCAGTCGTCGGCCGGACCCCGCTGATCCTCGACTACGAGATCAAGCCCGAGGCGGTCTACTCCGACGGGAAGCCGATCACCTGCGATGACATGGTGCTGGCCTGGGCCGCGCAGTCCGGCCGCTTCCCGGCGTTCGACGCCGCGAGCCGCGCCGGATACGCCGACATCGCAGCCATCGACTGTGCCCCGGGTCAGAAGAAGGCCCGGGTGTCCTTCGCCCAGGACCGGGGCTTCGTCGACTACGGGCAGCTGTTCGACGCGACGGCACTGATGCCGTCCCACGTGATCGCCGACGAACTCCAACTCGGTGAGGGCGGGGTTACCGCCGCGCTGCAGAACAACGACGGACCCGTCGTCGAACGGGTGGCCACGGCGTGGAACACCATCTGGAAGCTGACGCCCGACGTGGATCTGGCCAAGTTCCCGTCGTCCGGTCCCTACAAGCTCGACGCGGTGACCGAGGCCGGTGCCGTGCAGTTGGTGGCCAACGACAAGTGGTGGGGCACCCCGCCGGTCACCGAGCGGGTCACCGTCTGGCCGCGCAGCGCCGACCTGCAGGACCGGGTCAACGAAGGCGCCTACGACGTGGTCGACATCGCCGCCGGATCGTCGGGGACGCTGAACCTGCCCGAGGACTACATCCGCACCGACTCGGCGTCGGCCGGCGTCGAGCAGATGATCTTCGCCCCGCAGGGACCACTGGCAGCCGTTCCGGCCCGGCGCGCCCTCGCGTTCTGCACCCCGCGCGACGTGATCGCCCGCAACGCCGAGGTGGCGGTGGCCAACGCCCGGCTGAACGCCGCCACCGAGGACGCCTACAGTCCGGCCGAGGCCACCCCGCAGGCCGGCGAGTTCACCGTCGCCAACCCCGAGGCGGCCCGCACCGAGTTGGGTGGTCAGCCGCTGACGGTGCGCATCGCCTACCAGTCGCCCAACGCCCGGCTTGCCGCTGCGGTGGGCGCCATCGCCGACGCCTGCGCGCCGGCCGGCATCACCGTCGAGGATGCGGCCGCGGAGAACACCGGGCCGTTGTCGTTGCGCAACAACGAAATCGACGTGTTGATCGCCGGCGTCGGGGGAGCGGCCGGCAGTGGCTCCTCGGGCTCGTCGGCGATCGACGCCTACGCGCTGCACAGCGGGAACGGCAACAACCTGTCGCGCTACGCCAACGAGCGCATCGACGGGATCATCGCCACCATCGCGGTCACCTCCGATCCGAAGGAGCTGGCGCGTCTGCTCGCCGAGGCCGGACCGATCCTGTGGGGTGACATGCCGACCCTGCCGCTGTACCGGCAGCAGCGCACCCTGATCACGTCATCGAAGATGTACGCGGTCAGCAGTAACCCGACCCGTTGGGGCGCCGGCTGGAACATGGACCGCTGGAGACTGGACCGATGACGGAGCCCTCCGGCGACATCGCCGACGTCATCGCTTCGCTGCTGCGCGAGGTCCCGGACTTCCCCGAGCCCGGAGTGCAGTTCAAGGACCTCACCCCCGTCCTCGCCGACCCCCGGGGTCTGGCCGAGGTGTGCGCGGCGATCGCCGAAGCCGCCCGCGGTGCCGATCTGATCGCCGGCGTCGACGCGCGCGGTTTCCTGCTGGGCGGCGCGGTGGCGCTGCATCTCGGCATCGGCGTGCTGGCGGTGCGCAAAGGCGGCAAACTGCCGCCACCGGTGTTGAGCCAGACCTACGACCTCGAGTACGGCACCGCCACCCTGGAGGTCCCGGCCGACGGCATCGCGCTGGCGGGCCGATCGGTTGTCGTCATCGACGACGTGCTGGCCACCGGGGGAACACTGGCAGCGACCAACCGGTTGCTCATGTCAGCAGGTGCCACGGTGTCGCGTGCCGTCGTGATGCTCGAACTGACCGGGCTCGGTGGCCGAGCAGCGGTGGCGCCGGTCCCGGTCACCAGCTTGTACACCGTCTGAACGGGATATCCTGCCCAGAGCGAGTCCTGGAGGTGAGTATGGCCGACGAGGTCCCAACCGGTCCGCGCACGGGCCAGGCCGTCCAGCCGCCACCGTCACCCCCTGCCGCCGACGCGCCGGCGTCGGAGGTCGCCAAGACCTCGACCAGCGCGTCGCGGCGCGTCCGCGCCCGTCTGGCGCGACGGATGACCTCGCAGCGCAGCGCGATCAATCCGGTGCTCGAACCGTTGGTCTCGGTGCACCGGGAGTTCTACCCCAAAGCCAACCTGACCTTGCTGCAGAAGGCCTACGAGGTCGCCGAGCAGCGCCACGCCGACCAGATGCGCCGCTCGGGTGACCCGTACATCACCCATCCGCTCGCGGTGGCCAACATCCTCGCCGAACTGGGCATGGACACTACCACGCTCATCGCGGCGCTGCTGCACGACACCGTCGAGGACACCGGCTACACGCTCGAGGCGTTGACCGCGGAGTTCGGTGTGGAGGTCGGTCATCTGGTCGACGGCGTCACCAAGCTGGACAAGGTCGCGCTCGGCACCGCCGCCGAAGGCGAGACCATCCGCAAGATGATCATCGCGATGGCCCGTGACCCGCGGGTGCTGGTGATCAAGGTCGCCGACCGCTTGCACAACATGCGCACCATGCGCTTCCTGCCACCGGAGAAGCAGGCCCGCAAGGCTCGGGAGACGCTGGAAGTCATTGCCCCCCTTGCTCATCGGTTGGGCATGGCGACCGTCAAGTGGGAACTCGAAGACCTCGCGTTCGCGATCCTGCACCCGAAGAAGTACGAGGAGATCGTGCGGCTGGTCGCCGACCGCGCACCGTCGCGCGACACGTACCTGGCCAAGGTGCGCGCCGAGATCACCAACACACTGACCGCGTCGAAGATCAACGCCGTGGTCGACGGCAGGCCCAAGCACTACTGGTCGATCTACCAGAAGATGATCGTCAAGGGCCGCGACTTCGACGACATCCACGACCTGGTGGGCGTGCGCATCCTGTGCGACGAGATCCGCGACTGTTATGCCGCTGTCGGCGTGGTGCATTCGCTGTGGCAGCCGATGGCGGGCCGGTTCAAGGACTACATCGCCCAGCCCCGCTACGGGGTGTACCAGTCGCTGCACACCACGGTGGTGGGGCCGGAGGGCAAGCCGCTGGAGGTGCAGATCCGCACCCGGGACATGCACCGCACCGCCGAATACGGCATCGCCGCGCACTGGCGCTACAAGGAGAACAAGGGCCGCAACGGTTTACCGGCCGGCCACGCCGCCGCCGAGATCGACGACATGGCGTGGATGCGCCAGCTGCTCGACTGGCAGCGGGAAGCCGCCGACCCCGGCGAGTTCCTGGAATCGCTGCGCTACGACCTGGCGGTCCAGGAGATCTTCGTGTTCACCCCGAAGGGTGATGTGGTCACGTTGCCTGCCGGGTCGACCCCGGTCGACTTCGCCTACGCCGTGCACACCGAGGTCGGGCACCGCTGCATCGGTGCCCGCGTCAACGGCCGCCTGGTGGCGCTGGAACGCAAGCTGGAAAACGGTGAGGTCGTCGAGATCTTCACCTCCAAGGCGCTCAACGCCGGCCCGTCGCGGGACTGGCAGAGCTTCGTGGTGTCGCCGCGCGCCAAGGCCAAGATCCGGCAGTGGTTCGCCAAGGAGCGCCGCGAGGAGGCCCTCGAGGCGGGCAAGGAGGCCATCGCGCGCGAGGTCCGCCGCGGCGGACTTCCGTTGCAGCGCCTGATGACCGCCGAATCGATGGCCGCTCTGGCCCGCGAACTGCGCTACACCGACCTCTCGGCGCTCTACACCGCTGTCGGCGAAGGCCATGTCTCGGCCCGGCACGTGGTCCAGCGCCTCGTCGCCGCGGTCGGCGCCGACGACGACGCCACCGACGAACTCGCCGAGCGGTCCACACCGTCGACCATGCCGGTGCGGCAGCGCACCAGCGACGACGTCGGGGTCGCGGTGCCGGGTGCGGCGGGGGTGCTGACCAAGCTTGCGAAGTGCTGCACGCCGGTGCCGGGTGACGTCATCATGGGCTTCGTCACCCGCGGCGGCGGTGTCAGCGTGCACCGCACCGACTGCACCAACGCCGCGTCGCTGCAGCAGCAATCCGAACGGATCATCGACGTCGAATGGGCGCCGTCGCCCCACTCGGTGTTCCTGGTCGCCATCCAGGTCGAGGCACTCGACCGGCACCGGTTGCTGTCCGACGTCACCCGTGTCCTGGCCGACGAGAAGGTCAACATCCTCTCGGCGTCGGTGACCACCTCCAACGACCGGGTCGCGATCAGCCGGTTCACGTTCGAGATGGGCGACCCGAAGCATCTGGGCCACGTGCTGAACGTGGTGCGCAATGTGGAGGGCGTGTACGACGTCTACCGGGTCACATCCGCGGCGTGACCCGGCGGCGCGTGACCACCAGGTAGATCACCGTGCCCAGCACGGCCAAGCCCACCAGCGCGCCGGCCACGATCAGGCCCGTGCGGACCGCGGATCGGCCGGTCAGGGTTGTCGGTACAGAGTCCTCCACCGTGAGCGTGAGCGGTGATTGGCCGCCGGCGAGGATGGCCCGCAGCTCCCGCGCGTCCTGCTCGGACAGCCCGGTGATCCGCACGGCGCCTGTCTGCGGGGTCTGCGCCGGTCCGATGACCTCGGTGTCGAGGACCGCGGCGAGTTCGTCGCCTGCGGTCGTGGCCGTGGACTTCAGCTCGACGGCGTAGCCGCCCCCGTCCGCTGCGATCGTGGGGTCGGTGAGCTGGTCGCCGGTGGCGGTCGCGCTGTCGAGGAGGAAAACCTCGGTGTCGTCGCGGGCGCAGGTGATCAGCGGCAGGTCCGGGTCGTCGGCGCCGGCCAGCCCGTCCGGTTGTCCGCAGCGCGACGAATGGAACTGCAGCGCCAGCGCCTGCATGGTGCCGTCGGTGTTCTGCCGCAGTTCCGCCTCGTCGGAGGCCTTCGACGGCGAGGCGCTCGTCGGTGGAACCGGAACAGCCGGCAGGGACAGCAGGACCGGGCGCAGAACGAGCTGACCTCGGGCACCGGCGATGCGCGTGATCTCGGCGCCGTCACCCGGTGCTGTGACGGTCACGGTGTCACCGTCGGCCGTCACCGACGCGCCACGAAGTTTCAGCGCCTCGACCCGACGGGTCAGGACATCCGCGGTGGCGGCGAGTTCCTCCGGCGTCGGCTGCGCACCGTCCGGCGCGGCGGCGGCGAAGGTGACCGCCGTGGCGGCGGTGTCGCCGCTCCCGGACCACTGCTCGCGCGTCGCCAGCAGCGCCATCCCGTAACCGATGACCAGAACGATCACCGTCGCGGTGATCAGATAGCGGGCCGCGTTGGGTTGCCCGTGCTGCGGCCCGACCATCGCGTCAGTCCAGCGCGATCGACTTCACCGTGGTGGCCAACTGCGGCGGACCGTCGGGCCCGCCGCCCTCGACGCCCTCGGCAGCGATCTTGTCCAGCGTGGCCAATCCGGTCTCGTCGATCGTGCCGAACACCGTGTACTGCGGCGGCAGCTGGGAGTCCTGGTAGACCAGGAAGAACTGGCTGCCGTTGGTGCCGGGACCCGCGTTGGCCATCGCCAGCGTGCCGCGCGGATACACGACCGGCTCGTTGAGCTGTGGGTCGCCCGGCTGGTACTGGTCGGTGGGGTACTCGTTGGCGAACTCGTAGCCGGGACCCCCGGTGCCCTGACCGGTCGGATCGCCGCACTGCAGCACGCCGAGGGACTCACTGGTGGTCAGGCGGTGGCACGGGGTGTCGTTGAAGTAGCCCTGCTGGGCCAGGCTCGCGAAGCTGTTGACGGTGCACGGCGACTTGCCGTTGTCGAGCAGCAGACCGATGTTGCCCTGGTTGGTGGCCATGCTGGCGCTGACCTGGGCGGGCTCGGTCGGGACCCGGCCGGTGCGCGGCGGGGTGTTGGGCTTGCTGGCCTCCTCGGCCTCGGGGTACTGGCAGTTGCTGCCCAGGTCGTCGGCGGCGGTGAACTCGGGCAGCGAGCCGACCTCGGCCGGACCGGGGATGTCGAACGGCGACGACGTCTCCGGCGCGCTGGTGGGCGCCGATGCGGTCTCCTCACCGGAATCACGGTTGGTGATGACGATGGTGGCCACCACGGCGCCGACGACCACGACCGCGGCGACCGCCGAGCCGATGATCGTGTACAGGCGGCGCTTGCGTTCGTTCTCGGCGCGCCGCTCCATCTGACGCTCGAGCTTGCGTTTGGCGGCGGCTCGCCGTTGTTCGTTCGTCGGCACTGCCGGTGTCCTCCTCGGTGTCGATCAGGTCGGCACCGAGTGTGCCACGCGCACCCGACGTGGGAAGCTGGGCAGGTGTTGATCACCGGGTTCCCGGCCGGCATCCTGGCGTGCAACTGCTACGTGCTGGCCCCGCGGCAGGGCGCCGACGCCGTCGTCGTCGACCCCGGTCAGCGCGCCATGGGACCGCTGCGCCGCATCCTCGACGAGAACCGGCTGACCCCCGCCGCGGTGCTGCTGACCCACGGTCACATCGACCACATGTGGTCGGCCCAGAAGGTCGCCGACACCTACGGCTGCCCGGTCTACATCCACCCGGCCGACCGTTTCATGCTCACCGACCCCATCCACGGCATCGGGCCGCGGCTGGCGCAGCTGGCATTCGGGGTGATGTTCCGCGAACCCCGCCAGGTCGTCGAACTCGACCGCGACGGCGACAAGCTCGAACTGGGCGGGATCACCGTGGCCGTGGACCACACGCCTGGCCACACCATGGGTTCGGTCTGCTTCCGCGTCGAACGGGGACCCGAACAGGTCGCCTTCACCGGCGACACCCTGTTCCGCCAGTCGGTGGGACGCACCGACCTGGTGGGCGGTAGCGGACGCGATCTGCTGGAATCCATCGTGACAAAACTGTTGGTGCTCGACGACCGCACCCTGGTACTACCGGGGCACGGCGAGCGCACCACGATCGGCGCCGAGCGTCGCACCAACCCGTTCCTCGAAGGTCTGACATCGTGAGTGGAAACTGTGACTGAATCCTTCAAGGCGCCCAAGGGCGTCCCTGACTATCTGCCGCCCGAGTCGGCCGAGTTCGTCGCCGTGCGGACCGGACTGCTCGACACCGCGCGCCGCGCCGGCTACGGCGACATCGAACTGCCGATCTTCGAGGACACCGCACTGTTCGCGCGCGGCGTCGGCGAATCCACCGACGTGGTGTCCAAGGAGATGTACACCTTCGCCGACCGCGGCGAACGGTCGGTGACCCTGCGCCCGGAGGGCACCGCGGGGGTGATGCGCGCGGTGATCGAGCACGGACTCGACCGCGGGGCGCTGCCGGTCAAGCTGTGCTACTCCGGGCCGTTCTTCCGGTACGAGCGTCCGCAGGCCGGGCGCTACCGGCAGTTGCAGCAGGTCGGTGTCGAGGCCATCGGTGTGGACGATCCGGCGCTGGACGCCGAGGTGATCGCGGTGGCCGACGCCGGCTTCCGTGCGCTGGGCCTGGACGGCTTCCGGCTGGAGATCACCTCGCTCGGTGACGACTCGTGTCGTCCGCAGTACCGGGAACTGCTGCAGGACTTCCTGTTCAAGCTGGACCTCGACGAGGAGACGCGTCGTCGCGCGGAACTGAACCCGCTGCGCGTCCTCGACGACAAGCGTCCGCACATCCGTGAGATGACCGCCGACGCGCCGGTGATGCTCGACCACCTCTCCGACGGCGCCAATGCGCACTTCGACACCGTGCTGGCCCACCTGGACGCGTTGTCGGTGCCGTACGTGATCAACCCGCGGATGGTGCGCGGGCTGGACTACTACACCAAGACGACCTTCGAGTTCGTCCACGACGGCCTCGGCGCGCAGTCCGGGATCGGCGGCGGGGGCCGCTACGACGGGCTGATGAGCCAGCTCGGCGGAAAAGACCTGTCCGGCATCGGTTTCGGGCTCGGGGTGGACCGCACGCTGCTGGCCCTTCGGGCCGAGGGCAAGACCGCCGGCAACGGCGCCCGCGTGGACGTGTACGCCGTGCCGCTCGGGGCGGACGCGAAGGTGCGCCTGGCGGTGCTGGCGGCGCAGCTGCGGGCCGCGGGCGTGCGGGTCGACGTGGCCTACGGCGACCGCAGCCTCAAGGCCGCGATGAAGGGCGCCGACCGCTCCGGTGCGGCGATCGCGCTCGTCGCGGGGGAGCGGGACCTGGAAGCCGGCACGGTCGGTGTGAAGAGCATGGCCACCGGGGAGCAGGTCGACGTCGCGATCGACGCCGCCGTGACCGAGGTCCTCACCCGCCTCCGCTGACTGCGGCCGTCGTCACCTCGTTGTGCCGAGCGCGCGCGTCTGCTGCTCGACGCGCCGTACTTGGGCCTGCATTTGCGCGCGCTCGCTCGGCATTTCGTTCACACTCGGGCCATGGACACGCCGCTGCAACCGGTCGTCGTGGCCGAGTACGGCGGGGTGGCGGTCGTCGAACGCGGGCCGATCGTGCTCGTGGTCGATCGGGGAGGCGGCCCATCGGAGCTCACCGTCGCGGGATTGGCGATGGCGTCGGTGAGCTGTGCCGTTTTCGGTTGCGCCGCTTTGTGGTCGGCGCTGGCCGGCGGTTGGGCGCTGCGCTCGGTGCTGCTCGCGGCGATGATCCTCGCCGTCGGCGTCGGTGCGTTCGCCGTCATGGTGCGGTGCGGCAACAGCATTCGCCGCCGCCAGGCCTGTCCGTTGCGCGAGGTGCGTCCCGTCGCCACCTTCGACCGGCAGCGCCGCGTCTTCCTCGACGAGTTCGGCGAGGTCGTCGCACCACTGGACCAGGTGAGCTTCGTCTGCCGTCGTCGGTTTTTGTCCGCGGTGTTGACGGTGGTGACAGCTTCGGGTACCCGGATCCTCAAGAGGGGGAGCCTGTTCAGTGGCGGCGTCGGACCGCTCGACGAGATCCTGACCGAGCTGGTTCACGGCGCTCGCCGCTGACGAGCGCGCGCAAATGCACAGCGAGACTCGGCGTGTCGAGGAGCAGGCGCGCGCGCTCGCGGGACAACTGGACCAGCTAAATGGCCATTGCGGCGCGGACGTCGGCTTCGGAGGACGAGCCGCCGGTGCCGCTGGAGGTGATCCGGCCCGCCTCGAGGATGTAGTAGCGCTGCGAGGACTCCAGCGCGAAACCGATGTGCTGCTCGACGAGCAGCACACCCAGATCGCCACGCGCGGTCAGCGCCGTGATGGCCTGCTCGATCTCGGCGACCACCGACGGCTGGATTCCCTCTGTCGGTTCGTCGAGGATCAGGCACCGCGGTGAGGTGATCAGCGCCCGCGCGATGGCCAACTGCTGACGCTGGCCACCCGAGAGCAGCCCGGCGCGCCGGTTGAGGAGTTCCTTGAGCGCGGGGAACAGATCGAGCTGTTCGTCGATGAGCGTCTTACCGTTCTTGCGGCCGTCGGCGACCACCTGAAGGTTCTCGGCGGTCGTCAACTGACCGAACGACTGCTGGCCCTGCGGGACATAGGCCAGCCCGCGGGCCACCCGCGCGCTGGGCCGCAGCTTGGTGATGTCCTCACCGTCGAACAGCACTTTGCCGGAGGCGCATTTGAGCAGGCCCACCGCCGCGCGCAGCAGCGTCGTCTTGCCTGCGCCGTTGTGTCCCATCACCGCGGCCACGCCGTCGGCCGGGACTTCGATCCCGGCCCCGTGGATCACCTCGCTGCGCCCGTACCCGCAGCGGACGTCGACCAGTTGCAACATCAGATGTTCTCCTCGACCAGTTCGATTCCGTCGGCTCCGGCCGCGGCGGTCCCGAGATAGACCTCCTGGACCTTCGGGTTGGCTTGCACCTCGGCGACCGAGCCCTCGGCGATCACCTGGCCGCGCGCCAGCACCGTGACCGAGGTCGCGAACGCGCGCATGAAGTCCATGTCGTGTTCGACGACGACCACGGTGCGTTCAGCACCTATGCGCCGCAACAGGTTTCCGGTCTCCTCACGTTCCTCGGTGCTCATCCCCGCGACCGGTTCGTCGAGCAGCAACACGTCGGCGTTCTGCACGAGCAGCATGCCGATCTCGAGCCACTGCTTCTGCCCGTGGGCCAGAACCCCGGCGGGTTGGTCGGCCAGATGCGTCAAGCCGGTGGTGTGCAGGGCCTGCTCGATCGACGGCAGGATGCCCCGACGTCGACGCAGCAACGTCCACGCCGAGCGGCCGGCGCCGGCGGCGATGTCGAGGTTCTGCAGCACGGTGAGCTGTTCGAAGACACTCGCGGTCTGGAAGGTGCGGCCCACACCCTGACGGGCGATCCGGTGCACCTTCTTGCCGAGCAGTTCCACACCGGACTTATTGACCGAGCCGGTGGCCGGCACCAGCCCGGTGATGGCGTCGATGACGGTGGTCTTGCCGGCGCCGTTGGGACCGATCAGGAACCGTAGGTCGCCCTGAAACAGCGTGAGATTGACATCGCTGACCGCTTTGAACCCGTCGAAATCGACTGTCAGATCACGAACTTCGAGATACTGCGCACTCATGCCGGCATTGCCGCCGGCCACCGGTTCCTTGCCGGCGGCGCTGGCCTGGATGTCGCTCATGTGCCGGCACCCACCTTCTGTGCGTCGGAATCGGTGTCGGGTGCCGCCTCCGGGGGCGGGTCGGCCTTCTTGCGGCGACGCTTGAGCAGGACGCCGAGCCCGGCGAGCCCGGCGGGGAAGAAGCCGACCACGACGATGAACAGCAGCCCCTGGGCGTAGGTCCACTCCGACGGGAAGCGTTCGGAGAACAGGGTCTGCGCCCATGCCACCCCGATCGCGCCGAGGACGGGCCCCAGCAGTGTCGTGCGGCCGCCGATGGCGACCCCGATCAGGAACGCGATCGAGGGCAGGATGCCGACCTGCGACGGTGCGATGAACCCGACGATCGGGGCGAACAGTGCGCCGGCGATGCTGGCGAACAGCGCGGCCACGGTGTAGGCCACCACCTTGATGTTGGCCGGGTCGTAGCCCAAAAACCGCACCCGCTCCTCGCCGTCACGTACGGCCACGAGCAGCTCCCCGTAGCGGCTCTGCATCAGCTGGCGCACGACCGCCACCACGATCAGCAGCACCGCGGCCGCGATGAAGTACAGCATCCGCCGGTTGACCGGGTCGCTGAGAGTGAAGCCGAAGAACGTGCGAAACCGGTTGAGCCCGTTGGATCCGCCGAGGCTGGTCTGCCCGACCAGCAGGATCGCCAGCGCCGCGGCCAGTGCCTGCGACAGGATCGCGAAGTAGGCGCCCTTGACCTTGCGTTTGAACACGCCCAGCCCGAGCGCCGCGGCGATCCCGGCCGGGATCACCAGGATCGCGAACAAGGTGAACGCGGGGGAGGCGAAAGGCTGCCAGTAGCCCGGCAACTCGCGCACCCCCTGGATCTGCATGAAATCCGGCACGTCGTCGCCGAGCACCTGTGCGTCGGCGATCTTGAGGTGCATCGCCATCATGTAGCCGCCGAGACCGAAGAACACGCCCTGGCCGAGTACCAGCATGCCGCCGCGGCCCCACGCGAGACCGATGCCGACCGCGACGATCGCAAAGCACAGGAACTTGCCCAGCAGCGAGAGCCGGAAGTCCGACAGCACCGCCGGGGCGATGACGAACAGCACCAGCGCCGCGACCCCGAAGCCGGCCCAGGTCTGCCAGCGCCCCAAGAGGGTCCTCATACGAGACTCCTTGTCCGCACCGTGAACAACCCCTGCGGACGGGCCTGCAGGAAGATCACGATGATCACGAAGACGAGCACCTTGGCCAGTGACGCGGTGGTGTTGTACTCGATGAACGAGTTCAGGAACCCGAGGGTGAACGCCGCGATCACCGTGCCCTTGATCTGCCCCAGTCCGCCGACCACGACGACGAGGAACGCGTCGATGAGATAGCTCTGTCCGATCGTCGGGCTGGTGGAACCGATCAGCGTCAGCGCCACCCCGGCCACCGCCGCCAGCCCGGAGCCGATGAAGAACGTGGTGATGTCGGTCTTGCGTGACGAAATGCCGCTGGTCTCAGCGAGATCCCGATTCTGCACCACCGCCCGGATGCGCCGCCCCATCGGGGAGGTCTTGAGCACGAAGGCCAGGACCGCGACGCACACCAACGCCAGCACCAGGATGAACAGGCGGGTCTTGGGGACGACGGCGCCGAGGATCTCCACGCCCCCCGACAACCATGCGGGAGCCACGACGTTGACCGCCGGGGCTCCGAAGACGTCACGGGCCACCTGTTGCAGGATCAGCCCGACGCCGAAGGTGACCAGCAGCGTGTCCAAGGGACGGTGATACATCCGCTGGATCAGCGTCACCTCCAGCAGGGCGCCCATCGCGCCGCCGATGACGAACCCGACGACCAACGAGATCAGCAGGGACGCACCGGCACTCGAGACGACCTGCTGGACGACGTAGGCGGTGTAGCAGCCGGCCATGATGAATTCACCGTGCGCCATGTTGATGACGCCCATCTGGCCGAAGGTCAGCGACAACCCCAGGGCTGCCAGCAACAGGATCGAGCCGAGGCTCAATCCTGTTGCCAGCTGCCCGATCAGGACATCCACGACGTCAGCCGGACAGGCCGGCGGCCCACGGGTAGGACTTCAGGAACGGGTCGGGATCGATGGGTCCGGGGGACTCCCACACCGTGTAGATCAAGCCGTCGGGCCGGATCTCACCGATGCGCGCGGTCTTGGTGATGTGGTGGTTCTCGCCGTCGATGGTCACCTTGCCTTCAGGGGCATCGAAGCTGACGCCGTCGGCGTTGTCCTGAATCGCCTTGACGTCGAACGACTGTGCCTTCTCGACGGTGTTCTTCCACAGGTAGACCGAGACGTAGGCGGCTTCCATCGGGTCCGACGTCGGCTTGTCGGCGCCGTACTTGGCCTTGTAGGCCGCGACGAACTCGTTGTTCACCGGCGTGTCGATGGTCTGGTAGTAGTCCCACGCGGTCAGTTGGCCGGTGATGTTCTGCACGCCGATGCCGCCGACCTCTTCCTCGGCGATCGACACCGAGACCACCGGCATGTCGGCCGGGGTCAGGCCCACGTTGCGGTACTCGCGGAAGAACGCGACGTTGGAGTCGCCGTTGAGCGTGTTGAAGACCGCGTCCGCGTCGGCGGTGCGCACCTTGTTGATGATCGTGGAGAAGTCGGTCGAGCCCAGCGGGGTGTAGTCCTCACCCTTGATCTCGATGCCGTTGGCCTGGGCGTAGGCCTTGATGATGCGGTTGGCCGTCTGGGGGAAGACGTAGTCGCTGCCCACCAGGTAGAGCGAGGTGATGCCCTTTTCCTTCAGGTAGTCCAGCGCCGGCACGATCTGCTGGTTGGTGGTGGCGCCGGTGTAGAAGATGTTGGGCGAGGACTCCAGGCCCTCGTACTGCACGGGGTAGTACAGCAGGGAGTTCGCGCTCTCGAACACGGGCAGCATCGCCTTGCGGCTCGACGAGGTCCAGCCGCCGAACACCGCGGCGACGCAGTCACTGCTGATCAGCTTCTCGGCCTTCTCGGCGAACACCGTGGGCTCCGACGCGCCGTCCTCACCGACCAACTGGATCTGCTTGCCCAGGACACCGCCGTCGGCGTTGATCTGCTCGACCGCCAGATCGATGGCGTTGCGGACGGTGACCTCCGAGATCGCCATGGTGCCCGACAGGGAGTTCAGTGCCCCGACCTTGATGGTGTCGCCGGAGGTGTCCACACAGGACTGCGCATTTGCTGCATCGGTGTCGCTGGCCTTGCTGCCGCATCCCGCCAGCAGCAGGCTCGTCACCGCCACGACACTTCCGGCAACAAGAGCGGAACGTCTGACGGGGGAGCGCCGGGGTTCTTCCATGGGCGGCCTTTCTGGGTGTGCACGGCGTCCCGTCGGCTCATGAAGCCTGATGGGACACGGTGTTTGCGTACATTCAGCGACCGGGATCGCGACACCGCGGCGGTGTCGATCGGGACGTTAGAGCGCCCGTGTTTCTGTCAAGTGTCTGTGTGTGACGAACAAATTAACCGTGAGGCCTACGGGAACTTCTTTGCCGTCACGGCGCCGAGGGGGACGAAACCGCAGCGGCTGTAACGATCCGGTACGGTCCGGCGATGTGACCATCATGCGAACAGCTACAGCCAAAGCAGGAGCGGCGCTCGGTGCGGCAGCGTTGGTGGCGGCCGCCGGGATGATCAACCCGGCGGCGGCCGGTGCGCAGGACGGCCAGACGGTCCGATACACCGTGACCTCCGCCGGCGCCTACGAGTTCGAGCTCTTCTATCTGACGTCGCAGCCGCCGAGCATGGCGGCCTTCAACGCCGACGCGTACGCCTACGCCAAGCGGGAGAAGGTCCAGCTGGCTCCGGGTGTGCCGTGGGTGTTCGAGACGAACTTCGCCGATCCGCAGTGGGCGATCCTGACCGCGAGCAGCACTGCCCGCGGCGGGCAGGCCGCACCGAACGCGCACTGCGACATCGCCGTGGACGGCCAGGTCCTGGTCAACCACGACGACCCGCACAACGTGCGGTGCCAGCTCGGCCAGTGGTGAGTCAGCGCGGCGTCAGCCCGGTCAGGACGGGCGGCAGCTCGTCGCGGTGCAGCACGCCCAGGCGCTGCGTGGCGCGCGTCAGCGCGACATAGAGGTCTGCGGCACCGCGCGGCCCGTCGGCCAGGATCTGTTCCGGGGAGACGATGAGCACCGCGTCGTATTCCAGACCCTTGGTGTCGGCGGGCCGCACCGCGCCGGGAACGTCGGCCGGTCCGATTACCACGCTGGTGCCCTCACGTGCAGCCTCGGCGCGCACGAATTCCTCGATGGCCGAGGGTAATTCGGCGTCAGTGACTCGTCGCGACCACGGCGGTGACCCGCTGGCGCGCACAGAGTCGGGTGGTGTCGCGTCCGGTGCGAACTCGGCGAGGACCCCGGCCGCGACCGCCATGATCTCGGTGGGTGTGCGGTAGTTCATCGTCAGCGACCGGTACTGCCAGCGGCCGGGCACGTAGCGGTCGAGCATCGCGCCCCACGACAGCGCCCCGGCCGCGGACCGTCGCTGCGCGAGGTCGCCGACCACGGTGAACGACCGGCTCGGGCAGCGCCGCATCAGCACCCGCCAGTCCATCTCCGAGAGTTCCTGCGCCTCGTCGACGACGACGTGCCCGTAGGTCCACTCCCGGTCGGCGGCCGCGCGCTCGGCCAGATCGCGGGTGTCGCGTTCCAGGAAGCGCTCGGCGAGATCCTCGGCCTCGATGACGTCGCGTGCCAGCAGCAGGTCCTCGTCTTCCATCAGGTCTTCACGGTCGACCATGAGGTCGAGCACTCCGGCTGCGTAGGCGGCCTCCTCCCGGCGTTCGCGTTCGGCGGCCTCCTCGCCGGACTTGTCGCGGCCCAGCAGGTCGACGAGTTCGTCGAGCAGCGGTACGTCCGCCACCGTCCAGGCTGCCCCGTCCTCGCGGTACAGAAGCGGGTCGGCCCCGGCCGCACGGAGACGTTCGGGCGACGAATACAGTTCGGAGAGAAGCTTTTCCGGGGTGAGCACGGGCCACAGCTGGTCGAGTGCCGCGGTGAACGCGGCATTGTCCTCGAGCTCGTCGAGCAGGTCGGCGCGCAGATGTTCCCAGGCGGCGCGGTCGTCGCGGGTCAACCAGCCGCGGCCGATCCGGCCGATGGCGCGTTCGGTCACCGCCCACGTGATGACGTCGACGAACGTCGCCCGCGCGTCGTTGTGCGGTTGTTCGGTGGCGCGGGCCTCGCTGATCGCCCACTCCGCGACCCCGGCGTCGATGCGCACCGACACGTCGGACAGGTCGATCGGCAACGGCTCCGGCGGGACGCGCTGGCGGTCGGCGACCGCGGCGGCCAGTACGTCGAGCATGCTCAGCGATCCCTTGATGCGCGCGACCTCCGGCGGGTCGTGTGCAGTGACGTGCAGGCCGGGAACCAGGTCGCCGGTGGTCATGAACACGACGTTGGTCTCACCGAGGGACGGCAGGACGCGGTCGATGTGGCTGAGGAACGCGGCGTTGGGTCCGATGACCAGTACGCCGTGGCTCTCCATCCGCTTGCGTTGGGTGTAGAGCAGATACGCGACCCGGTGCAGCGCGACGACGGTCTTGCCGGTGCCGGGACCGCCTTCGATGACGAGCACCCCGGGGTGGTCGAGACGGATGATCGCGTCCTGCTCGGCCTGGATGGTGGCGACGATGTCACGCATCCCGTCACCCCGCGGCGCGTTGACCGCGGCCAGCAGCGCGACGTCGCTGGACGTGCCGGGCTGTGCGCCGGTCTCGTCGGCCAGCGGGCGTCCGAACACCTCGTCGGTGAAGTCGACCAGGCGCCGCCCGATCGAGTGGAACTGACGACGGCGGCGCATGTTCTCCGGGTGGGCCCCGGTGGCGGTGTAGAACGGCCGGGCCGCCGGTGCCCGCCAATCCAGCAGCAGCGGTTCGCGGTCGGCGCCGTCGTCGAGGATGCCGATGCGGCCGATGTAGAGCCGTTCACCGGTCAGCGCATCGAGGCGTCCGAAGCACAGACCCGCGTCGGCGACGTTGAGTCGGTCGATCCGCGCGGCGGTCGCACGGACGGCGGCGTCGCGCTCCACCAGCGTGGAGCCGGCCTGCGGGTCGACATCGCTGCGCAGCGCCGCGGCGTGCCTGTCCCGCACGTGGACGCGTTCGGCGTCCAGCCGGGCGTACAGGCCGTCTACGTACTGCTGTTCGGCGGCCAGTTCGTCGTCGTAAGAGTGGTGCGGCACCCGACCAGCCTAGCGACTCCCTTGACACTGTTTCGAACGTGTGTTCGCATGGGGTATGCGCTGGGCGGGTCAGGCACTGCAGGTCGACGACGGCGCGCTGCCGGGGTTGGCGCGGCTCGGTCTGGTGCGCAGCGTGCGCACCCCACAGTTCGACGGCATCACCTTCCACGAAGTGTTGTGCAAGTCGGCGCTCAACAAGATCCCGGCGGCCTCGATGCTGCCGTTCCGATACACGGTCAACGGCTACCGGGGATGCTCGCACGCGTGCCGCTACTGCTTTGCGCGGCCCACCCACGAGTACCTCGAATTCGATTGCGGGCGTGACTTCGACACGCAGTTGGTGGTCAAGACCAACGTTGCCGACGTGCTGCGGCGCGAGTTGCGTCGCCCGTCGTGGACGCGCGAGACGGTGGCGCTGGGCACCAACACCGACCCCTATCAACGGGCCGAGGGGCGGTACGCGCTGATGCCCGGCATCATCGGTGCGCTGACCGAGTCGGGGACCCCGTTCTCGATCCTGACCAAGGGCACGTTGTTGCGCCGGGATCTGCCGTTGCTCGTCGATGCGGCGTGCTCCGTCGATGTCAGTGTCGCGATCTCGCTCGCTGTCGGGGACGCGGAACTGCACGGCCGGATCGAGCCTGGGACGCCGACGCCGCAGGCACGGCTGGACCTGATCTCGGCCATCCGCGCCGCCGGACTGCGCTGCCATGTGATGGTCGCGCCGGTGCTGCCCGGGCTGACCGATTCCCGTGCGCATCTCGACGACCTGCTGGGCCGGATCGCGGCCGCGGGCGCGACCAGCGTGACGGTGTTCGGGCTGCACCTGCGGGGGAGCACCCGGGGCTGGTTCATGGATTGGCTGGCCCGCGACCACCCAGACCTCGTCGCCGAGTACCGCCGGCTGTACCGGCGCGGCGCCTATCTGCCGGCCGATTACCGAGCGATGCTCGCGCGGCGGGCCGCCGAGCTGGTTGCCAAGCACGGCCTCGCAGGTGCGCCCCGTATGGCCGTTGCCGCCCCGGCCGCCCTCGCCGAGCCGGCCCAACCGACACTGTTCTGAGTTCGCCGGTTTCGCTGCGGTGTAACCGACCTCGCCATGTGGGGTGGAACCGGCGCCAGATCTCTCGCAGCCGCCGGTGTGACTGAATTGACCCGGGAAGAATTCGCTCTTACCCGCGGTGCATGAAATGATTAGGTCATCAAAGTTTTTGTTGACGACCGAAGAGGCCCGCATGTTCATGGCGTCGGAATACCAGGGTGATCCCCTCGACACAGCGCCTTTGGACGTTCTCGCCGCTGTCGACGCGGGAGAGCTCTCCATCGACGACGCCGCTCGCTGGCACGGCGTCGTCATCGTGGGCTCCGCCGTCGACGCATCGGCCACCGCTGTTCTGCGGGAGCGCATCCGAGACGAACGGAAGAGCTGGAGCAGAACTCCCGGCGCGCATTGCATCCGAGTGGCGTTGCCCCGCAACACTGTCCAGATCGGCGACCATCTGGTACTCGCCCGCGGCCTCGACAGCGCGGTGTACGCGTGTGACTGCGGGACCGTGCTGGCGCCGGCCGACCGCGACTGGAAGCCGCAGGCGTGCCAGGCCGAACTCACCGCCGAAGACCTCGGCGCCAAGGTGCGGCTGCACCCGGGTCTGCGTGCGGACGCCTATGCGTGCCCGGGGTGTGGGGCATTGCTCGCCGTGGATGTCCGAGCGCGAGACGACGAGCCGCTACGGGAGTTCGAGCTGGCTCGTTGAGTCAGCTCTTGTTGCGCTTGACCTCATTGAACGGGACTCCACGGTCGGCTGCGAATTCCCGCGGGAACCCGAGGATGCGCTCACCGATGACGTTGCGCGCCATCTCCGAGGTGCCACCGCCGATCGATCCCGTCTGACGCGACAGATAGCGCACGCCGACGTCGAGCAGACCCTCGAGGTCACCGCCCTCATCGACGACACCGGCGGTACCGGCGATGGCGAGCGCGGTGTCGACCTCGAGCTCGGTGGTCTCGGCGTGGAACAACCGGATCATGGTGCCTGCGTTGGGCGGCAGCGATCCGCTGGTGATGCCGCGGAACACATGCTCGATGAGCTGCTCCTTGACGATGCGTCGGGTGAACGCACGACCGGCCATGTCCTGGATGACGGGGTCATCGCCCTGTCCGGTGAGCTCGGCAAGCCCGATGTGGTCCGGCGGCATCTCGTTGGCGTTCTCCGCGGCGGTGCCGCTGGCGAACTCCGAGCCGCCGCCGACCGCGCGTCGCTCGTGGTGCAGCTGACGTGAGGCCACGGTCCAGCCGTCGTTGACCTCACCCACGACGGCGTCGAGCGGCAGTTCGAGGTTGTCGAAGAACTCTTCGCAGAACTCCTCGTTGCCGTTGACCTCTTTGATGCGCCGCATCGTGATGCCCGGCGCGTCCAGCGGCACCAGGAACATGGTCAGGCCCTGATGCTTGGGGACCGTCCAGTCGGTACGGGCGAGCATCAACCCGTAATCACCGGCGAAAGCGCTGGTGCTCCAGGTCTTGGCGCCGTTGATGATCCACTTGTCACCCTGCTGCTCCGCGCGGGTGATCACCCCGGCCAGATCGGATCCGCCGTTGGGTTCGGAGAGCAACTGCACCAGGATCTCGTCGCCGCGGATGGCCGCCGAGATGCGTTCGCGCTTCTGGTCTTCGCTGCCCATGTCGAGGATGGTCGCCGCGCAGATGGTGAACGACGGGGTATTGAGGATCAGCGGCATCTCGTAGCAGTAGCACTCCGCGTTGAACGCTTTCTGATACGCGTAATCCAGGCCCAGGCCGCCGTATTCGCGGGGGAAGCAGATGCCGGCGAATCCGCCCTCGTACAGTCGCTTCTGCAATTCCTTGGCGCGGTCCCAGGACGCCTGCTCGGCACGCACGGAGAACGGCGGATTCTCGGGGTCGACGCGCGGCATGTTCTCGGCCAGCCAGGCCCGCGCTCGCGCGGCGAACTCCTCGACCGACTCGGTGGTGGTCGCCGTGGCGGTCTCGGTCATGCGGGGATCTCCGTCTTCTTGCTCAGGGCGTACACCGCGCGGTGGTGGTCCTCGGGCGAGCCGAACATCGCGCGGTAGAGCGCGGCGCGGCGCAGATACAGATGCAGGTCGTGCTCCCAGGTCACGCCGATCCCGCCGTGCATCTGGACGCAGTCCTGCAGCATGACCGGAGCGCGTTCGGCCACATAGGCTTTCGCGACGCTGACCAGCTTCGCCGCGTCGGGGGAGCGCTGCGCGACCGCCTCGACCGCGCCGGAGGTGGTGGCCCGGCACGCCTCGAACCACATCTTCATGTCCGCGGCCCGGTGCTTGAGGGCCTGATAGGACGCCAGCGGACGACCGAAACTGTGCCGGTCGAACAGCCACTGGTTGGTCATCGTCAGCACGGCGTCGAGAATGCCGACCAATTCGGCACACTGCAGGATCAGGGCGACCTGGCGTTGCCGCTCGATGATCGCCGGCGTCTGTTCGGCGGTACCGACGGCCGCCGACGCGTCGACCTCGACACCATCGAATTCCACCCGCGCATAACGCTTCACCAGGTCGACCGACGCCTGGGGCGTAACCGTGACCCCGGCGGCGTCGGTCGGGACCAGGAACTGCCGAAGTGCGCCGTCGCACGCCGCGACGACGAGTACCGCGCCGCTCTCCGCGCCGGCCTCGACACGATCCTTGACGCCGTCGATGCGGTAACCACCGTCGGTGCGCGCAGCCGTGGTCTGCACAGCGGTCACGTCGGCGGGCGCGAACGGGCGCTTCGGTTCATAGACCGCCCACGATGCGACGAGCTCACCGGCGATGAGGGCCTCGATGCTGTCCTCGTGGCCGTCGGACGCCTCGACCAGCCCCGTAAGGACCACGCTGACCGGATGCAGCGGGCCGGGCGCGACGGTGTGGCCGATCTGCTCGGCGACCAGCGCCAGGTCGGACACACCGCCCGCCACACCGCCGGAGACACTGCCGCCGCCCAACTCCTCGGGCACCAGCAGGCTCGTCCAGCCCAATTCGGCGGCGCGCTGCCACCATTCGGGCTGGAAGGACACCTCCGACGCGTGCAGACCGCGCACGTGGGTCAGGGAGGCCTGCTTCTCCAGGAACGTCTGCGTCGTCGAGACGAACAACATCTGTTCCGGATCGGCCACGGTCATGAATGCTCCTCGTCGGTGATCGTGTGTGGGGAGGCCGAACGGGTCAAGCGATGACCAGCGCGGGCACGTCGGGCTTGTGGACTTTCTTGTTCTCGACCTTGAACAGGTCGACGAGGTTGCCGCCCATCACCTTTCGGATACCTTCCTCATCCAGACCGTTCTCTTCGAGCTGGTCGACAAGGGTGATCGGGTCGGCGAGGCCCTCCGGATGCGGCCAGTCCGAGCCGAAGATGACGCGGTCGATGCCCAACAGGTCGGCCATCTGACCGAAGTTGTCCTCCCAGAACGGTGCGACGTACACGCACCGCTTGAACGCCTCGATCGGGTTCTCGGGGAACTCCTGCGGCATCTTCTTGTAGACGTCCTCGAACTGGTGGAAGAGGTAGGGCACCCAGGACGCGCCGTTCTCGATGGACAGGATGCGCAGATCCGGGTTGCGCGACAGGGCGCCGTGGCAGACCAGGGCCGCCATGGTGTCCTCGATGGGGCGCTTGCCCATCGCGACCATCCGGAAAGCGGTAGGGCGGAACGGCAGGAACTCGTCGGCGGGCTCCCAGTCGTTGAGGTACTGGGCGTAGCCGCTGTCGGAGGCGTGCATGCAGACCGGGATCCCGGCCTTGACGCAGGCATCCCAGAACGGGTCGAACTCGGGCAGTCCGAGCGAGCGTGTGCCGCGGTAGCCGGGCACCGGCGCAGGGCGCACCAGCACGGTCTTGGCGCCGCGCTCGAGGCACCACTCGAGTTCCTCGAGGGCACGGTCGACGACCGACAGGTTGATCACCGGGGTGGACAGGATGCGGCCCTCGTAGTCGAACTGCCACGTCTCGTACATCCACTGGTTCAGCGCGTGGATGATGTCGAGGATCAGGTCCGGATCGTCCTTCATGCGCTCCTCGACCAGGCTGGCCAGCGTCGGGAACATGATGGTGTAGTCCAGCCCCAGGCCGTCGAGGACCTCCAGACGCGCTTCGGGGTTGCGGAAGGCGGGGATGGCCTTCATCGGCTTGCCCATCACCTCGCGGAAACTCTTGCCGCCGCTGCCGTGGCGGAAGTACTCCTCCTGGGCGCCGGGGCGGGCGACGACCTCGAAGGTCGGGTTGGGGATGTAGTCGCTGATGTGGTTGCGCACCACGATCTTGGTGCGGCCGTGTACGTCGATGTAGTCGATGACGCCCTTGCGGTGATCCGGCAGGAACTGGGTCAGCGCTTCCTTGGGCTCGTAGAAGTGGTTGTCGGCGTCGAACACCGGATAGTCGAGAGTCCGTGACGGCATGGTGGCCTCCTGACGTGCGAATTTTCTTGGGCTGGTAACCGTATTACCGGAAGGTGGTAACGACATTACCACGCGTGAGTGTAACGGCGCCAGAGCCGCTGCCGTCGCCTGTCGTCGCAGCTCAGCGCGTTATCCGGTGAGTCCCCGCAGGCACAGTGTGTAGATGCGCGCGCCGTCGATGGGGACCCCGTTCAACTCGGCTCCGAGTTCGCGCAGGCGTAGCGCGCCCAGGACCGTCTGCATGAGGATCGCCGCGTCGGTGTCGACATCCAGATCGGTCCGGAACGCACCTTCGGCGACGCCGCGACGCAGTAGGTCGGCGATCAATTGGTGCAGCGGCGCGAGCACCTTGGCGAACTCTTTCGGCCGGTGCTCGAGCAGGCGGTCGTTGTAGTAGGTCAGGCCGCGGTTGATGCTGTCCTGGGTGCTGGACTCGGCCGGCGCGCCGATGCGGTCGATCAGACGGCGCAGCGCCTCGGGGCTGGAGAGCTCAGCGGTCTCGGCGCGCCACCGGTCGGTCGCGTCGGCCATGATCTTCTCGACCAGCGCCAGGAGCAGTTCATCTTTCGTCGCGAAGTGCTGATAGAACGCCCGCAGCGAGGTTTTCGAGCGTTCCACGACCTCGAGCACGGTGAAGTCGGTGCGTCCGGTCTCCCCGAGAATGGCCAGCGCAGACCGCATGAACCGGGTGGCCCGCGACTCGTCCTGGTCCGCAGATCCCGTGGCGGACTTCGTCGCTCTGGGGCCTTTCGCGGCCATCGACGCCATCCTTCCGCTGCGCAGCACTTGTCGGTAATGACGTTACCGCGATCGGGAAACCTCGGTTACTGTTCCCACCGACAATCACTTTCAGCGGAGGCGAGCACACATGACAGCGGAATCGGAGCAGACGCAGTGGACCGTGCAGGGTCTGCTCGACTTGTTCGAGGCCGAGCCGAGCGGTGAGAACACCTACACGGTGCCGACGGGACCGGCCGGTGAGGACGAGCGCCAGGTCGTCGAGGGCACCCAGATCCTGGCCGCTTCGATCGTGGCTGCTGCCAAGCGATTTCCGGACAAGTCGATCCGCTCGGTGTACTCGGTGTTCGCGCGCGCCGTGATGGTCGGCGCCGGCCCGGTCGAACTTCAGGTCGACGTGGTCAGTGCCGGTCGGTCCACGGCATCGGCGGTGATCACCGCCGTGCAGAACGGCAAGCGGTGCATCACCACCACCGTGCTGGCCGATGTCCCGACCGAGGATGTCATCCGCCACCACGTGCCCAAGCCCGACGTCGCCGGTCCCGCGGAGGCCAACGTCTCGCCGATGCCGATGGTCGGCCGGGAGTTGCGCCTGGTCGACGTCGTCGACGTCAACAGTCCCGACGAGGTCGGGCCGCCGGAGATCCACGCGTGGCTGCATTACGACCCGATCCCGTCGCGCGACGACCTGGCCAAGGCGTTGGTCGCGTATTTCACGGGCCACCTTGGTATCTCGACGACGATGCGCGCGCACGAGGGCATCGGCACCAGCCAGGCGCACCTGACGGTGTCGACAGCTCCGATGACGGTCTCGGTGAGCTTCCACGAACCGTTCGGCTGGGACGGGTGGCTGCTCTACAGCCATGAGAGCACCCAGGTGGGGGCGGGTATGTCCTACGTGCGCGGCACGGTGCACACCGAGGCCGGCGAGCTGCTCGCGTCGTTCACCCAGGACGCGCTGATCCGGCCGCTGCGTACCACCGACACCGCGATCAAGGAACAGTCGAGGCTGTAGCCGATCTCAGGGCGGACTGCAGCACTTCCAGCGGCAGTCCGCCGAGATCGAGTGCGCGCCGGTGAAAGTCCTTGAGTGCGAGGCCTTTTCCGGTGATCTCGGCGCGGAGCTGTTGCCAGATCCGCGCGCCGATGGCATACGACGGTGCCTGGCCGGGCCAGCCGAGGTAGCGGTCGAGTTCGAACTGCAGGTGCTCGGCGTTCATCGCACTGTGCGCGGTCAAGAAGCTCCACGCCCGCTCGGCGTCCCAGACGCCGCCGTCGGGTGCGCGCATCCCGCAGTGCACACCGATGTCGAGGACCACCCGGGCCGCGCGGAAACGCTGCGCGTCGAGCATGCCGATGCGGTCGCCGGGGTCGTCGAGCCAGCCCAACTCGGCCATCAGCCGCTCGGCGTAGAGCGCCCAGCCCTCGCCGTGTCCGGAGACCCAGCAACCGAGCCTGCGCCACCGGTTGAGCCGGTCGGCGAGCAGGACCGCGCGGCCGATCTGAAGATGGTGGCCCGGGACCCCCTCGTGGAACACCGTGGTGGTTTCCTGCCACGTGTGGAACGTGTCCACACCGTGGGGCACCGACCACCACATCCGTCCGGGCCGGCTGAAGTCCTCCGAGGGACCGGTGTAGTAGATGCCGCCGGCGTGGGTGGGCGCGATGCAGCACTCCAGTTGCCGCAACGGTTCGGCGATGTCGAACTCGGTGTCGGCCAGGGCCGCCACCGCCCGGTCGGACAGATCCTGCATCCAGGCCTGCAGCGCGTCGACCCCGTGGATCAGGTAGCGCTCCTCCTGATCGAGGCGGCGCAGTGCCTCGTCGACGGAGGCGTCGGGATACAACCGCCGGGTCAGTGCTTCCTGCTCGGCCACCACGTCGTCGAGCAACGACAGGCCCCACTCGTAGGTCTCGTCGAGGTCGATCGTGGCGCCGAGGAACATCCGCGACCACAACCGGTAGGCATCGCGGCCGACGCCGTCCTGCGTGCGCGCGTGCGGGGCGATCTCGTCGCCGAGGACGCGCCCGAGTTCCCGGAAGGCGTGCGCGGCGTTGGCGGCGTGACGCTGCAGATCGTCGTGCAGCGTGGGATTGCCGGGAACCGCTTCGGCGACCAGGTCCAGCAGCAGTTGCTGGACGCTGGAGGACTGGTCGATGCCGCGGGCGACCTGCCGGACCGCCGGTGGATTCCCGTCGGTCACCGCGGCGCGCAGCGCATCCGCATAGCCGGCGACCCGGTCGGGCAACCGCGACAGCCGCCGACCGATGGTCTCCCAGTCCTGCTCGCTCTCGGTGGGCATCAGGTCGAACACCTTGCGCATCGTCTGCAACGGCGAGGCGATGACGTTGAGCTCACCGACGTCCAGACCGGCGTCGTTGAGTTCGACGACCACACCCAGTCGCTCACGCATCGCGGCCATCGTGACGACGTCGACATCGTCGGCAGCGGTGAGGGTGTCGAGCTCGCGCAGTGCGCGACGGGCCGCGTCCGCGCGCGCGGCGACACCGTCGGGGGAGTAGTCGGTGATGTCGTCGTCGTGGCCGGTGATGCCCGTTTCCGTTGCGGCGCAGGGATCGAGCTGTGTCAACATCTGCAGGTACCGCTCGGCGACGGCGTCGACGGCGGTGGCCGGCCTACCCAAGGTTGCGTGCCGCGAACGTGTCGCAGGTCGCCGGGTCGCCGGTGCGGTACCCCTCGGTGAACCACTTCTGGCGCTGCGCCGCCGACCCGTGGGTCCAGGCCTCGGGATTGACCCGTCCGGTCGCGGCTTCCTGGATGCGATCGTCACCGACGGCGGCGGCCGCCGACAGGGCGTCCTCGATGTCCCGGTCGGTCAGCGGTTGCAGGAACGCGACGTCGGTCCCCTCCTGCGTGGTCGTGGCGGCGTGGTGCGCCCAGACCCCGGCGTAGCAGTCGGCCTGCAGTTCGGTGCGCACCCCGGCGCCGGTCGGACCCTGGGCGCCGGGTCCCTGGGCCCGGCCCAGCACGCCCTGCAGATTCTGGACGTGGTGCCCGAACTCGTGGGCCACCACGTACTCCTGGGCCAGGGGGCCGCCGCTGGCGCCGAACTGGTGCTGCAGCACGTCGAAGAACCCGACGTCGAAGTAGGCGGTCGTGTCGGCCGGGCAGTAGAACGGTCCGACGTCGCTGGTGGCGTTCCCACAGGCGGTGTCCACGTCGTTGGTGAACAACCGGACCTGCGGCCGGGTGTACTGCCCGGGCAGCAGTTGCGCCCAGATGGTGTCCAGTGAGTTGCCGGTGGCCAGCACCCGGCACTCGACGATCGCGTTGGCGTCGGCGCCGGTCTGGCACTGCTCGAGGTCGAACCCCGGGGCGGCGAAGCCGTCGGTGTTGTACGGCTGCTGGGGCGCCACGGTGCTGGGATCGACGCCGAGCAGCAGGGCCACCACGACGATCAGCAGCCCGCCCACACCGCCGCCGACGGCGATGCCGCGGCCCGGGCCGCGGCCGGAGCCACCGCTGGACGAGGCCGTACTGGTGTCGATGCGGATGCCTTCGTTGAAGGTCATGCCGGCTAGCTTCGCACATGGCGGCATGCCGGCACACCGACTCGAGGACTACACGGAGGCGAAACGCTTCGCGCTGTAGTCCCGCAGGTTGTAGAGGAATTTTTGGAACAGCCAGGCCATCACCGGCCGGCCCAACGTCATGCCGGCGCTGGCGGCCAGTCCCTTGGGCTTCATCGCCATCACCCAGGTCAGGTGGCAACCACCGGGGGTGCGCACCACGCGGTAGTCCTCGGCGAATGCTGCGATGCTTCCCGTGGAGGCTGCGTTGAACCGAAATGCCATGCGCCGGTACGGCTCCCAGGCCAGGAACTCCTCGTCGCCGACGATGCCGCCACGCATGGTGACCGTCCGGGTGGTGCCGACGCCGCGCGGTTCCGGGCTGGTCCATTCCACGTCGGTGATGACGGTGGCCCATTGTGGCCACGACCGGGCGTCGGCGAGCACCTCGAACAGTTGCTCGGGGGTGATCGACAGGTCGACGGTGCTGACGAACCGGAACGGCGCCGACTCGGTGAAGCTCAGGTCAACGGGTTCGCACGGGTGGCGCTGGGCCATGGCACCTCCTCGGTGAGTGAACAACTCGCGCATATTGTCTACCTGAGGGTCTGCGCGTGCCACCACACGGTGGTCCGGTTCGACCTGCGGGGCCTCTAGACTGATCCGTCGACCTTTGTCCCGCGAACAGGAGTACTTCGTGCTGCGCAGTCATGCCGCCGGATCGCTGCGGCCCACCGATGCCGGCCAGACCGTCACGCTGGCCGGGTGGGTCGCGCGCCGACGCGACCACGGTGGCGTGATCTTCATCGACCTGCGCGACGCGACCGGGGTCTCGCAGGTCGTCTTCCGCGAGGGGGAGGTGCTGGCCCAGGCCCACCGCCTGCGCGCCGAGTTCTGCGTCCTGGTGACCGGACGGGTCGAAATCCGTCCCGAGGGCAATGCCAACCCGGAGATCGCCACCGGTGAGGTCGAGGTCAATGCGACCGAGCTGACCGTGCTGGGGGAGAGCGCGCCGCTGCCGTTCCAGCTCGACGAGACCCCCGGCGAGGAGGCCCGACTCAAGTTCCGCTACCTGGACCTGCGCCGGGAGGGCCCGGGAAAAGCGTTGCGGCTGCGCTCGCAGGTCAACGCCGCGGCTCGCGGTGTGCTGGCTGCCCATGATTTCGTCGAGATCGAGACGCCCACCCTGACGCGGTCCACCCCGGAGGGTGCCCGCGACTTCCTGGTCCCGGCGCGTTTGCAACCGGGTTCGTTCTACGCCCTGCCGCAGAGCCCCCAGCTGTTCAAGCAGCTGCTCATGGTCGCCGGGATGGAGCGCTACTACCAGATCGCGCGGTGCTACCGCGACGAGGACTTCCGGGCCGACCGCCAGCCGGAGTTCACCCAGCTCGACCTGGAGATGAGCTTCGTCGATGCCGATGACGTCATCGCGGTGTCCGAGGAGATCCTGCGCGCACTGTGGGCGTTGATCGGTCACGACCTGCCGCTGCCGCTGCCGCGGATCAGCTACGCCGAGGCAATGCGTCGCTTCGGCACCGACAAGCCCGATCTGCGGTTCGGGCTGGAATTGGTCGAGTGCACCGACTACTTCAAGGACACCCCGTTCCGGGTGTTCCAGGCGCCCTACGTCGGCGCGGTGGTCATGCCCGGCGGTGCGTCGCAGCCGCGACGCACGCTCGACGGGTGGCAGGAGTTCGCCAAGCAGCGCGGACACAAAGGCCTCGCCTACGTGCTCATCGGTGAGGACGGCGAACTCGGTGGGCCGGTGGCCAAGAACCTCTCCGACGCCGAGCGCGCCGGACTGGCCGCCCACGTCGGCGCCAATCCCGGTGACTGCGTGTTCTTCTCGGCCGGTCCGGCCAAGGCCGCCCGCGCGCTGCTGGGAGCCACCCGCATCGAGGTCGCCAAGCGACTGGACCTGATCGATCCCGATGCCTGGGCGTTCACCTGGGTGGTGGACTGGCCGATGTTCGAGTCTGCCGAGGAGGCGACGGCTTCCGGCGACGTGGCGGTGGGCTCGGGCGCGTGGACCGCGATGCATCACGCGTTCACGGCCCCCAAACCCGAGTCCGAGGCCACGTTCGACACCGACCCGGGATCGGCGTTGTCCGACGCCTACGACATCGTCTGCAACGGCAACGAAATCGGCGGCGGCTCGATCCGTATCCACCGCCGCGACGTCCAGGAACGGGTGTTCGCGATGATGGGCATCGACAGTGCCGAGGCCCAGGACAAGTTCGGTTTCCTGTTGGACGCGTTCACCTTCGGCGCGCCTCCGCACGGCGGCATCGCCTTCGGGTGGGACCGCATCACCGCGCTGCTGGCCGGCGTCGACTCGATCCGCGAGGTGATCGCCTTCCCGAAGTCCGGCGGCGGCGTGGATCCGCTGACCGACGCCCCGGCCCCGATCACCGCCCAGCAGCGCAAGGAGTCCGGAATCGACGCCAAACCGGACAAGCTCGACAAGGCATGAGCGACAAGCGGACGCTCTACAGCGACGCCGCAGCTTTGTCTGCCTTCAACCGCGACGTCGTCGAGGAGTTCCGCGCCAACGAGGGACGGGTCGGCGGCTCGTTCGAGGGAGCCACGCTGCTACTCCTGCACACCCGTGGCGCCCGATCGGGACAACCGCGGCTGTCTCCGCTGGCCTATCTGACCATCGACGACAAGATGATCATCGTGGGTTCCTACGCAGGAGCGCCGAACAACCCCGCGTGGGTGCACAACCTGCGAGCCGATCCGGCGGCGCGCATCGAGGTGGGCACCGACAGCTACGACGTCGTCGCCCGCGAGCTGACCGCCGAAGAACGTGACCGGACGTATCCGAGAATCGTCGCGCTCGCGCCCGTGTTCGCCGACTACCAAGCCAACACCGCGCGGCTGATCCCGCTCTTCGAGCTCGTTCGCGTCCAACCGTAGGTTGACGTTGCACGCAATTTTTTCGGCGCAAAAATGAGAGCGGCTAACCACATCACGATACGATCCGCCGGTGATGGCCGCTGAGGAGCCCAAGTCCACGTCGCGTCCCACCCGAGCTCAGCGCGCCACCGTCCTGACGACGTTGTTCGCCGTGCTCGCGGTGTACATCGCCTCGATCGTCGGGTACCAACTGCTGAATACGTCGCCGGAGCCCTTCGAGTTCTCCGAGGCCGCCGTCGACGACCAGACCTCGGTGATCATCCGGCTGCGCGACCTGGAGACCGCCGAGAACCGGCTCGCGGTCGACGTGCTGCTGCACCCGGGGCAGGACCTGATCGCCGACGGACCGGAGGTGCTCAGCAATCCGGTTGTGCGCCTGAGCTCGTGGACCGACACCCACGAGTTGATCTATGTGCGCGACGAACTCAAGAGCAACTCGTCAACCACGGAACTGACCGCCGTCGGCGATCCCGACAACTGGCCGCTGGACACCTACGTCAGCAACGTGCACGGGGTGGAGGCGTTCCTGGGTGAGGGCGATGCCCGGCGCCGACTCGACGCGCGGATCATCGTCGCGGGCAACGTGAACGGCTGGACCGTCGAGAGCAACCTCGACACCATCGATGCGCCGTGGGGCACGATCCCCAGCGTTCAGTTCACCCTCGAACGGACCCGCGGGGCCCACGCCATCGACGTGGGCATCCTGCTGGTGTTGCTCGTACTGCCGGCCACCGCCTTGTTCGTCGCCATCGAGATGCTGCTGGGCAGGCGAAAGTTCCTGCCGCCGTTCATCACCTGGTTCGCGGCCATGCTGTTCGCGGTGGTACCGCTGCGCAACGTCCTGCCCGGGTCACCCCCGCCGGGTTCGTGGGTCGACCTTGCCGTGATCCTGTGGGTGCTGCTGGCGCTGGCCGGGGCGATGGTGATGTTCATCATGGCCTGGTGGCGGCAGACGAAATCCGAACTCGGGCACCCTTAGTCGAGTCGCTCGATGATCGTGGCGTTGGCCATCCCGCCGCCCTCGCACATGGTCTGCAACCCGAAGCGTCCACCGCGTTGATGCAGCGCATTGACCAGGGTGGTCATGATGCGCGCCCCGCTGGCGCCGAGCGGGTGGCCGATCGCGATCGCGCCGCCGTTGACGTTGGTCCTGGCCAGATCGGCACCGGTGTCACGCGCCCACGCCAGCACCACCGGCGCGAAGGCCTCGTTGACCTCGAACAGGTCGATGTCGGCCAACCCCAGTCCTGCGCGCCCCAGCACCTTCGCCGTCGCCGGAATCACGCCGGTGAGCATGTAGAGCGGATCGGAACCCACGGCGACCGTGGTGTGGATCCGGGCCAGCGGTCGCAGCCCCAGCCGGCGGGCCGCGGCACCGCTGGTGATCATCAGCGCGGCGCTGCCGTCCGACAGCGGGGAACTGTTGCCGGCCGTGATGTGCCAGCCGATCTGCGGGAACCTCGCGGCCACCGCGTCGCTGTAGAACGCCGGCCGCAGCCCGGCCAGCGTCGCCACCGTGGTGTCGGGGCGGACGATCTCGTCGGCCGCCAACCCGGCGATCGGTGCCAGTTCGGCGTCGAACAGTCCGTCCTTGGCGGCCCGGGCGGCCTTCTGGTGGCTGGCGGCGGAGAACTCGTCGAGCTCGGTACGCGAGAGCTGCCATTTCGCCGTGATCAGCTCGGCGCTGATGCCCTGCGGGACCAGCGGTTCGGGGTAGCGGGCGGCCATTCCCGCGCCGAACGGGTCACTACCCGGCAGCACCGACGAACCCATGGGGACCCGGCTCATCGACTCCACCCCCGCGGCGATCACGACGTCGTAGGCGCCGGCCACCACGCCGTGGGCGGCGAAGCTGACGGCCTGCTGGCTGCTGCCGCACTGTCGGTCGACGGTCGTGCCGGGCACGCTCTCGGGGAAACCCGCTCCGAGAAGCGCATTGCGGGCGATGTTGGCGGCCTGGTCGCCGGCCTGCGTCACCGCGCCGGCGATGACGTCGTCCACCTCGGCAGGGTCGACGCCGGTCCGATCGACCAGCGTGCGCAGGCTGTGGGCGAGCAGGTCGGCGGGTAGGACGTGGTGCAGTGCGCCGCCGGGCTTGCCCTTCCCGACGGGGGTGCGCACGGCACCGACGATGACGGCATCGCGATCGGAATAATCGGACATCGGGTCCTCCTGGACTCAGCTCTGAGTATGGATATCTATACTCAGATCTAACACCTGAGTTCAGTTTCTACAACCCAGCCGGGGAAGTGATGTGCATGACAGTTCTGCAGGGTGCGCTGGCCGACCGCGACGCCTGGTCGGCGCGCGGCCACTGTCCGATCGAGAAGACCATCGGCGTCGTCGGCACCAAGTCGGCCCTGCTGCTGATGCGCGAGGCCTACTACGGGACAAGGCGATTCGACGACTTCGCACGCCGCGCCGGGATCACCAAGGCGGCGGCCTCGGCCCGCCTGTCCGAACTGGTCGACGCTGGACTGCTGACCAAACAGCCCTACCGTGAGCCCGGCCAGCGGGTGCGCGAGGAATACGTGCTCACCGAGGCCGGTTTCGACTTCATGCCCGTGGTCTGGGCGATGTTCGAATGGGGTCGCAGACACCTCGGCGGCAGTCCGGTCCGGCTGACCCACCGCGACTGCGGCGCGCCGACGTCGGTGGTGTTGCGCTGCGCCCAGGGCCATGACGTGACCCCGGACGAGCTCGGCGTCGAGGCGGTGGAGGGCTGAGGCGGTCAGCGTGGCCGCGTCGGGTGTGATGGGATCAATGACCATGGGCAGTAGGGGCGCGTGATGATCTCGCCTGCTCCCGGTGTGGGACACCTCGAGGACCCGCTGGCGCGCTACCGGCGCAGGCGGGCGCAGCAGGCGCTGTTCGATGTACAGGCCCGCGGCCCGAGCCCCGGCTACGACGAATTCGTCGACGCGGCAGGCGATGTACGTCCGGCGTGGGAGGAATTGGCCGGCGTGGTCCGGGACCGCGGCCGGGTGGGGCTGGACCAACTGCGCGCCACCGTCCGCGACCTCGTCGACAACGACGGCATCACCTACATCCGGGTCGACGACCCCGACGACGACACCGGACCCACTCCGGTTCCGTGGCGGCTGGACCCGCTGCCGATCGTCGTGTCGGCCACCGAGTGGGACCGGTTGGAAGCCGGTCTGGTGCAGCGATCCCGGCTGCTCGATGCGGTGCTGGCCGACATCTACGGCCCGCAGCGCGCCGTCACCGACGGGGTGCTGCCGCCGCAACTGCTCTACGGCCACCCCGGCTACCTGCGCGCCGCCCACGGACTCGCGATCCCGGGGCGTCACCAACTGTTCCTGCACGGTTGCGACGTCAGCCGAGCGTCCTCGGGCGACTTCCTCGTCAACGCCGACTGGACACAGGCCCCCTCGGGGGCCGGCTACGCGCTGGCCGACCGACGGGTGGTCGCACACGCGGTGCCCGACCTCTACGAACAGATCGCACCTCGGCCCGCCTCACCCTGGGCGCAGGCGCTACGCCTGGCACTGATCGACGCCGCACCGGAGTCGGCGGAGGAACCCGTGGTGGTCGTGCTCAGCCCGGGCAACCACTCCGAGACCGCGTTCGACCAGGCCTACCTGGCCGGCCTGCTCGGTTTCCCGTTGGTCGAGAGCGCCGACCTGGTCGTACGGGACGGCAAACTGTGGATGCGTTCGATGGGCACCCTCGAGCGCGTGGACGTGGTGCTGCGCCGCGTCGACGCCGACTACGCCGATCCGCTCGATCTGCGCGCCGACTCGCGCCTCGGTGTCGTGGGGCTGGTGGAGGCGCTGCGCCGCGGATCGGTCACGGTCGTCAACACCCTGGGCAGCGGAATCCTGGAAAGTCCCGGGGTACAACGGTTCCTGCCGGACTTGGCGCAGTCGCTGCTGGGGGAGACCCCGCTGCTGGCGACCCAGCCGATGTACTGGTGCGGTATCCGGGCCGAGCGGTCCCACGTGCTGGCCAATCTGACGTCCCTGCTGATCAGACCGGTCACCGGCGGCGACGTCATCGTCGGGCCCGAGCTGTCGAATGCCCGACGTGCAGAACTCGAAGCCGCGATCACGGCCGAGCCGTGGCAGTGGGTCGGTCAGGAACTGCCCGAGTTCTCCTCTGCCCCTGCGGCACATACGGTCGGCGGCCTGACGTCCTCGACGATCGGGATGCGGCTGTTCTCCGTGGCCCAGCGCGGTGGGTACGCGCCGATGGTCGGGGGGCTGGGCTATGTGCTGGCGCAGGGCACCTCGGCGTATCGCCTGAACTCCGTTGCGGCCAAGGATGTCTGGGTACGCACCGCGGCGCGGGCGACCGCCGAGAAGAAGGCCGAGGTGTCCGGGCTGCCCTCGCCGGCGATCTCGAGCCCGACGCGCGAGGTCAGTTCGCCACGGGTGCTGTCGGACCTGTTCTGGATCGGCCGCTATGCCGAAAGGGCCGAGCACATGGCCCGTCTGCTCACCGTCACCCGGGAACGGCACCACGAGTTCCGCTACCGCAAGAACGCCGACGGCAGCCAGTGCGTGCCGGTCCTGTTGACCGCGCTGGCCGAACTCACCGGCGAGCCGGTCGACACCGAGGACATCCCCGAGATGCTGGCCACCGTGCCGTCGACGTTGTGGGCGCTGACCGCCGACCGGCACCGGGCCGGCTCGCTGGCGCAGTCGATCGAACGCCTCGGCCTGGCCGCCCGCGCGGTGCGCGACCAGATGTCCAACGACATCTGGATGGTGCTGGCCGCGATCGAGCGTGCGCTCCTGCGGGCCCCCGAACGCCCGCCCGAGTCCAAGGTCGAGGGCGAGACCTTCCTGGCCACCACCAACAACCTCGCGCTGGCCGGGATGCTGGCCCTGTCGGGGATGATCGCCGAGTCGATGGTGCGCGACGTCGGCTGGACGATGATGGACATCGGCAAGCGGATCGAACGCGGACTGGGACTTTCGGCCCTGCTGGGCAGCGCGCTGACGACGGCGCGGACCCCGGCGGCCGAACAGACCGTCATCGAGTCGGTGTTGGTGGTGTGCGAGTCGCTGGTGATCTACCGGCGGCGCAACCCTGGTGTGGCAAGTGTGGGCGCGGTGGCCGAGCTCGTGCTGTTCGATGCGACGAATCCGCGCTCGCTGGTCTACCAACTCGAACAGCTCCGCGCAGATCTCCGGGTGCTGACCGGCGCCTCGGGATCCTCCCGCCTGGAACGCATGCTCGACGACATCGCGGCGCGGCTGCGGCGCACCGAACCCACCGACCTCGAAGACGTCGACGCCGACAGCCGACGTCGCGAGCTCGCCGGGCTGCTGGCGGCCACGCACCGCGACCTGGCCGATCTGGCCGCAGCGATCAGTGCCACGCACCTTTCGTTGCCCGGAGGGATGCAGCCGCTGTGGGGGCCCGACCGGCGGAGGCTGCTGCCGTGAGCGCACGCTGTTACGAGATCACCCACCGCACCGAGTACCGCTACGCCGATGAGGTCACCAGTTCCTACGGGCGGGGTTTCCTCACCCCCAGGGACTCGCCGCGGCAGCGCTGCCTGTCGCACGAGCTGATCATCGACCCCGAGGCCGACGACAGCTCCACCAGCCGTGACGTCTACGGCAACCTCACGTCCTACTTCCACGTCGTCCACCCCCACCGCAGCCTGCGCATCACCAGCCGATCGGTGGTCGAAGTCGACCCACCCCCACCCGAGCTCTATGCGGGTCCGTCGGCGCGCGCGCCGTGGGAGATCGCCCGCCCGGTGGGGCCCGACGGAGCCCGAGCCGTCGAGTTCACGCTGGACCTGCAACCGCCGGAGATCACGGATGAGTTGCGTGCCTATGCGGCACCGAGTTTCGTCTCCGGACGGCCGCTGATCGAGGTCCTGACCGACCTGAACACACGCATTTACACCGATTTCACCTACCGCTCGGGGTCGACCACGGTGTCGACCAAGGTCAGCGAGGTTTTGGCGGCGGGCGAAGGGGTATGTCAGGACTTCGCGAGGCTCGCGATCGGATGCCTGCGCGCCAACGGACTGGCAGCCAGTTACGTCTCCGGATATCTGGCCACCGACCCTCCGCCCGGAAAGGACCGCATGGTGGGCATCGACGCGACTCATGCCTGGGCGTCGGTATGGACGCCGCAGAACGAATGGTTGGGCCTGGACCCGACCAACGATCAGATGGTCGACGAGCGCTACGTCACCGTCGCTGTCGGCCGCGACTACGCCGACGTGCCCCCGCTGCGGGGGATCATCTACACCGACTCCGAGAGCAGTGTCATCGACGTCTCGGTGGACGTGGCGCCATGTGAAGGGAAGATGACGCATGCGTGACTTCACGTGCCCCAACTGTGGGCAACGACTGGCCTTCGAGAACTCCCTGTGCCTGAATTGCGGCAGCTCCCTGGGGTTCTCGCTCGACGAGATGGCACTGCTGGTGATCGCGCCGACCGAGGAGAGCGAGCACGCCGGCGCCGTCGACGAACACGAGTACCAGCTGTGTGCGAATCTCTATCTGGCAGAGTGCAACTGGTTGGTGGAGAAGAGTCCGCTCGGCAAGTTGTGCGTGTCCTGCGCGTTGACCCGCACCCGTCCCAACGACGCCGACACCATCGCGCTGGCGGCGTTCGCGGCCGCCGAGCGCGCCAAGCGCCGGTTGATCGCGGAACTGCACGAACTCAAGCTGCCCGTCGTCGGCCGTGACGTCGACCCGGAGTTCGGGCTGGCGTTCGACCTGCTGTCCAGCCAGTTCGAGAAGGTGTTCACCGGGCACGCCGACGGCGTGATCACCCTCGACCTCGCCGAAGGCGACGACGTGCACCGCGAGCAGTTGCGCATCTCGATGGACGAGCCGTACCGCACCCTGCTCGGACACTTCCGGCACGAGATCGGTCACTACTACTTCTATCGCCTGGTCGGCAGGTCGCCCCGCTACCTCGAGCGGTTCGGCGAACTCTTCGGCGACCCCGACCTCGACTATCAGGCCGCCCTGGACCGGCACTACAGCGAGGGGGCGCCCGCGGGCTGGGAGGACGACTACGTGTCCTCCTACGCCACCATGCACCCTGCCGAGGACTGGGCCGAGACCTTCGCGCACTACCTGCATGTGCGTGACACCCTCGACACGGCCGCGGCGTTCGGGTTCGCCCCGGCCAACGCGACCTACGACAGGCGGTTCCTCGGGCCCAGCGGCTTCGACACCATCATCGACATGTGGCTGCCGCTGTCGTGGGCACTGAACATGGTCAACCGCTCGATGGGCAAGGAAGACCTGTATCCGTTCGTGCTGCCGCCGCCGGTGCTGGACAAGATGCGGTTCATCCACACCGTGGTCGACGAGGTCACCTCCGACCCGGCCAAGCTCGCCGAGATCGGCGCCCCGCTCGCGGATCAGAAGCAACAGCTCGGGTGAGCGGCGTCAGGCGTCGCCGCCGATCAGCTTCTGCATGAACCGGTGCGTGCCGAGGACCACCGCCGCGCGGTCGGGGTGATTGCGCCGGGCCACGTCGTCGGCGTTGCCGCCCGCCACGTGCACCGGTCCATGTGGCAGCCGCTCCAGACCCTCGGCGGCCACGTCCGCAGGCTCGGCCACCCGCAGACCCGGTAGGTCGAAGTTCAGCCCGACCCGCTCCATGGCCGGGGTGCGCGTCACCCCGAGCACCAACTCCAGTACGTGCACGTCGTGATCGCGCAACTCCAGCCACAGGCTCTCGGCGAAGATCCGGCCGAATGCCTTGACCCCGCCGTACACGGAGTGCCGCACCGACCCCAGGTAGCCGGCCATGGACCCGACCAGCAGGATGCCGCCGCGGCGGCGCTCGCGCATCGGGCGGGCGTAGTGCTGGACCAGGGCCATCATGGCGGTCACGTTGAGGTCGATCACCCGGCCGAACTCCGAGAGCTCGCCGTCGAGGAACTCCTCGCTGCACGTGTTGGCGCCGGCGTTGAAGATCAGCAGCCCCACCTCCAGATCCGCCGTCGCCGTCATCACCTCGTCCACGCCGTCGACGAGATCGACTGCCAGCGTGCGTGCCTGGACGCCCAACTGGCGGCAGCGGGCCGCCGTCTGCTCGAGCGGACCCTCTTTGCGGGCCACCAGCACCAGATTGATACCCGCCTGGGCGAGCAGGGCGGCGAACTCCGCGCCCACCCCCTCGGAGCCGCCGGCGATCACCGCCCAGGGGCCATAGGCGCTCAGATCCGTCATGTCGTCGATCATCTCGCCGCACCGGGTGTGGGCAACACGCGCCCCCGACGTGCGCCGCGCGGAGGAGGGGGCTTCCTACGATCACCTGCGTGGCTGATCGCTATGGCTCCGACATCCTCGCCGACGACCCGCACCGGGCCCGACGGCCCCGCTCCGTCGAACGGCCGATCGAGATCGGACTGGTCGTCGAGGACGCGCAGACCGGGTTCGTCGGCGCGGTGGTGCGGGTGGAGTACGGCCGGATGGAACTCGAGGACCGGCACGGCCGTACCAAACCGTTCCCGGTCGGCCCCGGGTATCTGATCGACGGCGAACCGGTGATCCTGACCGCACCCAAGAAGGCGCCGCCGAAGGCCCCGGCGCGCACCGCGTCGGGTTCGGTCGCGGTGGCGGGGGCGCGCGCCAAGGTCGCCGCCGCGAGCCGGATCTACGTGGAGGGCCGCCACGACGCCGAGCTGGTCGAGCAGGTGTGGGGGGAAGACCTACGCATCGAGGGGGTGGTCGTCGAATACCTCGGCGGGGTCGACGATCTGACCGCCGTGGTCGCGGAGTTCCGGCCCGGCCCGGGCCGCCGGCTCGGTGTGCTGGTCGACCACCTGGTGCCCGGCTCCAAAGAGGCCCGGATCGCCGAGGCGGTCCGGCGCGGTCCCGGCGGCGAGCACACACTGGTGGTCGGTCACCCGTTCGTCGACATCTGGCAGGCCGTCAAACCGGCCCGGCTGGGGGTCGCTGCCTGGCCGGTGATCCCGAAAGGGCAGGACTGGAAACACGGCATCTGCGCGGCACTGGGCTGGAAGCACCGCGATCAGGCGGACATCGCCGCCGCGTGGCAGCACATCCGCTCCCGCGTCCGGGACTGGACCGACCTGGAACCCGAACTGATCGGACGCGTCGAGGAACTGATCGACTTCGTCACCGCACCGGTGTAAGCACGACAACGTGTCCGACAGCCTCTTCGACGTTCCCGGCGACACGCCGCCCGCCACCGGGCCGGTCGGAGCGTCGGTGCCGCTGGCCGTGCGCATGCGGCCCGCCTCGCTCGACGAGGTCGTCGGCCAGGAGCACCTGCTCACCACCAACGCCCCACTGCGCCGGCTGGTCGAGGGCTCCGGCGCGGCGTCGGTCATCCTCTACGGCCCGCCGGGCACCGGCAAAACCACCCTGGCGTCGCTGATCTCGCAGGCCACCGGCCGGCGCTTCGAAGCGCTCTCGGCGCTGTCGGCCGGCGTCAAGGAGGTCCGCGCGGTCATCGACCAGGCCCGCCAGGCCGCGATCCGCGGCCAGCAGACCGTCCTGTTCATCGACGAGGTCCACCGGTTCTCCAAGACCCAACAGGACGCGCTGCTGGCCGCCGTCGAGAACCGCGTGGTGCTGCTCGTCGCCGCAACCACGGAGAACCCGTCGTTCAGCGTGGTGGCTCCGCTGCTGTCGCGGTCGCTGATCCTGCAACTGCAACCGTTGACGCCCGACGCGGTGGCCACGGTGCTGCGACGCGCGATCACCGACGAACGGGGGCTGGCGGGCAGGGTTCCGGTGTCCGACGAGGCCGTCGACCTGCTGGTACAACTGTCGGCCGGTGATGCGCGCCGCGCGCTGACCGCGCTGGAAGTCGCCGCCGAGACCGGCGAGGTGACCGTCGAGGTCATCGAACAGTCCCTCGACAAGGCCGCCGTGCGCTACGACCGCGACGGGGACCAGCACTACGACGTGGTCAGCGCGTTCATCAAGTCGGTGCGCGGCTCCGATGTCGACGCGGCACTGCACTACCTGGCGCGGATGCTGGTGGCAGGGGAGGACCCGCGCTTCGTGGCGCGCCGGTTGATGATCCTGGCCAGTGAGGACATCGGGATGGCCGATCCGACCGCGCTGCCGCTGGCGGTGGCCGCTGCCCAGACCGTGCAGCTGATCGGCATGCCCGAAGCGCAACTGACGCTGGCGCACGCGACCGTGCACCTGGCGACCGCACCGAAGTCCAACGCGGTGACCACCGCCCTCGGCGCGGCCATGGCCGACATCCGGGCCGGCAAAGCGGGTCCTGTACCAAGGCACTTAAGGGACGGGCATTACAGCGGAGCGGAGAAGCTCGGCAACGCGGTCGGCTACCGCTACGCCCACGACGACCCGAACGGGGTGTCATCGCAGCAATACCCGCCCGATGAGCTGGTCGGAGTCGACTACTACCAGCCCACGAATCGCGGCGCCGAACGGGACATCGGGGCGCGTGTCGAACGTCTCCGCGCCATCGTTCGGCAGTCGGAGAATCCGTAGACGCAGCTATCTGACCAGCGGATGTAGGCGGGTTACGTCCGCCCGTTGGACGCATACAGCGCCCGGTCGACCGCGCGCAGATTGCGCCCGCACCGCTCGCTGATCGCCTTGCACACCGTCAGGTACTCGATGTACGGCGGGTACTTGTTCGGAGACGGGTCGGCCATCTCGCCCATGTGCACCAACGAGGCGACAGCACGAATGTCGATCACAGTGTGGATGTCTGGTCGCCACACCATCAGCAGCGATGACGCCATCGGCACCTCGACGCCCTTGAGCAACCTCAAGACCAGATGCTGGATCGGCAGCGGCGCAGTGAGTGCTGTCGCGGTGATGTCGTGGATCATCTCGTCGGTGTTCGACGCCATCCGCGACTTCGCGCGCTGACTCTTCCAACGCCCGACCGTGATGAAGTCCGCGCGGTCGTAGTAGCCACGTTCACGCACCCGCGCGCCGACCTGGTTGAGCACCTCGTCATCGGCTGGCTCGTTGTAGCGGTCTGCCCAGTGGTCAATCCAACTCGCGTCAATCATGGGCGCAGTATCGCCGCCCACGAGATTGCCGTGGTCCTATTTCGGCGTGTCTGCGCAGTGCCGTTACCTCGCTGCCTGGACACCTGTGGGGCCGCTCGGACTGCTACTGCCCTTTGAGACGCTGGCCTATCGTCCTCAGCTGCTGGTCAATGTCGCCGAGAGAGTTAATGATCTCCAGCTGCGAGGCCAGCATCAGTCCGAGCATCTCGTTGAGTCTCTGCACGCCCGCCTCAGGGGTCTGGGAGTGCGTGTCGGCCTCGACGTGGGCCTTCATGTAGTCGACCAGCGTCTGACAATTGGTCAGAGCTGCTGGCACCGTCACGGTCCTCAGGACATTGAGCAGTTTCTCGTCCACCATTTGGCATCTCCTGTCACTTTCGGGTTGATCCGAGGTTATGGGAGCGAGGCTGCGATTTCTGGGAAGTTTGCGGTCGACAGGCCGGACTTTCTGCTCAGCGGTATTGCCCGCTGGAACCGTCCGCCCACGGCCAGGACTCAGATGCTGGTGTCGACCGGCCCGTAGTCGACGCCGTACACCGCTTCACGGACCCGGTCATCCGGCGTCACCACAAAGTGCTTCCCGCCACTGCCGCGCGGCAGAACACCGGGCGGGAGCATGCCGCCCTCCACCACCACCGGCTCATTACGGCGGAACTGGTCGCGCAGGAACGGCGGACGGCGCATCTTGCCGACCCTGCCGAACCGCTCGTGACGCTTCTCCTCCAAGTCCCATAGCGCCCGGTACAGCGGGCCGATCCCATCCGGCCCGATCTGCCCGACGCTGGGATTCTCCGCACGGCGCGCCATCACGCCTCCCGCTGCCGTTTGCGGTCCCAGCGTTGGGCGACCGCTTTAACGTGACGCTGGGACTTGGCCCGCCCATCACCGGGATGGACCTTGGCGACCAGCTCGACCACTGACCGCTGAGTGTGGCGCAGCTCGGTGGCGATCTTCAGCTTGGTGGTCGCGGTTTCCTCGGCGGCGAACATCTCCTTGAGCACCTCGGCGCGGTCGGCCATGTCGCACGCCTGCGCGATGACGTGTAGCTCCTGCTCGGACCACTCCAGCTGGTACCCGCCCTGCTGGGAGGCGTGGGCCAGCGCCTTGTCCAGGTCGATGCGCAACCGGCGACCAGCGGTCAACTTCGGAGTCATACCGGCGATTCTAGGCGTGCAGGTGCGCGAAAACCGTTGCTGGACAATGCGATACCTAACACTGACAAAGGTTGCCACACAACGGTATTCGGACACAGGGCCAGAAACGCCCACCGACCAGCGGAAACACGCACCCCATCGAGACCCCATGCGCGACAACAGATTACGACAGGCCAAAAATAGGGTTTGACCTGCGGTTTTGGTCGTACTACTCGGGTTGCTTCCGACCCCGTAAGCGGTCCGGCCTCGGATGGGGGTAGCGGGGGTTCCCCCCTGGGCAAGTTTCCGCAGGTCAGAGACCTGCTGACACGATCATCGTGTTAGCTGATTGGGTTCTGTCGGCACCATGCTCTGTGGGCGGAATCGCTTGTGCCGCAATAGCTTTCGATCTGTTCTATCGCGTTGCGTAACAACGGTTTTCGGTTGCGAGTCAGGGTAGGACGCCGGGGTGAGGTTCTGGCTGCCGTCGCCAGTTCCAGGCTCGGGCTGCGGAGTCGCGGGCGGAGACGTAGGCGTGACACCGCGAGCAGACCCCTACGAGCTGCGGTTGCCCGTTGATGAACTCGGCGTCGGTTCCACCCTCGGCGTCAGGGGTGACGTGGTGGACCTCGGTGGAGGTCACTGTGCAGATGCCGGGGATGTTCAGCCAGCACGTCGGGTAGCGGTTCAGGACGCGGCGGCGCAGTTTCTCGGGGAGTCGTCGTGCGCCGTTGCGGGGTCGGGTGCGGCGGTCGCCGGTCCAGGCCATCGGGTCTCCCTCGGTGTGGTGGTGCCCGCTGGCCGCGCTATGGCGGGTGGGCCGTGTCACGCGGCCAGCGGCACCCTGTCCCTGGAGGCGGAGTAGCCACCTCAAGGGCGACACCTCCAGGGCCAGGAACTGTGGGCTAGCTGCCTTCCATGCCGACGCGGACGACGGCTGCCTCGTGGGGGAAGGCGAATCCGACGCGCAGCACGGCGCGGATCGCGGTCCTGTAGCTGGAGAAGAACGGAGACGGGTCGGCCACGACCTCGGGGTCGTTTCTCAGCACCACGAACACGCGGTCTCTCGGGATGAGCCAGGCGGTGCCCTGCGCGCAGGCCGGTGCTGAGTGGATGCGCACGCCGAGCGCGGAGCGTCCGGTGACGGCGGTGGCGTCGACTCCGAGCAGCGGCTGGTTGCTGTCGGTGCTGACCTTCGCGGTACTGAGTGCCAACACGTCGACCGGGTTGGCGACGAGGGAGAAGTTGGGCAGCCCGTCGACGGGGTGGATCGTGGGCGCGCCCGCATTCTCGGCCAGCGAAACAGCCTCGGCGATGACATCGAGTGAGCCGTCGAAGTTCAGCGTGGTCTCGGTTACCCCGGTCAGGGACTCCAGCCCGTTGGGTCCGTTGGTCACGGTGTCGCCGAGCCATGCGGCGTCGAGCTTGGTCCGCAGATCGCGGACAAGCCCCTGCCCGACAACATCGAGCGCGGACGGATCGGAGTCGGCGACCAGCTCGTTACTGACCACGGTCAGACCCTTGAGACCGGACGGGGTGACGACGACCTCATCGACATCGGGGTCGGAGACCGGGATCTCCGCGCCCTCGGGCACCCACGCGGTATCGGGGTCGGAGACGACGACCGGGAAGCGCATCGAGTGGCTGTCGGTCTGCACGACCGTGGAGGTAACCATTGCGACCGAGCTGGTGATGAGCGGCTGCACGACAAGAGCCGCGATCTGCTCGGCGCTGAGGATGGCCGCGCCTGTGGAGCTGTTGAGTGCCATCGGAGTTGCCTTACGTGTGAGGGTGTCTCGGGGATGCTCACGGTGAGCGGTCACGCTCTAGCCGTTGGTGCCTCACGAAGGCGAACAGTGCTGCGGGTGGCTGCGACGCGCAGCCGGTCCCACTGTGGCGAGTCTAGCTGCCCTTGATTGCGTCTGCCCACGACGCTTTACCGGCACTGCCTCCACCGTTGGTGGAACCCTGCTGGAGGTTCGGCGCTGGCGTTCTCGGTTGGCGGGCGAACCCGTAGTCGGCGACGACCGCCGCGAGCGTGCTCACGATCTTCTCGGCGTCGGGAATGCCGTTGTCGTCCAGCAGCTTGTCCATGTCGGCGGCGACCAGCTCGGCGACCCTCGGGGCGTATCCGCTGCCAGCCACCACCGAGGACACGATGGCCTGTCGGGTGCGGGTCAGGGTGTCGGCCAGTTCGTCGCGCTGGCGTTCGGCGTCACGCAGCCGCAGCCGGTACCGCTTCTCCCGGTTGGTGCGGCTGCCGTCGTCGGCGTCGTCGTCCTGCTCGGCGTCGTCCCGGTCATCCTCGTGCTGGTCGTCAGTGTCGGCGTGGTGCTGGTCGCCCGGTTCGCTGTCGGGAGAAGGGGCGGCGATGGCGCCGGTAGCGGAAGGTGTTGCCGGCGGCGTGCCTGTCGACGGGTCCGCTTGTCCTGCAACATTGTTCGTATTGTTCTTCACTGTCATTCTGTGAGTCCTTCCAGGGTGGCGGGTATCTGCGGCCACGTGCGGCGTCGCACGCCGTCTGTGAGCCACTGCACGCGGGTGTGCAGGGTGGCGGGCACGGTGTAGCCGAGGTGGGCGAGCAACGCGCGCTCGGTCGGCGTCGCTGGCCGCTCGGTGACCACGTTGCTGCGGAAGTGGCGACTACGGAAGTCCGCTTCCTGTCTGCTGTCCTCGGCGTTCTGCACGGCGGGCGGCAGGCTGTCGAACACGAGAACGCCGCGCGCTGGGCAGGGGCGGTGAGCACCGATACCCGACAGATCAACATTGTCAGTCATTATCCTGCCTCACTTGGGCTTTCGTCATCTCCATCATCCGCGCGCACGGTGGCGTGCAGCTTCCCGGCGACCACGCCGACGAGACCCGGTTGCGTGGCAGCCCACACGCGGCATGCCTCCAACGCTGGGCAGCGGCGGCAGATCGAGATGCACTGCTCCACCCGCACCCGGTTGCCGGTCTCGGCCTCGATGAAGTGGCCGCGCTTGGTGGCGCACAGGGCACCGTGCAGGCGGGGTGTGTCCCGTAGCAGCTCGGCCAGCAGTCCGACCGTGCCAGCCTCGGCGACGGTTGGGCGGGCACCCATCAGCGACACCTGTACTGGTCGCGCAGCCGGTCGAACACGCCGCCCACGTCCACGGCCACAGCCGCTATCGACTGCCCGGTGAGCGAGCACGCCCCGTGCGCGAGGTCGCGCGCCGACACCTGCGAGCCGCTGCACAGCTCGTAGATGGTCGGAAGCTCGTCGCGCTGCATCGCCTCGGCGAGCGCGACGACCTCCAGGGTGGCGGTCACCATGTAGTCGGACGCGCCCGTGTCGGTGGCGATCCGCAGCACCTCGGCGCGCAACTCGTCGGCGGCGACACCCTCGGCCAGGACGGCGGCGAGCAGGGACACCCCGGCGATGACGAGCCAGCCGGGGTTACAGCGGCTCTCGGCGATGACGGCGCAGCACTGCAACGGGTCACCGTGGGCGGCGTGCTGCGCGGCGGTGATGGCGTCGGCCCATGCCTGCGGTGGCGGTGTCGTGGTCCAGGTTGGTGCGGTCATCGGGTCTCCTCGGTGTCCATCGTGCCGACCAAGCGCGATACCTGTTCTCGCTCATCTGCGCACCAAACTTGCTCGGCAACTGCCGTGGAATTGGTTGGCGTGCCCGAGGTTTCACAGCCGGGGAAACAGGGGTGCAGGCTCGGGCAGCCTGGACAGCGGTAGCCGCTCACGGGTGGTCCTCCGCGCCGGTCGTGAACAGTGTCGTATCTGTCGGAAGTGTCGTATTCGCTGGTGAGCGGGTAATTCCGTTCGTCGTGTTTCCGACATTTCCGACAGGTGGTGTCGGATTCGGTTGCCCGTAATCTGCATCCTGATCTGCACTTTCGACAGTTCCGACACTTCCGACAGGTGCATACGTACCCCGGCTCACCTTGCTGATGTACTGGTCGTCGGCGAGCCGCTGGAGCACCTTCCCGGCACTGTTGTTGTCGATGCCGAGGTGCTCGGCGAGGTCGGTCGGGGTGGTGGTGGACCGGGAGTTCACGTACCGCAAGGCGTCCATCGACCGGGTGCCCAACCGTGACTGTTGGTCTCGCTCGGCGCGCGTGGCAACTGTGGCGGCAGCGTCGAAGATGTCCATGCCGTCAAGCGACCAGATACCGTCGTCGGTCTTTACGGCGTACTCGTTCTCGGCGATGTCGCGGCCCGTCACCGCCAGCACACCCTCGGCACTCTTGCGCTTGCGTGACAGCACGAGGACGTAATCAGCCGACCCGGCGATTCCCTGTGTGCCCGAGAGGGTGTCGAGCCAGTCGTCAGCCTTCATCTTGCGGGTGTGGTGGACGACCAGCAGCGCGGCACCCGGCACCGCGTCGATGACGGCTTTCAGTGAGCCGCCGAGCTGATAGTCAGCGATATACGGGTCATCGCTTGCACGCCGCTGCTGGCGGGCCTTCCCGAGGGTGTCGAGGATGACCAGCGGCGAGGTCTCGTCGCCGCTGTGCCGTTCTAGCCACTCGGTGATCGTGGGGATGACGGTGTGCGGCTTCACCTTCGTCAGGATGTGCAGCCGCTCCGGTAGCGGCTGGCCGTGGTTCAGGCGGCGCATACGCGCCTGGAGGCGGCGCGGGCCGTCCTCCAGGGCCAGCAGCAGAACGTGCCGCCCTTGCACGTTGATACCGCCGAGCACGGTGCCGCCCTGGGCGCAGCCCAACGCGATCTCACCGGCAAGCCAACTCTTGCCCGCCTTCGGTGGACCGGCCAGAATCCCGAAACCTTCCACGACGAGGTGCGGCACATGTTCGACCAGGGGGGCGAACGTCATCGCGTCGAGCTGGGCTGCCGACAGCAGCTCGGTGAGCAGCGAGTCGGATTGCTGACCGTTCGCGGTCGTGCGTTCCGATCCGGTACCCGCTGGCCGCTCGTCATCGTCCTGGGCGACAGCATCGGGCGGTTCGACAGGTGGCGGCACCTCGGCGTACGGGTCGCTGCCGTTGGTGCCGCACAGCGTGCCGTGCCCAAGCTCCAGCGCTGCGACCAGAGGACGCGGCGAGTTGTCGTACACCTCGCGCCCGTCGTCCAGGACACCGAGCAGCTTGCGGCTCACGCGGCACGCTCCGAGCAGACTCCGCGCAGACGTTGCGCCAGCACACGATCAGCGCCGCCACGCCGCCACAACCGGCGCTGCACATCGACGGGCACGGCGGGACTCAGCCCGTTGTCGAGTAGATGCAGCGCGGCTGCCGACCAGCCGTCAAGCTGATGATCGGTCACCTGCTGCACGCCGTCGCGGCACTGGCACAGCCAAGGGTCTCGGCACCCGCACGCCAGCGGCTCGCTGCGGTGGGCGGCGTCGCGGCGGCGCTCAAGCTGCGCCGGAACGTCGTCGCCGGGTCGGCTTATCATCGTGGTGTTCCCTTCAGCTCGGAACTTTGGAGCGCCAGCGCCGACCTACCCGGCGCTGGCGTTTCGCTTTCAGTCGGTGGACGCGGCGTCGATGCGCTCGTGCAGCGCGGCCAGCAGCTCGGCGGGACGGTCGGACAGCGACACCACGTAAGCCAGCAGTTCGACGGACTCCAGCAGCATCACCGCGACAGGCACCCCGGCAGAGCGCAGAATCTCGGTCATGCGGTCGGGGTCGCCGCTGGCACGCGCCTCGGTGGAGTCGAGCACCGCGTGAGCGCCTACGGTCTGCTGCGCTCGGAACATAGCTCGGCGTGCCTCCACTAGTTCGGGGTCGTCGGGACTGCGCACACCTCGGGCGAGTCCGGCGACGCGGGCGCGGTGATGGGCAACGTCCTTGGCGATGTTGCGTTCCTGCTTGCGGCGTTCACGCCGATTAGCTGCTGTCGGGGTCATGCCAACGATGCTAAGCAGCGTCGATGACTAGATACGTTGCCCAGTAACCACTTCCATGACAGTGATTGACAATGCCGGTACACGCGGTCGATGGCATGTATTCGCTGTCACCGACCGCGACAGATAATGCCGCTGGTCAACGTCGGTCCACCTGGTCAAAGGTGAGGTTTCAGTGAGAGTTTCGCGCGTCGGGCGTCCCAGATCAGCTCCTGACCCCGGTCCTCGTGGATGTCCAGCTCCTCGATCTCGCGGATGTCCGGCTCCTCGATCTCGTGGATGTAGGCGAACATCTGGACGTAGTCGAACATCGACCAGATGTAGAGCAGGGCGGCGAGCAAGCGGAAGAAGGCCATCTACAGCAGCCGGGAGAAGGTGATCCTGGAACTTGCGGGAGAAGGTGATCCTGGAAGTTCCTCGGCGTGTCGACCAGCGCGGCGTGTCGCTGTCTGTAAGGGAACCGTTGCCGCACAGTCGATTACCGGCAGGAGTTTGTCACTCGATGACTATGGGTGAGCTGGTGAGCTGCGTATACCGGCGCGTGCAGCGTTGCTAGAGTGCGCCCGCTGATTGCCGGGTTGATGTACCGAAACCCGTTGGTGGACAAACGCCTAACAGTTTCGGCGAGGTAGTCGGGCGCGGTGTGTACCTTCGCTGCCGTGACGACGACGAGCGCCGAGCGCAGCGACAGAATCGCTGCCGCCGTGCGCGCTGTCGTGGACCAAGCGCCACCGCTCACGACCGAGACCGTGCAGCGGCTCGGGCAGCTCATGCAGGTGCCGCTAGCGCTTCCAGGTGATGCGGACCCCGTCAGGGCTGAAACCCTTCACGCCGCGTCCTAGCGGCACGATCTCGACATCGGCGAGATAGTCAACGATGGCGCGGCGCTGCCCGAGCGTGAGGGACTGCCACAGCGCCGGGATGTCGACGGCGTCCTCGGGAATGATGTCCAGCGGGCTTCGGCCACCGATGCTCGCTAGCTTCTCGGTGATCGTCTCCGCGCGCGCCTTCAACCGCTTCGAACCCGCCGCAAGCTGAGTGCGGTCAATCTCGCCGTCGCCGTACGACTCGGCCAACTGCTCCAAGCGCTGCCGAATCACGTCCTGCTCCGCGCGCAGCGATGCCGCCTCGGCGGTGTCGTCGCAACGCTTGGCGCTGTCGACCAACCTTGGCCGCGACAGCCGCTCAACCATCACAGCCTCCACGTAGTCGTCCAGCTGGTCGGCCCGACGCGAGACGTGGCCGCTCGTGACCGACGAATCACGGTTCGTGCAGCGGTAGGCGGGCGGTCGTTGCCTCCCACCCGGTCGGCCCACTGACAGCTTGCGTTCACCGCACACGCCGCAGATGTAGACGCCGGAACCGAGATGCTTGGGCGTGGCACCGCCTCCAGGGTTGGTGCGCCGGTTGGGGTCGGCCAGCACGGCGCGGGCGGCCTCCCACGACTCACGGGGAACCAGCGCGGGCCACGCTGCCTCCCCGACGATCTCTCCGAGATGAACCGACAAGCCAGCAATGCGGGGCGACTTCACCAAGTCCCGCAACGACTGCGAGCGCCAGCGCTTCCCCGTCGATGTCGGCACGCCGCGCTCATTCAGGTCACGGACGATGGACCGCAGCGAGATACCAGACCTGACCGCCTCCACCATCTTGACGACCTCTGCAGCCTCCACGGGATCGGGCACCATGCCGTGCTTGTCGTAGCCGTACGGTCGCTGCCCGCCGTGGTACTTACCGTCCTTGGCCTGCTGCACGCGCGCCGCCTTGATCCGCTCGGAACGGTGCTCAGACTCGTAGCGGGCGCCAGCGCCGAGCTGGCGGGCACCGTAGCGACCCGCAGGGGTCGCAAGATCGAAAGCTCCAGCGGTGACGGTGTGGGTAAGAACGCCGCGCCGCTCCGACAAGTCGATGTAGCGCTCCAGCTCCTGCGGCGAGTGGTGTAGCCGGTCGTTGTGCCACGCCAAGATGACGCCGACCGCGCCAGACTCCACGGCGGCAAGCATCGCCTCATAGCCTGGTCGCCGCTTCCCGCTGTAAGCCGAGATGTCGTTGTCCACGAACACGCGCGCCACCGACAGGCCGAGACGGTCGGCCAGTTGGCGGCAGTCACCTTCCTGCCGTTCGACGGCCAGACCTGCGCCCGTTCGGTCCCGGCTCACGCGGCAGTAGATCGCGGCGGGCGGGGGAGTGGCGGCGGGGTCGTTGCTCATGCTCGCAGTATGCCACCGATGGATGCTGTAAACGCAGAGTCGCTAAGGCCGGTCTGGTCCCCGCGCACCTGCGCGACGGCCACTACGCGGGGGCGGCGAAACTCGGCAACGCCGTCGGCTACCGCTACGCCCACGACGAGCCGGGAGGTGTTGCCGCCCAGCAGTACCCGCCCGACGAACTCGTCGGCGTCGACTACTACCGGCCCACCGGTCGCGGCGCCGAACGCGAGATCACCACCCGCGTGGAGAAGCTGCGAGCCATCATCCGCCGCGCCCGCGGAAGAGAGTGATCCCGGCTGGTCGGGGGCCCAGCCGGGATCACGCGAACAACAGGATCTGTCGGGTCAGCGCATCAGTCCCGAACGACGACGGCCTGCCACGCCGGTCCCGCGCCGGCCCATGAGCGCGGCGACCAGGGCCACGCCCGCCGCGGCCACGACGACCTGGACGAGGAGTTCGAGCCAGTCGATCCCGCCGGTGGCGGTGGGGATACCGATGGCGTTGGCCAGCGCGGTACCGACCAGCGCGCCGACGATACCGACCAGAATGGTCAACAGGATTCCGATGGGTTGTCTACCCGGCAGGACGAGGCGGCCGAGGGCGCCGACCACGATGCCGATCAGGATTGCGGTGATGATGCCGGTGACGGTCATGTCTCCTCCAAGCGTTCGGTGGCCGCAGGCATACCCTGGGCGAACACGCAATAAACGCCTGCGTCAATGACACGCTCGTAGGCTCGACACCGTGCACACCGAAGTTCTCGACCTCGACACGTCCCGTCGGCGAATTGTCGACCTCACCGCCGCCGTCCGGGATTTCTGTGCCTCGCGGGGCGACGGACTGTGCAACGTGTTCGTCCCGCACGCCACCGCCGGGGTCGCCGTCATCGAGACCGGGGCCGGATCCGACGACGATCTGGTCGACACCCTGGAACGACTGCTGCCGCGTGACGACCGCTACCGCCATGCGCACGGCTCGCCCGGGCACGGCGCCGACCACGTCCTTCCCGGCCTGGTCTCACCCTCGGTGACGGTCCCGGTCGGGCAGGGAGCGCCCCTTCTGGGCACGTGGCAGAGCATCGTTCTGGTGGACCTGAACCGAGACAATCCCCAACGTCAGGTCCGGCTGAGCTTCGTGTCGGGCTGAGCACGCCGACCGGTACTGTGGTGCGGTCGAGTATTCGCAGGTGGCGCCGAACAGGCGCAGCCGCACCCAGAAACGGTGAGGACAGCAGGACGTGCAGACACACGAGATCAGGAAGCGCTTCCTTGATCACTTCGTGAACGCGGGACATACCGAGGTGCCCAGCGCCTCGGTGATCCTCGACGATCCGAACCTGTTGTTCGTCAACGCCGGCATGGTGCAGTTCGTGCCCTACTTCCTCGGGCAGCGCACCCCGCCGTGGGACCGGGCCACCAGCGTCCAGAAGTGCATCCGCACCCCCGACATCGACGAGGTCGGGATCACCACCCGCCACAACACGTTCTTCCAGATGGCCGGCAACTTCAGCTTCGGCGACTACTTCAAGAAGGGCGCCATCGAGCTGGCCTGGACGCTGCTGACCAACCCGGTGTCCGAGGGCGGTTACGGGTTCGATCCCGAAAGGCTCTGGGCCACCGTTTATCTCGACGATGACGAAGCCATCGAGTTGTGGCAGGAAGTGGCCGGCCTGCCGCTCGAGCGCATCCAGCGCCGCGGGATGGCCGACAACTACTGGTCCATGGGCATCCCCGGACCGTGCGGGCCGTGCTCGGAGATCTACTACGACCGCGGACCCGAATACGGCGTCGAGGGCGGACCGGAAGCCAACGAGGACCGCTACATCGAGATCTGGAATCTCGTGTTCATGCAGAACGAGCGCGGGGAGGGCACCAGCAAGGACGACTTCGAGATCCTCGGCCCGCTGCCGCGCAAGAACATCGACACCGGCATGGGTGTCGAGCGCATCGCGTGTCTGCTCCAGGGCGTCGACAACGTCTACGAGACCGACCTGGTCCGTCCCGTCATCGACCTGGTCGCCGCGATCGCCCCCCGCGGATACGGGCAGGGCAACCACACAGACGACGTGCGCTACCGCATCATCGCCGACCACAGCCGCACTGCGGCGATCATCATCGGCGACGGTGTCAGCCCCGGCAACGAGGGTCGCGGCTACGTGCTGCGTCGGCTGCTGCGCCGCATCATCCGGGCGGCCAAGCTGCTCGGCGTCGAGCAGCCGATCATGGCCGACCTGATGACCACGGTGCGCGACGCGATGGGGCCGTCCTACCCGGAACTCGTGGCCGACTTCGAGCGCATCCAGCGCATCGCGGTGGCCGAGGAGAGCGCGTTCAACCGCACCTTGGCCTCGGGCTCACGGCTGTTCGACGAGGCCGCCCGCGCCACCCGCGCCACCGGCGCGAAGGTGATCTCCGGTGACGACGCGTTCACCCTCCACGACACCTACGGCTTCCCGCTCGAATTGACCCTGGAGATGGCCGCCGAAGCCGGCCTGTCGGTCGACGAAGCCGGTTTCCGCACCCTGATGGCCGAGCAGCGGCAGCGCGCCAAGGCCGACGCCGCCGCGCGCAAGCAGGCCCACACCGACCTGTCCGCCTACCGCGAACTCGTCGACGCCGGCCCCACCGAGTTCACCGGCTTCGACGAATTGTCCAGCGAAGCAAGGATTCTCGGTATTTTCGTGGACGGCAAGAGGGTGCCGGTGGTGTCCCACGACGGCCTGGCCGCCGACCGGGTGGAGCTGATCCTCGACCGCACCCCGTTCTACGCAGAATCGGGCGGACAGATCGCCGACGAGGGAGAAATCACCGGAACCGGCTCCTCGCAGACGGCCAAGGCCGCCGTCGGCGACGTCCAGAAGATCGCCAAGACGCTGTGGGCGCACCGCGTCACCGTGGAGTCCGGCGAATTCGTCGAGGGCGACACCGTGATCGCCGCCGTCGATCCGCGCTGGCGGCACGGCGCGACCCAGGGGCACTCGGGCACCCACATGGTGCACGCGGCCCTGCGTCAGGTCCTCGGACCCAACGCGGTGCAGGCGGGTTCGTTGAACCGGCCCGGGTACCTGCGTTTCGACTTCAACTGGCAGGGCGCGCTGACCGAGGACCAGCGCACGGCCATCGAAGAGGTGACCAACGAAGCCGTCGAGGCCGACTACGAGGTGCACAGCTTCACGACCGAACTCGAGCGCGCCAAGGCGATGGGCGCCATGGCGCTGTTCGGCGAGAACTACCCCGACGAGGTGCGGGTGGTCGAGATCGGCGGCCCGTTCTCTCTCGAGCTGTGCGGCGGCACCCACGTGCGCAGCTCGGCGCAGATCGGCCCGGTGACGATCCTCGGGGAGTCCTCGGTGGGTTCGGGCGTGCGCCGCGTCGAGGCGTACGTCGGGCTGGAATCGTTCCGGCACCTGGCCAAGGAGCGGGCCTTGATGGCCGGGCTGGCGTCGTCGCTGAAGGTGCCCTCCGAGGAGGTGCCCGCCCGGGTGGCCACGCTGGTGGAGAAGTTGCGGGCCGCGGAGAAGGAACTCGACCGGCTGCGGCTGGCCAACGCGCGCGCCGCAGCGGCCAACGCCGCCGCCGGCGCCGAGCAGATCGGCAAGGTCCGCCTGGTGGCGCAGCGGATGGCCGGCGGGATGTCGGCGAACGACCTGCGCTCGCTGGTCGGCGACATCCGCGGCAAGCTGGGCAGCGACCCCGGCGTGGTCGCGCTGCTCTCCGAGGGAGACGACGACACCGTCCCGTTCGTGGTGGCGGTGAACCCGGCGGCGCAAGACCTCGGTCTGCGCGCCAACGAGTTGGTCAAGGTGCTGGGAGCGGCGGTCAACGGCCGCGGCGGGGGCAAGGCAGACCTGGCACAGGGGTCCGGTAAGGGGGCGGCGGGTATCGACGCTGCATTGGCGGCGGTACGCGCGGAGATAGGCCGGAGCTGACCCGGTGGCCGCCACCGACTGGACCCGCCGCATGCCCGACCGGCCCGGCGGCGACGAATCGTCGCCGGACCCCGGACGCGGCCGCCGGCTGGGCGTGGATGTCGGCACCGTCCGCATCGGAGTCGCGGTCAGCGATCCGGACGCCGTGCTGGCCACCCCGGTGACGACCGTGCCGCGCGAACGGCGCTCCGACAAGCATCTGCGACGGTTGGCGGCGTTGGTCGGTGAATACGAGGCGGTCGAGGTCGTGGTCGGGCTGCCCCGCACGCTCGCCGACCGAGCCGGATCGTCGGCCAAGGACGCGATCGAGACGGCGGATGCACTGGCCGAGCGCATTGCGCCGGTGCCGGTGCGGATGGCCGACGAACGGTTCACCACCAGCAGCGCGCAGCGCTCGTTGCGCGAGGCGGGCGTGCGGGCGCGCGGACAGCGATCGGTGATCGACCAGGCCGCGGCGGTGGGAATCTTGCAACACTGGCTGGACCAGCGGCGGACGGCGTTGTCCGCGCACCGAGGGGTCGGGGATGTCTGACGATTGGCACAGTGACCGTGCGGAGCCGCTGGCGGTCGGACCGCCCCGGCATCGGATGACCCGCCGGGAGCGCATCCGCGAACAGCGCTATCGCCGCCGCCGCAAAGTGGCCGCCGTCGTCGCGGTCAGCGGTCTGGTGGTGGTGGTCGTCGTCGCGGTCTTCCTCGGGTCGCAGCTCTGGCACTCGGTGTTCGGCGGTTCCAGCGGCGACTACGCCGGTGACGGCGTCGCCGACGTGGTGATCCAGGTGCACGACGGGGACTCCACGACCGCCATCGGCCAGACCCTGCAGGACAACAACGTCGTCCGCACCACCAAGGCCTTCGTCGAGGCCGCCAACGGCAACGACGCGATCTCGGCCATCCAGCCCGGTTTCTACAAGGTCCGCACCGAGATCCCGGCGGCCGACGCCGTGGCGCGACTGGCCGACCCGGCCAACCGGGTCGGGAAGTTGGTGATCCCCGAAGGTCGCCAGCTCGACGACCTCGAAGACGTCAAGACCGGCGCCGTGACCGACGGCATCTTCACGCTGATCTCCAAGGCCTCGTGCGTGGACCTCGACGGGGACCAGACCTGTGTGTCGGCCGAGGCGCTGCGCGAGGCGGCCGGGTCGGCGACCCCGGCCGCGCTCGGCGTACCGAAATGGGCCAACACCGCGGTCGAGGCGTTCGGCGCCGATCACCGCCGGTTGGAAGGGCTCATCGCGCCAGGCTCCTGGAACATCGACCCGTCGGCGGAACCCCAGGAGCTGCTGTCGACCCTGATCGCGCGCAGTGCCGCCCAGTACGAGAGCAACGGGCTCCTCGAGTCGGCCGCGACGGCGAGGATCTCGCCCTACGAGGTGCTGGTGGTCGCGTCCCTGGTGCAACGGGAAGCCATGGTCGAGGACTTCCCGAAGGTCAGCCGGGTCATCTACAACCGGCTCGCCGAGAACCGCACCCTCGAGTTCGACTCGACCGTGAACTACCCGCTGGATCGCATCGAGGTCGCCACCACCGACGCCGACCGCGCCCAGATGACCCCGTGGAACACCTATGTCCGCCCCGGTCTGCCGGCCACGCCGATCTGCTCGCCGAGCCTCGCGGCGCTCAAGGCCGCCGAATACCCGGAACCGGGCGACTGGCTGTACTTCGTCACCATCGACATGCAGGGCACCACGTTGTTCACGCGCGAGTACGAACAGCACCTGGCCAACATCCAACTGGCCATCGCAAACGGCGTCCTCGACTCTGCACGATGACCACGGCCCCGCGCCGGGCGGGCGTGCTGGGTTCGCCGATCGCGCATTCTCGGTCACCGCAACTGCATCTCGCGGCCTACCGCGCCCTCGGCCTGACCGACTGGACCTATGACCGCATCGAGTGCACCGGTGAGCACCTGCCGGCGGTGGTCTCGGCGTTCGGGCCCGAGTGGGTCGGGGTGTCGGTGACCATGCCCGGCAAGATCGCCGCGTTGCGTTTCGCCGACGAGGCGACCCCCCGCGCCCAGCTGATCGGTTCGGCCAACACGCTGGTGCGGACGAACTCGGGATGGCGCGCGGACAACACCGACGTCGACGGAGTGGTTGGCGCGTTGACCGGCCACCGGCCCAGTCGCACGCTCGTGATCGGTTCGGGCGGAACCGCGCCGGCGGCGGTGGTGGGCCTGATCGATTTGGGGGCGCGGCACGTCACCGTGGCGGCCCGCAACGCCGACAAGGCCGCGCCGCTGCTCGACCTCGCTGCGCGTTGCGGTGCCGAGGCCGAATACCGCCCGCTCGACGGCGGCCTGGCCGTCGACGAAGTCGAGGTGATGGTCAACACCGTGCCCGCGGACGCCGTGGCCCCGTACGCTCCGGTGCTGGCCGGTGTGCCGGTGTTGCTCGACGCGATCTACGACCCGTGGCCCACTCCTCTGGCCGCCGCGGTCGCGGCGGCCGGCGGCCAGGTGATCAGCGGTCTGCAGATGCTGCTGAACCAGGCCTTCACCCAGGTCGAGCAGTTCACCGGCAGACCCGCGCCCAAAGAGGTCATGCGCGCCGCACTCGACGCCGGCTGAATCGGTGTCGGGGAGGCGACCGGCACGGCCTTAGCCTGAATCGGTGGGGGAGGTCGCCGCCGTCGTCGTCGCGGTGTGGTTGATCGCCTTGAGTGCGTTCGACTTTCGTGTTCGTCGGTTGCCGAACTGGCTGACGTTGCCGGGGGCCGCGGCGATCCTGACCGCCGCGGCGATCTGCGGTCACGGGTCTGCCGCTGTTCTCGGCGCCGCCGCCCTGTTCGGTCTCTACGCGGCAGTGCACCTGGTGGTCCCGCGTGCGATGGGGGCGGGGGACGTGAAACTGGCCGCCGGTCTCGGCGCGCTCACCGGAGCGTTCGGTCTCGACGTCTGGCTGCTCGCAGCGCTGGGTGCGCCGGTGTTGACCGTGGCGGTGGGCGGGTGCTCGCTGGTGCGCGGAACCGGTTCGGTGGTGCCGCACGGACCGTCGATGTGCGCGTCCACCGCGGCGGTCATTTACTTACATACCGCAGGTATGTATTTTTGATCCATGACGCACGTCATCGACATCGCGCAGCCACCGGTCGACTCGGTGCCGGTCACCCACCTGTGCGACATCAGCGTCGAGTTGCAGCCGGCGCAGGTGATCAGCACGGCGGCGGGATTGCGGCTGACGTTCGTCATCACCGCCGGCGAGGTGACCGGTCCAGCGCTGCGCGGAGAGTTGCTTCCGGGCGGCGGCGACTGGTTGCAGGTCGGCAGCGACGGCGTCGGTCACGTCGACGTGCGCGCCACGATCCGCACCCACGACGGTGCCCTGATCCATTTCACGAGCGGCGGCGTCATCCGCATCCCGCCCGATGGCTTCCAGCGCCTGCGCGTGGGGCGCCCGCTCCCGTTCACCGAGACCTACGTGCGCACCACCCCGGCGTTCGAGACCGCCGACGACCGCTACCGCGGGCTGGCCCAGGTGGTCGCCGTCGGCTACAACGTGCTGTCGCCCGACCACGTCGACTACCGCGTCTATCAGCTGCTGTGAGTCGGCAACCGCTGTGAGTCGGCGCAGCCAGGCCCAGCGCACCGAGGCGACGGTGGGCGCACTGCTCGACGCGGCGCGGCAATCGTTCGCCGAGCAGGGCTTCGACGCGACCTCCCTGGCGGCTGTCGCCACGCGGGCGAAGGTCACGAAAGGTGCGGTCTACCACCACTTCGACAGCAAGGCCCATCTCTTCGAGGCCGTGTTCGGCCGCGAGATCGACCGCCTCGCTGCGGCCCTGCGCACCGCCTACGGCGGCGAGGACGATCCCTGGGACGCGTTCGGTGCGGCGTGCCGCAGCTTCCTGGAGGCCTGCCTCGACCCGGCGGTGCGGCGCATCGTGCTGGTCGAGGCGTTCAGCGCGATCGGCTGGGAGACGACCCGACGGATGGAACAACCGCTCATGGAGTTGATGTGCGCCGGTATCGCCGCGGCTGTACGGGCGGGCCGGATCGAGCCACGCCCCGCGGAGCCGTTCGCGCACTTCCTCTTCGGCGCGTTGTGCGAGACCGCGCTGACCGTGGCCAAGGCAGATGATCGCGCCGCGGCACACCGCCGTGCGGTGGCCGAGGTCGATCGGGTGCTCGGTGCGGTGACGGTGTGGTCGAAGCAGTGAATCCGACATGCGAAAATGGGACACGTGTTGCGATGGACTACTGCTGGTGAATCCCATGGCCGTGCGCTGGTGGCGGTACTCGAAGGGATGGTCGCCGGTGTCCAGGTGACCTCGGACGACATCGCCGCGCAGCTGGCGCGGCGTCGACTCGGCTACGGTCGCGGCGCACGGATGAAGTTCGAGCAGGATCAGATCACGATGCTGGCCGGTATGCGCCACGGGCTCACCCTCGGCGGACCCATCGCGATCGAGATCGGTAACACCGAGTGGCCCAAGTGGGAGACGGTGATGGCGCCGGACCCCGTCGATCCCGACGCGCTGGCCGACAGCGCCGCCCGCAACGCACCGCTGACCCGCCCACGGCCCGGGCACGCCGACTACGCGGGCATGCTCAAGTACGGATTCGACGACGCGCGGCCGGTGCTGGAGCGCGCCAGCGCCCGCGAAACCGCGGCCCGCGTGGCTGCGGGCACCGTCGCGCGCGCGTTCCTGCAGCAGGCGCTCGGTGTCGAGATCGTCTCCCATGTCATCTCCATCGGCGCGTCGCAGCCCTACGACGGACCCGTGCCGCACGCCGCCGACCTGGCCGCGATCGACGCCAGCCCGGTGCGGGCGTTCGACGAGGCCGCCGAGCAGTCCATGATCGAGCAGATCGAGGCCGCCAAACGCGACGGTGACACCCTCGGCGGGGTCGTGGAAGTGGTGGCCCACCACCTGCCCGTCGGGCTCGGGTCGTTCACCAGCGGCGAGAACCGCCTCGACAGCCAGCTGGCCGCGGCGGTCATGGGCATCCAGGCGATCAAGGGCGTCGAGATCGGCGACGGCTTCGAGACCGCGCGGCGGCGCGGCAGCGTCGCGCACGACGAGATGTTCCCGGGCGCCGACGGCGTCACCCGCTCCACCAACCGCGCCGGCGGCCTGGAGGGCGGGATGACCAACGGCCTGCCGGTGCGCGTGCGAGCGGCGATGAAGCCGATCTCGACGGTGCCGCGCGCGCTGGCCACCGTGGACATGACCACCGGTGAGGAGGCGGTGGCCATCCACCAGCGCTCCGACGTGTGCGCGGTACCCGCGGCCGGTGTCGTGGTCGAGACCATGGTCGCGTTGGTGCTCGCCCGCGCGGCGCTGCAGAAGTTCGGTGGCGACTCGCTGACCGAGACACGGACCAACATCGACGGCTACCTGCGCGCGATCGCGCAGCGGGAGCCGCACGACGGCGCGGCAAGGGCCTCGGGCTGATGGCCCCCAAGGCGGTGTTGATCGGGCTGCCCGGGTCGGGTAAGTCCACGATCGGGCGCCGGCTTGCGAAGGCACTCGACGTGCCGATGCTCGACACTGACGCGGAGATCGAGAAGCGCACCGGTCGCGTCATCGCCGAGATCTTCGCCACCGACGGTGAAGCCGAGTTCCGGCGCATCGAGGAAGAGGTCATCCGCGACGCCCTGGACAACCACGACGGTGTGCTGTCCCTGGGCGGCGGTGCGGTGACCACGGAAGGCGTTCGTGAGGCGCTGACCGGGCACACGGTGATCTACCTCGAGATCAGTGCCGCCGAAGGGGTGCGACGCACCGGGGGATCGACCGTCCGGCCGCTGCTGGCCGGCCCGGACCGCAGCGAAAAGTTCAAAAAGCTGATGGCCCAACGTGTTCCGCTGTACCGCAAGGTCGCCACGATGCGCGTCAACACCAATCACCGCAACCCCGGCGCGGTCGTGCGTTACATCACCGCGCGGCTGGAGAACCCCGAAGGCACCCGATCGCGACGCCGCCGCCCGTCCTGGCGACGGGCGCCGCTGTCGCTGACGGCGTCGCCGTCCACCGAAGCTCCGCCGAGCCCGGCCGCGATGGCGGCCAAGAAGGCCGGCGGCCCCTGCGCGCGAAAGGACACCCCGTGACCGAACCGGTGACAGTGGAGGTGGCGACCGACCCGCCCTACCCGGTGATCATCGGCACCGGCCTGCTCGGCGAGCTCGGGCGGGTTCTGCAGGGCCGGCACAAGGTGGCCATCCTGCACCAACCGGTGCTCGCCCAGACCGCCGAGGCCATCCGGGCGCACCTGGCAGGCGCGGGCAGCGACGCGCACCGCATCGAGATCCCCGATGCCGAGGCCGGCAAGGAACTGCCGGTGGTCGGTTTCATCTGGGAGGTGCTGGGCCGCATCGGCGTCGGGCGCAAGGACGCGATCGTGAGTTTGGGCGGGGGAGCGGCCACCGACGTCGCCGGGTTCGCCGCGGCGACCTGGCTGCGCGGTATCGATATCGTGCACGTCCCCACCACGCTGCTCGGCATGGTCGACGCCGCGGTCGGCGGTAAGACCGGCATCAACACCGACGCGGGCAAGAACCTTGTCGGTGCGTTCCATCAGCCGACGGCGGTGCTGATCGACCTCGCCACCCTGGAGACGTTGCCGCGCAACGAGATCATCGCGGGTATGGCCGAGATCGTGAAGGCCGGTTTCATCGCCGACCCGGTCATCCTCGACATGATCGAGGCCGATCCCGAGGCGGCGCTGGACCCGAAGGGCGATGTGCTGCCCGAGTTGATCCGGCGCGCGGTCGCGGTGAAGGCCGAGGTCGTCGCCGCCGACGAGAAGGAATCCGCGCTGCGCGAGATCCTCAACTACGGGCACACTCTTGCGCACGCCATCGAACGCCGGGAGCGCTACCAGTGGCGGCACGGCGCCGCGGTGTCGGTCGGGCTGGTCTTCGCCGCCGAACTGGGCCGGCTGGCGGGACGGCTCGACGACGAGACCACCGAGCGGCACCGCCGCATCCTGGAGGCGCTGGGACTGCCGGTGACCTACGACGCCGATGCGCTGCCGCAGTTGATGGAATCGATGATGGGCGACAAGAAGACCCGCGCCGGGGTCCTGCGGTTCGTCGTGCTCGACGGGTTGGCCAAACCCGGTCGGCTGGAAGGGCCGGATCCGTCGCTGTTGGCCGCGGCGTATGCCGAAGTGGCGCGCGCCTAACGGTTTTCGACCGGCTGATTCTCGTCGTCGCGGACCGCGGCGAACACATCGGTGTCGGCGCGGTCGTCGTCGCCCTCGCGGCGCCGCGGCTCGTCGGGTCGCTTGCGGTCGACGAGCCAGCGGCCCACCGCCACCCCGATGATGGCGCTGAGGAACACCAGCAGCGCGGTGAACGCCGCGAACGTGGTGATCTCGTTGATCAGGCCCTCGACGTAGAGGTTCTGGTAGAAGAGCCCGATCAGCCACGCCACGAACCCGCTCACCACGCCGGCGAACAGCCCGGCCAGCAGCCACGTCATGGCGTAGTCGTCGCGACGGTCCGGATCGGGGTTGCGATTGGCGTCACCGCGGCCGTCGATGTAGCCCCACACCAGCGCGATCACCGCGAACACGGACACCAGGATGACGCTGATCAGTCCGGCCTTGGTTTCCCACGCGTTGATCATCGCTCCCTGGAGTAACCGGACGATCACCATCAGGGCGGCGAACACCAGTCCGCGCAGCAACCACTTGCTCATGAGGGATCACCTTAGCGAGTAGCGTCGGCCATCGTGACCACTTCCGCGCGTCGTGACCGTCTGCGTCGTCTCCTCGTCGAGTCCGGCCTGGCCGCCGTGCTGGTGTCGGACCTGGTCAACGTCCGATACCTGTCTGGCTTCACCGGTTCGAACGCGGCGTTGCTGGTGTTCGCTGACCGGGAGACCCCGGTGCTGGCCACCGACGGGCGCTACCGCACCCAGGCGGCCGCGCAGGCACCGGACGCCGAGGTCGTCATCGAGCGGGCATGTGCACCGCACCTGGCCGCACGCGCCGCCGCCGACGGTGTCCGCCGGCTCGGGTTCGAGAGCCACGTGGTCACCGTCGACGGATTCAGTCGACTCACCGACGCCGCCGGCGACGGATGCGAACTGGTGCGGGCCGCGGGGCTGGTCGAACAACTCCGCGAGGTCAAGGACGCCGACGAGGTCGCACGGCTGCGACGTGCGTGCGAGGCCGCCGACGCGGCGTTGGGCGAGCTGATCGAAGGTGGCGGTCTGCGCGCCGGGCGCACCGAGAAGCAGGTGCGCAACCAGTTGGAGGCGCTCATGCTCGATCACGGCGCCGACGGCGCGTCGTTCGAGACGATCGTCGCCGCCGGCGCCAACTCCGCGATCCCACATCACCGGCCCACCGACGCGGTGCTCGCCGAGGGCGACTTCGTCAAGATCGACTTCGGTGCGCTGGTCGCCGGGTACCACTCCGACATGACGCGGACGTTCGTGCTCGCGCCGATCGCCGACTGGCAGCGCGAGATCTACGACCTGGTCGCCGAAGCCCAACGGGCCGGCCGGAAGGCTCTGGCGCCCGGGGTCGCACTCAAGGAGGTCGACGCGGCGTCCCGGCAGGTGATCGCCGATGCGGGCTACGCCGACAATTTCGCGCACGGACTGGGTCACGGTGTCGGCCTGCAGATCCACGAAGCGCCGGGGATCAATTCCGCGGCCGCCGGTACACTGCTTGCTGGCTCCGCGGTGACCGTCGAGCCTGGTGTCTACCTTCCCGGCCGTGGTGGTGTCCGCATCGAGGACACGCTGGTGGTCGCCGAAGATGCCCCCGAACTGCTGACCGGGTTTTCGAAAGACCTGGTGATCCTCTAGAAGCTAGGAGTACAACCGACCGTGGCAACGACCGCCGACTTCAAGAATGGGCTCGTCCTCGTGATCGATGGCCAGCTGTGGCAGATCATCGAATTCCAGCACGTCAAGCCCGGCAAAGGCCCGGCCTTCGTGCGCACGAAGCTGAAGAATGTGGTGTCCGGCAAGACCGTCGACAAGACCTACAACGCCGGTGTGAAGGTCGAGACCGCGACCGTGGACCGCCGCGACGCGACCTATCTGTACCGCGACGGCTCCGACTTCGTGTTCATGGATTCCGAGGACTACGAGCAGCATCCCCTGCCGGAGTCGCTGGTCGGCCGTGCCGCCGGGTTCCTGCTCGAGAGCATGCCCGTGCAGATCGCGTTCCACAACGGGACCCCGCTGTACCTCGAACTGCCCGTGACCGTCGAACTCGAGGTCACCCACACCGAGCCGGGCCTGCAGGGCGACCGCTCCAGCGCGGGCACCAAGCCGGCCACCGTGGAGACCGGCGCCGAGATCCAGGTGCCGCTGTTCATCAACACCGGGGACAAGCTCAAGGTGGATTCGCGAGACGGCAGCTACCTGGGAAGGGTCAATGCCTGACCGACGCAGTCACCGGGGACGTCACGCGGCCCGCAAACGGGCTGTCGACCTCCTCTTCGAAGCCGAGGCGCGGGGGATCACCCCGGCGGCCGTCGCCGAGGCGCGGACCGAACTCGCCGACAAGGGCGAGGTGTCGAGCCTCAACCCGTACACGGTGACCGTCGCGCACGGCGTCACCGAGCATTCGGCGCACGTCGACGACCTGATCTCGGCACACCTGCAGGGTTGGACGCTGGATCGGCTACCGGCCGTGGACCGCGCGATTCTGCGCGTCGCGGTGTGGGAGCTGCTGCACGCCGAGGACGTGCCCGAACCCGTCGCCGTCGACGAGGCAGTCGAGCTGGCCAAGGAGCTGTCCACCGACGATTCACCCGGCTTCGTCAACGGCGTCCTGGGGCAGGTGATGCTGGTGACTCCGCAGATCCGGGCGGCCGCCGCCGCGGTACAGGGTGGCCGCGAGGCCGAGTAGCTCAGGCGGCGTCGAAGGTCACGAGATCGACGCTGAGGCGGCCTTCGAGGAGGCTGAGTTTGCGGCGTATCGGTGGCCCGGGTAGCGGTGGGGCGATCGATCGGTACACCGCGCCGGTGGGGGTGTGGAACTCGGCGGTGTGTTCGCCGTCGATGGTTTCGGCGCTGACGTGCCAGCCGGGGGCGTCTTTGGCGTAGTTGCAGGCCTCGCACTCGCCCAAACCGTTGGCCGCACTGGTCGGTCCGCCGTCGCGGTGCGGCGTGGCGTGGTCGTGGTGGCGGATCGGAGCGTTGCAGTACGGGGTACGGCACGTGCGGTCGCGCAGGTCGAGAAACCGCGCCAGTCCTTTCGGGAAGATTCGGGCCTTGGATTCCATCGCGACCAGCTGCCCGGAATCGGGATGGCGATACAGCCGGCGCAGCGTGGTGTTCGTGTCGGCGTCCAGCGCAGCATCTCCGACCAGGGCGCGGCAGAACCCGGCCGGCACCGGCCCGTACCCGTCGAGCCAGCACAGTTCGTCGTCGTCACCGGCCAGCGTGGTGTCGGCCATGACCAGGTTCAACGCCACCGGCACCGGCGTCTCGGCGGGTCGGCCGATGACCCGCTCATAGACGGTCTCGGCCATCACCCGCCCACGCGGGCGCTCGTCGAAGGTCATGTCGGCGGCGCGCTTACAGGCCGCGAAGATGGCCACGCTCTGGGACATCGGCAACCGCACGGTCACCTGGGCCATGGTGTCGGACACCGGCCGCACCCACACCCCCGCATCCTGGACCGCCCGGCGCCCACGCTCGACGACCGCGGCGGCGTCCAGGCGCGCGGTGATCCGCTTGGCCTCGGCGGCCACCCGCGCATCACCCCACCCGATCAGCCGGGACGGATCAGCGCAGAGCTCGACGTCCAGCTCGCGTCGGTGCTCGACGCTCAGACACGCCGACTCCCGCACGATCAACGTCGCCCGCCACTCGCTCAGCACGCCGGACTCCAACGCCGTCAACGTGTGGGGCATCTCGTGCACCAACGCTCGCGCGAACCCCAGATGCCGGCCTCCCTGCACCGGCGCCTCGCGGCGCGCCAGCGCCACTTCCGAGGCCAATCCCTTACCCCGCCGCGCCTTCGGGATCCCGTCGGCTTCCTCACGGGCGGCACGCTTGGCCGCCCACAACGCCGTGGCCCGCGCCTGCGCGGCAGCCGCGCGGGCCTTGAGCGCTTCGCAGCGTTCGACGATCGATCGCAATTCGGCCTCGCCGGCCGCATCGGAGATATCGAACAAAGTTTCGAACATGCCACCGACGGTACTCGGCGGCTCCGACAAGCGCCGTCAGGCCTCCAACGCCTGGTAGGTGGCCCGGACGAACTTCGGTTGCGCGGTCTGCAGCTTCGCCAGCGAGGTGTTCCCGGCGATCGCGGCGGCCGCGTCCACCGACAGATTGGGCATGTTCTGGATCAGATAGATCAGGATCACGTCCGCCGACGGGTCGGCCTGCCACCAGGTGCCATAGGCGCCCGGCCACGAGAAGGTGCCCACACCACCCGGTCCGAACAGCGTGCGGGACTTCGCCGGATCGGTGACCACCGACAAGTTCAACCCGAAGCCGCGCCCGATCCAGAACGGGGCGCCGAGGAAGTCGTGCCTCTTCTGTTCGTCGGTCAGACGGTCACGGCGCATCGCGGCCACCGACTCCTCCGACAACACCCGCACGCCGTCGAGCGTGCCGCCGGCCAGCAGCATCCGCGCGAACTTCAGATAATCGTCGGCTGTCGACCACAGCCCCGCGCCGCCGGTGCAGAACGGCGGGTCGGTGATCGGCGCCGGGCCCATCACGTCGTCACGCAACCCCTCAGTGGGGTCGAGCGCATACATGGTGGCGGCGCGGCCACGCGCGGCCGCGCGGACGTGAAAACCGGTGTCGGACATGCCCAGTGGCTCGAAGATGCGCTCGGCGAGAACCTGACTCAGCGGCTTGCCCTCGATGCGTGACAGTGCAATGCCCAGCACATCGGTGGCGTGGCTGTAGGTCAGGCGCTCCCCGGGTTGGTGGGCCAGCGGCAGCGCCGACAGCTCCGCCAGCCAGCGGTCCTGGTCCTGTCGCGTCGGCAGCTTGCGGTAACCGTCCGCGAGAGGGCCGAGCACCGAGAACATGTAGGCCAGCCCACTGCGGTGGGTCATCAGGTCTTCGACGGTGATCTGCCGCTGCGCGGGCACGGTGCGGTCCAGAGGTCCGCGCGGCTCGGTCAGCACCCGCATGTCGGCCAGCTCGGGCAGCCAGGTGGCCACCCGGTCGGTGAGTGTGAGCTTGCCCTCCTCGATCAGCGACATCGCCGCAGCCACGGTGACGGGTTTGGTCATCGACGCGATGCGGAAGATGGTGTCGCGCGCCATGGGCAGCCCGGCATGCACATCGCGATGACCAAGCTCGTTGACCTGCAGTACTTCTCCGCCCTGCCACACCAGCGTGACGGCTCCCGCGAGCAGTCCGGCGTCGATGGCCTCGCTGATGGAAGCCTTGTTGCGGTCGAGGTTCACCGGGCCGAGGCTACCCGGCAGCTACGGTGTCGCCGGCCGGCGGTGCTAAGCTCGCCGCAGTTTCCGACATCCTTTAACGATCCGTCCCGTGAGGCGGAGAAGGAGGTCCGGCTCACTCGTGGGCGCACCCGACCAGACCGGTCCCGACCGGGAGCTGATGTCTTCGGCAGACGTCAGCCGCACCATCGCCCGTATCGCCCATCAGATCATCGAGAAGACCGCTCTGGACGGTCCCGATGCGCCCCGCGTCGTCCTGCTCGGGATCCCCACCCGCGGCGTCACCCTGGCCGCGCGGCTGGCCCGAAACATCGCCGAGTTCAGCGGAGTCGACGCGGCCCACGGTGCCCTCGACATCACGCTGTACCGCGACGACCTGATGAGCAAGCCGCCCCGCGCGTTGGCGGCCACCTCGATTCCCGACGGCGGCATCGACGGTGCGCTGGTGATCCTCGTCGACGACGTCCTCTACTCCGGCCGCTCGGTCCGCTCCGCACTCGACGCGCTGCGCGACCTCGGTCGCCCCAAGGCCGTCCAGCTCGCCGTGCTGGTCGACCGGGGTCATCGTGAACTGCCCATCCGTGCGGACTACGTCGGCAAGAACGTGCCGACCTCCCGCGCCGAGAACGTCAAGGTCCGTCTCACCGAGAACGACGGCCACGACGGAGTCCACATCGCACCGTACGGGGGGCCGCCCAGGTGAAGCACCTGCTGACCGCGTCCGCACTGAGCCGCGACGACGCCACCGCGATCCTCGACAACGCCGACCACTTCCGGGAGGCGCTGCTGGGCCGCGAGGTGAAGAAGCTGCCGACCCTGCGGGGCCGCACCATCATCACGATGTTCTACGAGAACTCCACTCGCACCCGGGTCTCCTTCGAGGTGGCCGGCAAGTGGATGAGCGCGGACGTGATCAATGTCAGCGCGTCGGGATCGTCGGTGGCCAAAGGGGAGTCGCTGCGTGACACCGCGATGACGTTGCGCGCCGCCGGCGCAGACGCGCTGATCGTGCGACATCCCGCGTCGGGCGCAGCGCAGCAGCTGGCCGAGTGGACCGCATCGGAGGACGGCCCGTCGGCCGGCCCGTCGATCATCAACGCCGGCGACGGCACCCACGAGCACCCCACCCAGGCGCTGCTCGACGCGCTGACCATCCGGCAGCGGCTCGGCAGCATCGACGGCAAGCGTGTGGTGATCGTCGGCGACGTCCTGCACAGCAGGGTCGCCCGGTCCAACGTGGCGCTGTTGCACACCCTCGGCGCCGAGGTGGTCCTGGTGGCTCCGCCCACGCTTCTCCCCGTCGGGGTCACCGAGTGGCCGGTCACGGTGTCCCACGACCTGGACGCCGAATTGCCGCTCGCCGACGCCGTTCTGATGCTGCGGGTGCAGGCCGAACGGATGAACGGCGGCTTCTTCCCATCGGCGCGCGAGTACTCGGTGCGGTACGGGTTGAGCGAACAGCGTCAGGCCCAACTCGCCGACCACACGGTGGTGCTGCACCCCGGGCCCATGCTGCGCGGTATGGAGATCGCCTATTCGGTGGCGGATTCGCCGCAATCGGCGGTGCTGCAACAGGTTTCCAACGGTGTGCACATCCGGATGGCAGTGCTGTTCCATCTGCTCGTCGGATCCGAGCAAGGAGCGATCAGCGTATGACCGTCCTCATCACCAACGTGCGCCGCTACGGCGAAGGCGACCCGGTCGACGTGCTGGTCCGTGACGGGCAGATCGCCGAGATCGGCAACGGGCTGCCGGTGCCCGACGACGCCGATGTCCTCGACGGTGCCGGCCAGGTCCTGCTGCCGGGATTCGTCGACCTGCACACCCATCTGCGCGAGCCGGGCCGCGAGTACGCCGAGGACATCGAAACCGGTTCGGCCGCTGCGGCTCTGGGCGGATACACCGCGGTGTTCGCGATGGCCAACACCGATCCGGTGGCAGACAGCGTCGTGGTCACCGACCACGTGTGGCGCCGCGGCCAGCAGGTCGGTCTGGTCGACGTGCACCCGGTCGGCGCGGTCACCGTGGGCTTGCAGGGCCGCCAGCTCACCGAGATGGGGCTGATGGCCGCCGGCGAGGCCGGCGTGCGGATGTTCTCCGACGACGGCGTCTGTGTCGACGACCCGCTGGTCATGCGCCGCGCACTGGAATACGCCCACGGCCTCGGCGTGCTCATCGCCCAGCACGCAGAGGAACCCCGGCTCACCGTCGGCGCAGTCGCCCACGAGGGCCCCCACGCTGCCCGTCTGGGCCTGGCCGGCTGGCCACGTGCCGCCGAGGAATCGATCGTCGCCCGCGACGCGCTGCTGGCCCGCGATGCCGGCGCCCGCGTGCACATCTGCCACGCCTCGACGGCGGGCACCGTGGAGTTGCTGAAATGGGCCAAGGGTCAAGGGATCTCGATCACCGCCGAGGTGACCCCGCACCATCTGCTGCTCGACGACAGCCGGTTGAGCACCTACGACGGACGTAACCGCGTCAACCCTCCGCTGCGCGAGGCCTCCGACGCCGAGACGCTGCGGCAGGCACTGGCCGACGGGGTCATCGATTGCGTGGCCACCGACCACGCCCCGCACGCCGCCCACGAGAAGATGTGCGAGTTCGCCAACGCGCGTCCCGGCATGCTCGGACTGCAGACCGCGCTGTCGGTGGTGGTGCAGACGATGGTCGAGACCGGTCTGCTCACCTGGCGCGACGTCGCGCGGGTGATGAGCGAGAACCCGGCCCGCATCGTCGGTCTGCCCGACCAGGGACGCCCGCTCGACATCGGTGAGCCCGCCAACCTCACGCTCGTCGACCCGACAGCGCGGTGGACGGTGCAGGGCCCGGCGCTGGCCAGCCGGTCGGACAACACGCCGTACGAGGACATGGAACTCCCGGCGGTGGTGACCGCGACCCTGCTGCGCGGCAGGATCACCGCCCGCGACGGGAAGATCGCGTGAACACCCCGACCCTGGTCGCCACGCTGATCATGGCTGCCGTCGTGGTCGTGGTCATCGGCGTGGTGATCCAGTCGATGATCCGCGGCTGGCGCCGCCGCGCGGAACGTCAGGCCCAGATCCTCGGTGCGCTGCCGCCGCTACCGGACACCGTCGGTCCGGCGCTGGTGGCCCCCACCAAGGGGCTCTATGTCGGCAGCACCCTGGTGCCGAACTGGAACGACCGCATCGTCGTCGGTGATCTGGGATTCCGCGCCAAGGCCGTACTGACGCGCTACCCGGAGGGAATCATGTTGCAGCGCACCGGAGCCGGCCCGATCTGGATCCCCGACGACGCCATCGTCGAGATCCGCGCCGAGAAGAACCTGGTGGGCAAGGCGCTCACCCACGAAGGAATCCTGGCCATCCGCTGGCGGTTGTCGTCGGGCGCCGAGATCGACACCGGATTTCGTGCCGACGACCGCGGCGACTACGCCAACTGGCTGCCAGAGGAGGCCGCATGACCATGGACAAAGCCGTACTGGTGCTCGAGGACGGCCGGGTCTTCACCGGCGCCCCGTTCGGGGAGGTCGGGGAGACGCTCGGCGAAGCGGTGTTCTCCACCGGCATGTCCGGGTACCAGGAGACGCTGACCGATCCGAGCTATCACCGTCAGATCGTGGTGGCGACCGCACCCCAGATCGGAAACACCGGCTGGAACCAGGAGGACAGCGAAAGTCGCGGCGACAAGATCTGGGTCGCCGGCTACGTCGTGCGCGACCCGTCGCCGCGGGCATCGAACTGGCGGGCCACCGGCACCCTCGACGACGAACTGCAGCGGCAGGGCGTGGTCGGCGTGGCCGGCGTCGACACGCGCGCGGTTGTGCGGCACCTGCGCAGCCGCGGCTCGATGAAGGCCGGCATCTTCAGCGGCCCGGCCGCCGACGCGCCGGTCGACGAACTCGTCGCCCGCGTGCGCGCGCAGGAATCGATGCTGGGCGCCGACCTGGCCGGTGAGGTCACCACCGACAAGGAGTACGTCGTCGAAGCCGAAGGGCCGCAACGCTTCACGGTGGTCGCCCTGGACCTGGGCATCAAGACCAACACGCCGCGCAACTTCGCCCGGCGCGGCGTCCGGACGGTGGTGCTGCCGGCCTCGGCGACCTTCGACCAGGTCACCGACCTGCGCCCCGACGGGGTCTTCCTGTCCAACGGTCCCGGAGACCCGGCGACCGCAGACCACGTCGTCGCCGTCACCCGCGAGGTGCTCGGTGCCCGGATCCCGTTGTTCGGCATCTGTTTCGGCAACCAGATCCTGGGCCGCGCGCTGGGCCGTTCGACGTACAAGATGACCTTCGGCCACCGCGGCATCAACATCCCGGTGATCGACCACTCCACCGGGCAGGTGGCCATCACCGCGCAGAACCACGGCTTCGCCCTCGAGGGAGAAGCGGGGGAGCAGTTCGACACCGACTTCGGCCGCGCCGAGGTCAGCCACACCTGCGCCAACGACGGGGTGGTCGAGGGGGTCCGGCTGATCGACGGGCGGGCGTTCTCGGTGCAGTACCACCCCGAGGCCGCGGCCGGTCCCCGCGACGCGGGATACCTGTTCGACCAGTTCATCGATCTCATGTCCGAGGCAGGGGAGAAGTAATGCCGCGCCGCACCGACCTCAACCACATCCTGGTGATCGGCTCGGGTCCGATCCTGATCGGACAGGCCGCCGAGTTCGACTACTCGGGCACCCAGGCCTGCCGCGTGCTGCGCGCCGAGGGGCTGCAGGTCACGCTGATCAACTCGAACCCGGCGACGATCATGACCGACCCCGAGTTCGCCGACCACACCTATGTCGAACCGATCACGCCGGGCTTCGTCGAGAAGGTGATCGCCCAGCAGGCTGAACGCGGTAACAAGATCGACGCGCTGCTGGCCACCCTCGGCGGTCAGACGGCGCTGAACACCGCGGTCGCGCTGTCGGAGAACGGCGTCCTCGACAAGTACGACGTCGAGCTCATCGGTGCCGACTTCGACGCCATCCAGCGCGGCGAGGACCGCCAGAAGTTCAAGGACATCGTCGCGAAGGTCGGTGGCGAATCCGCGCGCAGCCGTGTGTGTTTCACCATGGACGAGGTCCGGGAGACGGTCGCCGACCTCGGGTTGCCGGTGGTCGTGCGGCCCAGCTTCACCATGGGCGGCCTTGGTTCGGGCATGGCGTACTCGGCCGAGGACGTCGAGCGCATGGCCGGCGACGGCCTGGCCGCGTCCCCGTCGGCCAACGTGCTCATCGAGGAGTCGATCTTCGGCTGGAAAGAGTACGAACTCGAGTTGATGCGCGACGGCCACGACAACGTCGTGGTGGTGTGCTCGATCGAGAACTTCGACCCGATGGGCGTGCACACCGGTGACTCGGTGACCGTGGCGCCGGCGATGACGCTGACCGACCGCGAATACCAGCAGATGCGCACACTCGGCATCGAGATCCTGCGCGAGGTCGGCGTGGACACCGGCGGCTGCAACATCCAGTTCGCGGTCAACCCCCGCGACGGCCGCCTGATCGTCATCGAGATGAATCCGCGGGTGTCGCGGTCGAGCGCGCTGGCGTCGAAGGCCACCGGTTTCCCGATCGCCAAGATCGCGGCCAAGCTGGCCATCGGCTACACGCTCGACGAGATCGTCAACGACATCACCAAGGAGACCCCCGCCTGCTTCGAACCCACCCTGGACTACGTCGTGGTCAAGGCGCCGCGGTTCGCGTTCGAGAAGTTCCCCGGCGCCGACGGCACCCTGACCACCACCATGAAGTCGGTCGGCGAGGCGATGTCGTTGGGCCGCAACTTCGTCGAGGCGCTGGGCAAGGTGATGCGCTCGCTGGAGACCGGCCGCGCCGGGTTCTGGACCGGCCCGGATGACGAGGCCGACGTCGAGCACGTGTTGGAACGGCTGGGCACGCCCACCGACGGACGGCTCTACGACATCGAATACGCGCTGCGCCTGGGCGCCGACGTCGAACGGGTCGCGGAAGCCTCCGGTGTCGACCCGTGGTTCGTCGAGCAGATCGCCGGTCTGGTGGAGCTGCGCGCGGAGCTGGTCGACGCGCCGGTGCTCGGAGCGGAGCTGCTGCGCCGGGCCAAGAACAGCGGTCTGTCCGACCGCCAGATCGCCGCGCTGCGCCCGGAACTGGCCGGTGAGGTCGGGGTGCGGGCGCTGCGTCAGCGGCTCGGGATCCACCCGGTGTTCAAGACCGTCGACACCTGCGCCGCGGAGTTCGAGGCCAAGACGCCGTACCACTACAGCAGCTACGAACTCGACCCCGCCGCCGAAAGTGAGGTGGCGCCGCAGTCGGAGCGACCCAAGGTGCTGATCCTCGGATCCGGTCCCAACCGCATCGGTCAGGGCATCGAATTCGACTACAGCTGTGTGCATGCCGCGACGACGCTGTCAGAGGCCGGGTTCGAGACCGTGATGGTCAACTGCAACCCCGAGACGGTGTCGACCGACTACGACACCGCCGACCGGCTGTACTTCGAACCGTTGACGTTCGAGGACGTGCTCGAGGTGTACTACGCCGAACAGGCCTCCGGTGCGGGCGGTCCCGGGGTGGTCGGCGTCATCGTGCAGCTCGGCGGGCAGACGCCGCTGGGATTGGCCGAACGCCTGGAGAAGGCCGGCGTGCCGATCGTCGGCACCCCGCCGGAGGCCATCGACCTGGCCGAGGACCGTGGTCACTTCGGTGAGGTGCTCACCGCCGCCGGTCTCCCGGCCCCCAAGTACGGCATGGCGACCAGCTTCGAGCAGGCGCGCCGCATCGCCGCGGACATCGGCTACCCGGTGCTGGTGCGGCCGTCGTACGTGCTGGGTGGGCGCGGCATGGAGATCGTCTACGACGACGAGACCCTGCACGGTTACATCACCCGCGCGACCCAGCTCTCGCCGGAACATCCCGTCCTGGTCGACCGCTTCCTCGAGGACGCCATCGAGATCGACGTCGACGCGTTGTGCGACGGCACCGAGGTCTACATCGGCGGGGTGATGGAGCACATCGAGGAGGCCGGCATCCACTCCGGTGACTCCGCGTGCGCCCTGCCGCCGGTGACGTTGGGCCGCAGCGACATCGAGGCCGTGCGCCGGGCCACCGAGGCCATCGCGTTCGGCATCGGCGTGGTGGGGCTGCTCAACGTGCAGTACGCGCTCAAGGACGACGTGCTCTACGTCCTGGAGGCCAACCCGCGGGCCAGTCGTACTGTCCCGTTCGTCTCCAAGGCCACCGCGGTGCCGCTGGCCAAGGCGTGCGCCCGGATCATGCTCGGCGCCAGCATCGCGCAGCTGCGTGAGGAGGGTGTGCTGGCCCGGGAGGGCGACGGTGCGACCACCGCGCGCAACGCGCCCGTCGCGGTCAAGGAGGCCGTGCTGCCGTTCCATCGGTTCCGCAAGTCCGACGGCACGCAGATCGATTCGCTGCTGGGACCGGAGATGAAGTCCACCGGCGAGGTGATGGGTATCGCCCACGATTTCGGCAGTGCGTTCGCCAAGAGTCAGACCGCCGCGTACGGCTCGCTGCCCACCCGCGGCACGGCATTCGTCTCGGTGGCCAACCGCGACAAACGATCGCTGGTGTTCCCGGTCAAACGCCTGGCCGACCTCGGGTTCAAGGTGCTGGCCACCGAGGGCACCGCAGAGATGTTGAGGCGCAACGGGATTCCGTGTGAGGAGGTGCGCAAGCACTACGAGAGTCCCAGCGGAGCCGACGACCGGTCCCGCTCGGCCGTGGACGCGATCCGCGCCGGGGAGGTCGACATCGTGATCAACACGCCGTACGGCAACTCGGGTCCCCGAGTCGACGGCTACGAGATCCGGTCGGCGGCGGTGGCGACGAGCATCCCGTGTGTGACGACGGTGCAGGGCGCGTCGGCGGCGGTGCAGGGCATCGAATCGAGTATTCGCGGCGACATCGGCGTGATGTCACTGCAGGATCTGCACAACTCGCTGGGGTCCTGACCGGTGAGCGGCTTCGGGGTACGGCTGTCGGCTGCGATGGCGCAGCGCGGTCCGCTGTGCCTGGGCATCGACCCGCATCCGGAGCTGCTGCACGCCTGGGGCCTCGACGCCGACGCCGACGGTCTGGCCCGGTTCAGCGACATCTGCGTCGCCGCGTTCTCCGGCGCCGCGGTGGTCAAGCCGCAGGTCGCGTTCTTCGAGGCCTACGGCTCGGCCGGGTACGCGGTGCTCGAACGCACCATCGGCGAGTTGGGCGCAGTCGGCGTCCTGGTGCTCGCCGACGCCAAACGCGGTGACATCGGGTCGACGATGGCCGCCTACGCGACGGCCTGGGCCGGTGACTCGCCGTTGGCCGCCGACGCGGTGACGGCGTCGCCCTATCTCGGGTTCGGGTCGCTACGACCGCTGCTCGACATCGCCCGGGACCACGACCGGGGGGTGTTCGTGCTCGCGGCGACGTCGAATCCGGAGGGTGCGTCCATCCAGCTCGCGCAGGCCGGCCCGCGCAGCGTCGCGCAGAGCGTCGTGGACGCGGCCGCCGCCGAGAACGCCGGTCCCGGGCCGGGAGCAGTCGGTGTCGTCGTCGGCGCCACGCTGGCCGATCCGCCGGACGTGAGCGCCCTCAACGGCCCCGTGCTGGTGCCCGGGGTGGGAGCCCAGGGCGGCCGTCCCGACGCGCTCAGAGGGCTCGGAGGGGCGCGGCCGGGCCAGCTGTTGCCCGCGGTGTCGCGCGAGGTGCTGCGCTGCGGACCGGACGTGGGCGATCTGCGGGCCGCCGCGGAACGGATGCGCGACGCGGTCGCCCATCTCAACGACCCCTCATGATCAAAGCCGGTGCGGGGCCCGCGACACGCCCGAACTGCGATGATCAGCGAAATTTTCGTCGGAAAACCCATCGGCGGCCCGCTCCGGCACCGCCGGACGCGCCGGCGAACCCGTGAGGTCGCGCCTGACCGGCCGATACCGCCCCTACGCAGGTCGTTTGGGTGCGCGGCCGTTTTCGGCAACGGCGTAGCGTCACGCGCGCAGGCGTCGGCGCCGAGCGGTGACGCGCCCTACACGCTGGGCTTTTGACGGAAAAACCCGGGGGTGGGGTTCGCTTTCGTCAGGATGCGTGGGTACGGTCGTCCACGCTGGCTGGTTCTGACGAATCCCAACGACCGGCCGAGACAAAACAGATGATGGTGAGAGACGGAGGAACCCCGTGGCCCTTCCCCAGTTGACCGACGAGCAGCGCGCGGCAGCGTTGGAGAAGGCTGCTGCCGCACGTCGAGCCCGAGCCGAGTTGAAGGACCGGCTCAAGCGCGGCGGCACCAATCTCAAGCAGGTGCTCAAAGACGCCGAGACCGACGAGGTCTTGGGCAAGATGAAAGTTTCCGCGCTCCTGGAAGCCCTGCCGAAGGTCGGCAAGGTCAAGGCGCAGGAGATCATGACCGAACTCGAGATCGCCCCGACCCGCCGTCTGCGCGGCCTGGGCGACCGTCAGCGCAAGGCTCTGCTGGAAAAGTTCGACCAGTAACGAGTCGGTGAGTCGAGGCAGTGGGCCGGGCGACGCCGCGCGCGCCGAAGCGCCGGTAGTGGTGTTGTCCGGCCCGTCTGCTGTCGGTAAGTCCACCGTCGTCCGGTGCCTGCGTGAGCGGGTCCCGGACCTGTACTTCAGCGTGTCGGTGACCACCCGGGCACCGCGTCCCGGCGAGGTCGACGGCGTGGACTACTCGTTTGTCACGGCAGCAGAGTTCCAGCAGCTCATCGACACCGGCGCCCTGCTGGAGTGGGCCGACATCCACGGTGGACTGCACCGTTCCGGAACCCCGGCCGCGCCGGTGGCGGCGGCGACCGCCGCGGGCCGTCCGGTGCTCATCGAAGTCGATCTCGCCGGTGCGCGGGCCGTCAAGAAGGCGCTGCCGGAGGCCACCACGGTGTTCCTGGCGCCGCCCAGCTGGGAGGTGCTGGAGAGCCGGCTGACCGGCCGCGGCACCGAGACCCCGGAGGTGATGGCGCGCCGACTGCAGACGGCCCGGGACGAACTCGCCGCTCAGGGCGACTTCGACCAGGTCGTCGTCAACGCTCAATTGGAGTCCGCATGCGCGGAATTGGTATCCTTGCTGGTGGCCCACCCGCAGGTGCCGCGCGATCAGTCCTGATCGCCCTCGTCCTCAAAGCCTCGTCCGATTTCGCCAGGAGAATTTTCAGTGAGCAGCCCGCAAGCCGTCCAGGACCTCGATCCGGTCGCCAGCGCCTACGACACCCCGCTGGGTATCACCAACCCGCCCATCGACGAGCTGCTGGACCGCGCGTCGAGCAAGTACGCGCTGGTCATCTACGCCGCCAAGCGTGCGCGTCAGATCAACGACTACTACAACCAGCTCGGCGACGGCATCCTCGAGTACGTCGGTCCGCTGGTCGAGCCCGGTCTGCAGGAGAAGCCCCTGTCGATCGCGCTGCGTGAGATCCACGCGGACCTGCTCGAGCACACCGAGGGCGAGTAGAGAACGGCCCGGCGGGTGACCCCTCGGGCCGAGAGCGGATGCAGATGACCGAGCGCAAACGGATCATCGTCGGCGTGGCCGGTGGCATCGCCGCATACAAGGCGGCCACCGTGGTCCGCCAACTCACCGAAGCCGGTCACTCGGTCCGGGTGGTACCGACCGAGTCCGCGCTGCGTTTCGTCGGGGCGGCCACCTTCGAGGCGCTCTCCGGCAACCCCGTCCACACGGGCGTCTTCGAAGACGTCCACGAAGTTCCCCACGTGCGCATCGGCCAGAACGCCGATCTGATCGTCGTGGCCCCGGCGACCGCCGACCTGTTGGCGCGGGCGGCCTCCGGACGCGCCGACGACCTGCTCACCGCGACCCTGCTGACGGTGCGATGTCCGGTTCTCTACGCGCCGGCGATGCACACCGAGATGTGGCAGCATCCCGCGACCGTCGAGAACGTCGCGACGCTGCGCCGCCGCGGCGCGGTAGTCATGGAGCCCGCCTCCGGACGGTTGACGGGAGCGGACACCGGCCCGGGGCGGCTGCCGGAGGCCGAGGAGATCAGCACGCTGTCGCAGCTGCTGCTGAGCCGCGGCGACGCGCTGCCCTACGACCTTGCCGGCGTCAAGGTGCTGGTGACCGCCGGCGGCACCCGCGAGCCCATCGACCCGGTTCGCTTCATCGGCAACCGCAGCTCGGGCAAGCAGGGCTATGCCGTGGCGCGCGTGATGGCCCAGCGCGGCGCCGAGGTCACCCTGATCGCCGGTAACACCGCCGGGCTGATCGACCCCGCAGGCGTCGAGGTCATCCGGATAGGATCGGCCGCTCAGCTCGCCGACGCGGTGTCCAAGCACGCGCCGGCGGCCAACGTCCTGGTGATGGCCGCGGCAGTCGCCGACTTCCGTCCGGCGCACCAGGCCACCAGCAAGATCAAGAAGGACGCCACCGGTGCGGGTGACCCCACCATCGAGCTGATCCGCAACGACGACGTGCTCGCCGGTGCGGTCCGCTCCCGCAGCGACGGCCAGCTGCCCAACATGAGAGCCATCGTCGGATTCGCCGCCGAAACCGGCGACGCCAACGGCGACGTGCTGTTCCATGCCCGCGCCAAACTGAAGCGCAAAGGGTGCGACCTCCTGGTGGTCAACGCCGTGGGGGAGAACCGCGCGTTCGAGGTCGATCACAACGACGGATGGTTGTTGTCGGCGGACGGAAATGAGTCCGCCCTGGAGCACGGTTCGAAGACCGTGATCGCCAGCCGTATTGTGGACGCAATCGCGGCCTTCCTGCGCACCGGCGCCGGGTAGGTCCGAGCAAGTCAGCATGCGCGTAAGGGTTGCGCGCTGCGGCGGGACACGCTTGGGTGCAAAAGGCGCCCGCACAGCGGAGTCACCAACTACCTCAGGTGTGCTGAGTGAAAGGGATCGGACGTGAGTGAAGCTCGGTTGTTTACCAGTGAGTCGGTGACCGAGGGGCATCCCGACAAGATCTGCGACGCCATCAGCGACTCGGTACTCGACGCACTGCTCGCCGACGACCCGAAGTCCCGCGTCGCCGTGGAGACACTGGTGACCACCGGCCAGGTGCACGTGGTCGGTGAGGTGACCACCGCGGCCAAGGCCGCGTTCGCCGACATCACCAACACCGTGCGGGAGCGCATCCTCGACATCGGCTACGACCATTCCGACAAGGGCTTCGACGGGGCGACCTGCGGTGTCAACATCGGCATCGGCGCACAGTCCCCGGACATCGCCCAGGGCGTCGACACCGCCCACGAGACCCGCGTCGAGGGCGCGGCCGATCCGCTCGACTCGCAGGGTGCGGGCGACCAGGGCCTGATGTTCGGGTACGCGATCGCCGACACCCCGGAGCTGATGCCGTTGCCGATCGCGCTGGCGCACCGTCTCTCGCGCAAGCTCACCGAGGTCCGGAAGAACGGCACACTGGACTACCTGCGCCCGGACGGCAAGACCCAGGTCACCGTGCAGTACGACGGCACCACCCCGGTCCGTCTGGACACCGTCGTGCTGTCCACCCAGCACGCCGACGGCATCGACCTCGACAGCCAGCTCGCACCGGAGATCAAGCAGCACGTGATCGACACGGTGCTGGCCGAACTCGGGCACGAGACCCTCGACACCTCCAGCCCGCGGATCCTGGTGAACCCGACCGGCAAGTTCGTGCTCGGCGGACCGATGGGCGACGCCGGCCTGACCGGCCGCAAGATCATCGTCGACACCTACGGTGGCTGGGCGCGTCACGGCGGTGGCGCCTTCTCCGGCAAGGACCCGTCCAAGGTCGACCGGTCGGCCGCGTACGCCATGCGCTGGGTCGCCAAGAACGTGGTGGCCGCCGGGCTGGCGGAGCGGGTCGAGGTGCAGGTCGCCTACGCGATCGGCAAGGCGGCTCCGGTGGGCCTGTTCGTCGAGACGTTCGGCTCGGAGACCGTCGACCCGGTCAAGATCGAGAAGGCCATCGGCGAGGTGTTCGACCTGCGTCCCGGCGCGATCGTTCGCGACCTGGACCTGCTGCGCCCGATCTACGCGCCCACCGCGGCGTACGGCCACTTCGGCCGGACCGACATCGAGTTGCCGTGGGAGCAGCTCAACAAGGTCGACGACCTGAAGAACGCCGTCTGACAGTTCACCCCGCGGCGAACTCGTAGTCGTCGATCGGGAAGCGGCGGCTTCGCCAGTACGCCTCGAGCGTGCTGGCGGGCCGCAGCGGAACGTCGCCGTTGGCGTCGAAGTAGTAGCTGTTGGCGTGCCGGCAGCTGTCCTGCCAGAAGATCTGGCGGTGCCGTTTGCGCATCATCTCGGCGAAGAAGCGGTCGTTGGCTTCCTGCCGGACCTCGATGCGGGTGGCGCGACGCTGCTCTGCCGCGCGCAGACACCGCACGATGTGATGGGTCTGCGCCTCGATGAGCGCGAAGTACGACGAGCCGACATATCCGTAGGGACCGAACACGGTGAAGAAGTTCGGGAACCCCGGGATGCTCACGCCCTCGTAGGCCTGCAGCCGGTGCTCGGTCCAGAACTGAGCCAGGGACCGGCCGTCCCGACCGTGGATCGGGAAGGTCATGCTGTCGGTGTCCATCACCTGGAAACCGGTGGCCAGGATCAGCACGTCGAGTTCGTGTCGCGCACCGTCGGCCGTCGCGACACCCGTCTCGGTGATCGCTTCGATCGTGTCGGTGACCAGTTCGACGTTGTCGCGGTTGAACGTCGACAGGTACGTGTTGTGGAAACCCGGGCGTTTGCACCCCACGGCGTAGCGCGGTGTCAGCTTGTCGCGCGTCGCGGGGTCCTTCACCTCTCGGCGCAGGTAGGCCCGGCCTGCGTCGGCCATGCGTTTGGCCATCGGGTTGAGCGTGAAGTACTGCGCCGGCAGCGGGAACGTCAGCTCCACGTACAGCTGGCTGAGCAGCCGCTGGACGGTGCGGCCCAGCGGCAACCGCATCAGCGTGCGGGCGGTGCTGCGCAGTGGCACATCGAATTTCGGGAAGCACCAGATGGGGGTGCGCTGAAACACGGTGAGGCGCTCGACGATCGGTGCGATCTCGGGGATCACCTGCACCGCTGAGGCGCCCGTGCCGATGATCCCGACCCGCTTGCCGCGCAGATCCAGGTCGTGGTCCCAGCGGGCGGTGTGCACGGTGGGCCCGGAGAACGAGTCGACGCCTGCGATGTCGGGCAACTTCGGCACAGTCAGCACGCCGCCGGCATTGATCAGGAACCGTGCGGTGATGCTGTCACGGCGACCGTCGGATTCGGTGGTGATGCGCCAGAGTTGTTGGTTCTCTTCGTAATCGGCGCGCAGGACGGTGGTCGACAAGCGGATCTTGGGGCGCAGGCCGTATTTGTCGACGCAGTGCGCCGCATAGGCGGCCAGCTCTCGTCCCGGAGCGTAGGTGCGCGACCACTCGGTGCTCTGCTCGAACGAGAACTGGTAGGAGAACGACGGGATGTCCACGGCGATACCGGGATAGGTGTTCCAGTACCAGGTTCCGCCGACGTCGTCGCCGGCTTCGAGCACCAGGTAGTCGCCGAGCCCGGATCGATCGAGCGCGATGGCCGCGCCGATACCGGAGAATCCGGCACCGACGATCACGGTGTCATGGTCTGGACTGCTCATCGTCATTCCTCGTCAGCTCAGGGCGTTCCGCAGCGCGGCCAGGCCGCGGGCGGTGGCCTCGGTGGCGGCGGGGACCACCTCGGTGTAGGCCAGGTAGCCGTGCACGAGTGATTCGGCGTGGTCCAGTTGCACCGGCACCCCGGCTTCGGTCAACAGCTCGCTGTAGCGAATACCGTCGTCCCGCAACGGATCGTGGCCGGCCACGGCGATGTAGGCGGGCGCCAGCCCGGTCAGGTTGCCGCGCGCCGGGATCAGGGTCGCCGGGGCCGGCGAGACGGGGTCGTCCCCGAGATACCACCGGGTGAACCCGGTGCAGGCGTCCCGCGTCAGTATCGGTGCGTCGGCGTTCTCGGTGAACGACGGCAACGACGTGTCGAACGTCGTCGACGGATACCACAGCAGCTGCATCCGCAAGGTGACCCCGGCGTCGCGGGCCAACTGGGCCACCACCGCAGCGAGGTTGCCGCCCGCGGAATCGCCTGCCACGGCGAGGCGTTGCGGGTCACCGCCCACGTCCGCGGCGTGCTCGAGCGCCCACCGGGTCGCCGCCCAGCAGTCCTCGACCGCGGCCGGATACGGATGTTCGGGGGCCAGCCGGTAGTCCACCGACACCACCACCGCGGATGCGCCGACGGCGTGCACCCGTGCGGTAGCGTCGTAGGTGTCGAGGTCGCCCACCGACCAGCCGCCCCCGTGGAAGAACATCACCACCGGCAGGACGGACGCGGCCGGCGGCCGGTAGATCCGGATGGGAATCGATCCCGCCGGCGAGTCGACCACCCGATCCTCGGCGGAGACCTCGGGATGCAGTTCCCGGCGCGGAAGCTCGCGGAACCGTTGGCGTGCCGAGTCCGCGCCGCCCTCGGTGGTCAGCTGGAACGGGACGGCCTCGAGCACCTTCTGCAGGACGGGATCCAACTTCGCGGTCATGTCGCCACCGTACGCACGCGGGCGCAGGCGGGTCGAGGTAAACGCCCACAACGGACCGGATTGCCCGACAATTGTGTGCATGCGACGCCGACCGATCACCCTGGCACCGCTGACGCTGCTGGAGCTCGGGCCACCGGAGTTCGTGACGTGCGCTGCCGAAGCCGGTTACGACGGCGTCGGCCTCAGACTGATCCGCGCCACCGAAGAGGAGCCGCTGCGCCCGACGATCGGTCGGACGCCGCTGATCCGCGAGACACGCAGGCGCCTCGACGACACCGGCCTGTTCGTCCTCGACATCGAGGTGCTGCGGTTGCGGCCGGACACCCGGGTCCGAGACGAGTTCGGACCGGTATTGGAGACCGGTGCCTACCTGGGCGCCGAGCAGGTGTTGGTGACGGGCAACGACCCCGACCATGCCCGGCTGGCCGACAATCTCGCCCAACTGGGTTCGTTCGCCGCGGAATTCGGGTTGACACCGAATCTCGAACCGATGCCCTGGACCGATGTCGTCGACCTCGACGCGGGCGCGGCCATCATGTCGCGGTGCGGAGGTGATTCGGTCGGCCTGCTGGTCGACGCGCTGCACTACGACCGGGCGGCGACGACACCGGCCTCGCTGGCTGCGCTGCCGCCGCACTGGTTCCGTTACGTGCAGATCTGTGACGGGTCGATGCCGCGGCCGACGACGCTCGACGAACTGCGCTTCCAGGGCCGCAACGCCCGACTGTTCCCGGGCGAGGGCGGTATCGACCTGGCGGCGATGCTGCAGGCCCTGCCCCGGGTACCGGTGAGCATCGAGGCCCCCGTCCAGTGGCCGGCTCCCGCGGGTGTGCGGGCACGCGCGGCGCTGCGGGCCGCCCGACGCGTCATGGCGTTCGTCGACGACGAGCGGTTCGCGTTGTCCGCCTGAGCTTTGCGCTCAGCACCGGGCGCGAGCGGTTTCCAACAGTTCGACGACCCGGCCCACATGCGGCTCCCGCACGATCGAATCGTGATCGCAACGGACGCGCTCGATCTGCACCTCACCGGTCAGCACCTGCGACCACGCCCGCACGTCGTCGATGTTGAACTCGCTGAGCACCAGCAAGGTGCGACCCGGGTACGGACGGGGCTGGTGCAGGCGGCCGATCCGCACCCCCACCTCGCGCATCGCGTCGACCTTCTGCTCCGCGGTGGTGCCCAGGATCCCTGCTATCGGTAGATACAACCGATTGCGCCACAACGTCATCCGGTCGGCCGGTGCCTGGGCCAAGAGGGTGGAGGCCGCATCGGGAACGGTCGCGCGGGCCGCACGCACCGAGCGCGGCGGCAGGAACGGGTCGAGCATGGTCACCAGCGCCACGTCGTGTCCCCGCTCCCGCAGACGATGAGCCACATCGATCGCGATGAATGCGCCCAGCGAATGTCCGACCAGGGTGTAGGGTCCGGCCGGCTGCAGCGCGAGCAGGTCTTTGACGAAGCGTCGGCCGGCGCGCGCCACGGTCCAGTCGGGGACGGCCCTGTTCTCCAGGCCGTTGGCCTGGAACGCGACGACCGCGGTGTTTCCGGCGAGGTGGTCGGCCAGCGGCACGAACGACAGCGCCGACGCCCCCGCGCCGGCGAAACAGAACACCGTGTCCGAGGTCGTCGCGCCGGGTGCGCGGAGCACGACGGTGGTCGGGGCCGGCCGGCGGGCCGTGGAACGTCCGCTGCGTCGCGACCCGACCAGGTCGGCGAACTGCGCGACCGTCGGCGCAGACGCCAGATCCGACGGCGCCAGCGTGATGCCATGGAGGCCGGCAGCCTCGGTCAGCAGTTGCGCGACGTTGAGGGAATCACCGCCCAGCGCGTAGAAGTTCTCATCGCGCCCGACCTGTTCCAGGCGAAGGATCCGCGCCCAGACCGCCGCGATCTGCTCCTCGAGTCCCGGCAACGGTGCTTCGATCGGCCCCCGCACGGGAACCGGCAACGCGCTGCGGTCGACCTTGCCGCGCTCGTTGCGGGGGAGCGCCTCGAGCATCACGACGTGGGTGGGGACCATCCACGCCGGCAACCGGGTGTGCAACTCGGCGCGGACCACCGCCACCGCGGGGGTCTTGACCCCCGGCGCCGGGGCGACGTAGGCGATCAGCGTCGGGCTGTCGGGGTCGCGGCCGGCGACCACCAGAGCCTCGCGGATTCCGGCGCAGGCCAGCAGGGCGGCTTCGACGTCGGCCGGTTCGACCAGATAACCGCGGATCTTCACCGCGGCGTCCATGCGTCCCAAGACCACCAACACGCCGTCCTCGGTGATGCGGGCGCGGTCGTTGGTGACGAAAGTCGTCGTGCCGTCGGCGTTGTCGACGAACACGGTGGCAGCGGACTCGGGCTTGAGGTAACCGGCGGCCAGGTATCGCGAGGTGACGGTGAGCCGGCCCTGGTCGTCCACGGCGAGCCTCTTGTGGGGCACGGCCACGCCCGCCGGTATCACGCCCGGCGGTATGTCGTCGGCCGGACCGATGTCGTGGTGGGCCATGCCCAGGGTCTCCGACGATCCGGCCCAGTTCGTCAGCACCGCTGTCGGCGCGAGGATACGTGCGGCGCGGAAGACACTGCCGTACACCGGTTCCCCGGTGGTCACGATGCGCTCCACCGATTCCAGCCGGCGGCCGGCCGCGGCCTCGGACAGCGACTGCAGCAGTGACGGTGTGCACATGACGATGTCGGTGCGTTCGAGGCGGTCGAGGATCACCTCGGGGGTGTGCCTGCGCGGTTCGACCGCGATCAACTCGGCACCGGAAAGCAGTGCCCCGATCGCGACATTGAGCCCGGCCGCGAAGCTGACCGGCATGCACAGCGCCACGCGGCGGCCCGCGGTGATCCCGAACCGGTCCCGGTGCAGAATCCAGTCGCTGAGCCAGGTTCCGTGCGTGTGCAGCACGGCTTTCGGCTCCCCGGACGATCCGGAGGTGAACTGGATGCTGGTCACCGTGCGCAGGGTCGGAAGCGGTGGCAGTGCGGCTTTCGCGTCCACGGTCGGGCACTGCGTGGCCGACCACACGGTCGCCCGGTCGAACAGCCCCCCGACCGGAGGTGTCGTATCGCTGCCGACGACGACGGTGTCGACCGGATAACCCTGTTGCTCCAGGGTTTCGACGATCAACGACATGCGGTCCTGCGGCAGTTCGGTGTCCAGCGGCACCAGCGGCGCCCCGGCGGCGAAGGCACCGAAGATGACGGCCGCGGTGTCGGGGGTGAGGTCGCCGATCAGGACCACCGCGAACCCGGGTCGGGGGCGCGCCGCGAATGCCCGCGCCCAGTCTTCGGCGGCGACCCGCAACGCGTGGTAGGTGATCGATCCGGCGTCGGTGTGCAACGCGGGCAGGGCGCGGCGCTGCTCGGCGATCTCGACCCACCGCTGCGTGACCGAGTCGTAGCCGATCGGACTGTCGGTGGGAATCGACTGGGGCGCAGTGGATGTGCGCGGTGAGGTGCTCGGTTCGGGCCGGCCGGTGTCGAGGGACTGCCCCTGCGGTGTCACCGCGACCCTGCGCAACAGCACGATCGCCGGGCCGCAGACGATCAGCGTGGTGATCAGCTCGGCGGCCAGGTAGGTGTAGGCGACCGCGTTGATTCCCCACAGCGGCGTCGTGACGATCACTCCGCCGACCACGATGACCCCGAGGAGAAGCTGCGCAGCGACGGCCAGTCGAAGCCGGCGTTGCAGTCGTGCCAGCGCGGTGTAGATCGTCATCAGAGCCACCGACGGCAACGTCAGTGCCATGATCCGGATCAGCACCGTGCCCTGCTCGGCGTAGTCCGGACCGAGGATCCCGAGGATCAGCGGCGCGGCGAGCTGCAGCGCCGCGCATCCTCCCAGCGCGGCCGCACTGCACAGCAGCACGAAGCGCTTCGTACACGCGCGCAGATCCGCCCCGGGCGCCGACGCGGTCGCGATGAACGGCGCCGCGGTCGCACCGATCAGCACCCCGACGGTGTTGACCACCAGCCAGCACATGGAGAAGTACGCGTTCATCTCGGTGCCCAGCTGCGCGACGACGATCAGCGGCAGCAGCAACGGCACGGTCACCGCGACGGCGTTGATGGCGTAGGAGCCGGCGAAGAATTCGACGAGCTGGCGCCGGCCCGGCAGGCTCGAGGCGCCGTTGTGGCGGGCCGACTCCCGACGGATGACGGCGACGGCGATCACTGCGGTGATCACCGCTGCGGGCACCACCCACGACCACACGATGGCCGCGCCGGTGGCCAGCGGGATCAAGGCGGCCACCGCGATCAGCTTGGCCGTGGACTGCGTGATGTTCTTGACCGCGATCGTGCGGGCCCGGCCCAGTCCGATGAGGACCTGATCCTGCAGCGCATAGATCGCCAGCACGACCACGAACAGCGGGAACACCACCGCTTCGAAGAGACTCGGAAACAGCTGCGCGCGTGGACCTGCCATCACGAACACCACACCGAACAACAGTGCGGCGCACACCACGAACACGGTCCCGCGCCGCACCAGACGCTGGGTCTGGCTGCCGGCCAACGGCAGAAACCGTTCGTAGAGGCTGCCGAGACTGAAGTTCGCCAGAATCGCGATCAGGCTCGCCGACGAGATGATCGCCGACGCCCGGCCGACCTCGGCGGTCGAGTAGCCTCGGGCCGCCACCGTCCAGAACACGAACCCGAGGATTCCGGTGGCTGCGCTGGACGTCATGACGGCGACGATGTCGATACCCAGGCCGCCACCGCCACGTTCACGGCGGGTGCTGGGCACCGCCGGGGTCACGCGCGGGGCACCGGGGACTCCCGTGGTCGGCATGAATCGGTTCCTTGCGAAAAGTGCTGGGGCGTCGAGCCACCAACGAAATGGGCTGGCCGGAGCGGCCGCAGGGTGACGATACTAAAAAGGCCGAAGTTTGCTTAGGCTACCCATACTGTGACGCTCGCCATAGTGGCAAGGGTGGCCGACCATCCGGCGCGTCAATTAACTACGGTTCGATCTTGACCGGTTGAACGCTGTCTCGGCAATCGACCCACCCTCGTGCGCTCCACAGCCGACACGACCAGACATCAACTGCCGCAGGGAGTTTGAGACGTGACAGAGATTGCACCGCGCCCCCAGGTGCATATCAAGGCAAATGTCGGCGACTTTCTGTACGACATCGCCGACGCGCCGACGGAGGCGAACCGGCCCACAGTGTCGGTGGTGCTGCCCGTCCGCAATGAGGCCCGCAACCTGCCCTACGTCGCCGAGCGGATGCCCCCCGTCGACGAGATCATCGTCATCGACGGGGGATCGCAGGACGACACCGCAGAGGTGGCCCGGACGTTGTGGCCGCAGGCCGTCGTCATCGAACAGACCCGCAGCGGCAAGGGAAACGCGCTCGCATGCGGATTCGGCGCGGCCACCGGCGACATCATCGTGATGATCGACGGCGACGGCTCCACCGATCCTGCCGAGATCCCGCTGTTCGTCGCGGCTTTGACCGAGGGTGCCGACCTGGCCAAGGGCAGCAGGTTCTCCGGCGGCGGCGGTAGCGACGACATCACCTACATCCGGCGGGTGGGCAACAAGGGGCTCAACTGGCTGGTCAACCAGATCTTCGGCACCGACTTCAGCGATCTCTGCTACGGCTACAACGCGTTCTGGCGCCGCAACCTCGACTGCCTGGACCTGCCTCCGGTGGACGCCGAGACCCCGCAGTGGGGCGACGGGTTCGAGATCGAGACCGTGATCAACGTCCGTGCCGCCCGTAGCGGCTGGCTGATCCGCGAGGTCGGCAGCTTCGAAGGTCGGCGAATCCACGGGCGCAGCAACCTCAATGCCGTCACCGACGGAATGCGCGTCCTGCGCACGATCCGCCGGGAACGCCGCGAACACCGCGCCGCGCGCGCAGTCGTCGCCACGGGCTGAGGACATGGTCGCTCAACCCGCACCGCCGGCCCGGTCGGCGGACATCGAAGTCTGTGTCAGTGTCGTCATCTGTTGCTACACCATGCGTCGACGGCAGGTTCTGGGCGCCGCCGTGGACGCGGTGCTCGCAGAACTGCACCCCGGCGACGAACTGATCGTCGTCGTCGACGGTGACGACGATCAGCTTGCCGATACCCTGGCCGCCGACTACCACGATCGAATCACACTCAAACACAACGAATTCGATCGTGGCCTCTCAGGTGCACGCAACACCGGTCTGCGGGCCGCCGGCGGCGACGTCGTGGTCTTCGTCGACGACGACGCAGTCCTGCGGCCCGGGGGACTGGACGCCGTGCGCGCCGCATTCGCCGAGCAGACAGTGGTCGCGCTCGGCGGTGCGGTGCACCCCGAGTGGTGCGGGGGTACCAGACCCGAGTGGTTCCCTCCGGAGTTCGGCTGGGTGGTGGGATGCGACTACCGGGGGCTTCCCCCCGCGGGCGCCGCCATCCGCAACCCGATCGGGGCGGCAATGGCGGTGCGCCGCAACGAGCTCGACCAGATCGGCGGATTCTGCGCGGCCCTCGGGCGGGTGGGGACGATCCCGGTCGGCTGCGAGGAGACGATGATGGGCATCGAACTCGTGCGCCGGGATCCGGACGCGCAGATCGTCAGGAACACCCGGTTCGCGGTGTCGCACCAGGTGCCGCGGGACCGGATGACCCTGACCTACTTCGTCCGCCGATGTTTCCACGAAGGCCGCAGCAAGGCGGTGTTGTCGTCGCTGTGCGGTCAGGAATCCGCGCTCGGCAGTGAATGGTCCTACACCACCAGGACATTGCCCACAGGAGTGTGGCAGGCGCGCACGCAACCCCGCCGGATGGCGGCGTTGATGCTGGGATTCGCGGTGACCACCGTCGGCTACCTCGTCGGCCGGGTCGGGATGCGTGGGCAGGAAGGACGACGATGACGAGAGTGCGCGCCTGGCTGGGGGATCCGCGGATCACCGGATGGGTGTCGTTGACGCCGCTGATCTACATCGCGACGGAGTGGATCGTCTCGGCCTCTTGGCGTGGTCACTACGGGTACCGCGACGACCCGGTGGGGCCGCTGGGTGTCGCGTTCTGCGGCCCCCAGGGCAACTGGCCGTGCAGCGACCTCTACCGTGCGATGAACGTGGCGCTGGTGGTGACCGGCCTGGCAATCGCGTTCGTCGCGGCGAGCATGCTGGTCCAACGCGTGATCGACCGGGGGCCGGCGGTGACGCTGGGCCTGGGTGGTGTCGCGCTGACCGCTGCGGGCCTGGTCACCCAGCACTTCAGCTACAGCTGGAACACCACGTTCCTGGCGATCTTCATGACTTTCGGTGCGCTCGGGGCAGTGTTTTTGGCTGCCAGCCCCACAGCGCGCCTGTCCGGCGAGCGGCGGCTGGTCGCGGGGCTGGCCGCAACCGTCGGGATCGTCGGCTACTTCCTCTACATCGGTGGGCACCAGATCTTCGGGCAGGGGGGAGCGCAACGCATGGCGGTCTACGGTGTGCTGGTCGCGGTGATCGCCGTGGGCACCGCCGGTATCAGAACGGCGCCGACCGCCGCGGTGACACGATGAGCGCACCGGGCAGGAACCGTCGATGGCGGGCGGCCGCAGTTGCCGCTCTCCTGGTGGTGTGCGGCTGCGGCCTCCCGCCATCGATCGGTCACGCCGAATCATCGGACCCGAGAACGCTGTTCTTCGACGACTTCGACGGCCCCGCCGGTGCGCCGCCCTCGGCGCAGTGGCGTTACGACGTCGGCAGCGGTGGCTGGGGCAACAACGAGATGCAGACCTACACCGACAGTCCCGCCAACGTGAGCCTCGACGGGAACGGCCATCTTGCCATCACCGCGCGCGGAGAGTCCTACGACCGCATCACCTCGGCGCGCGTGAACACCAAAGGCACCTTCGACTTCACCTTCGGGCGCGCCGAAGCGCGGATCGCGTTACCTGCCGGGCGCGGGCTGCACCCCGCCTTCTGGCTGATCGGCTCCAACGCAGACCAGGTCGGCTGGCCCGAATCCGGCGAGATCGACGTCATCGAAACCCTCAACGAGGCGTGGGACTACCACACCGGGGTGCACGCCCCGCGCGACGGTTTCCCACGCGGACAGGAGATCTCGGCCTCCGGTCCGGCGCCGTTCCCGCTGGCCGGGGTGTTCCACACCTATTGGGTCGAACGCACTCCCGGTCGCATCGTCACCGGCATCGACGACCGGACCCTGTACAGCGTGACGCCGGCCGATCTGGCGGAGGGCGCCCGGTGGGTGTTCGACGCACCGTTCTTCTTGCTGTTGAACCTCGCCGTCGGCGGACAGTGGCCCGGGCCGCCCGACTTCACGACACCCAATCCGTCCACGATGCTCGTGGACTGGGTCCGGGTGGTGGCACCGTGACGTTGCGCGTGATCGACCCCGCGATGCCTGCGCAGGGCCGACCCGTTTGGGCCAAGGCGCGCTGGATCGGTCTGATCGAACTCGACGAGTGGACCCCCGCGCCCGACGGCGACGTGCAGTTCGCCGCACGGCACAGTGACGGCTACCGCACCGCTCGGGTGCTGGTCCGGTCCGGGCTGCGCCCGATCGCGTTCGTGGAGGGTCCCATCGTCGACGGCGTGGCACGCATCGCGGTACCGACCGCCGTCCCCGCGCCCGAACCGGAGCCCGCGGACCTGCCGCCGGTCTCGGTGGTCGTGTGTACCCGGGAACGGCCCGATCAGCTCGCCGACGCCCTGCAATCCCTTCTGGCGCTGAACTATCCGCAGTTCGAGGTGGTGGTGGTCGACAACGCCCCGCGCACCGACGCGACCGCGCGCGTGATCGAACAGGCCGCCGATGACCGGGTGCGGCGCGTGGAGGAACCCGTCCCCGGGTTGTCGACGGCCCGCAACACCGGCCTGCGCGCTGCCCGCCACGATCTGGTCGCCTACACCGACGACGACGTCTATGTCGACCGGCACTGGCTGCGCGCCCTCGCGCGCGGCTTCGCCCGCTCGCCGCGGGTGTCGTGCGTGTCGGGACTGGTGCCCAGCGGTGAATTGCGCACCGCGGCACAGGGTTACTTCGACCAGCGGGTCTCCTGGTCGGGACCGCTGCAGCCGCAGTTGTTCACGCTGGACGACCCGCCCGCAGAAGAGCCGCTGTTCCCGTTCCGGGTGGGCCGGTTCGGCACCGGAGCGAACTTCGCGGTACGGCGCGACCGAGTGCTCGAACTCGGCGGATTCGACGAAGCCCTCGGCGCCGGCACGGCCGCGCAGGGCGGCGAGGACCTCGACCTGTTCTTCCGCGTGCTCACCGGCGGCGACGCGCTGGCCACCGAACCCGCGGCGATCGTCTGGCACCGACACCGCAGCGACAACGACGCGCTGCTGGCCCAGGCGCGAGGCTACGGCCTCGGTCTCGGCGCCTGGCTGACCAAGGTGGGTCTCGACCGGTCCCACCGTCGGCTGCTGGCCACCGTCATCCGGCGCCAGTTCCGCTCCTCGGTGCGGGCCGGGGCCGACTACGGCGCGATCATCACGCCACCGCTGGACTTCCGCGCGGATGTGCCGTCGTCCGTCGGACGCATCGAGGTGCTCGCCGTGTTCGGGGGGCCCCGCGCGCTGTGGCAGGGTCGTCGCCGCAACCGGGACACATCGACCTTGGCGCGATCGTGACGACGGTGCTGGAGTCGGCCCCCGAGACCGCGCCGGCGATCGCTCCGGGCGGCCGGATCAGCGCGCGCGTACCGGTGATCCGGGTGCGGCAGGCCGATCTCGCCGCCGTCGGCGCGCTGGCCGGGGCCGTCGCGCTGACGGATCTTCCGGCGACCGTCCGCGCCGTGGCGCTGACGCTGTTCATCCTGCTCGGACCCGGTGCGGCGGTGGTGACCTGGGTGGCCGTGCCGCGACGGGCGCTGCCCGCGGCGGTACCCACCCTCGGGATGGCGATCGTCACGCTGGTGGCCCTGACCGCGATGTGGTCGTATCGCTGGACGCCTCCGGAAATTCTCTGGACCCAGGTGGTGGCGGTCGGTGCGAGCAGCGCGCTCTGGTACTACCGGACCGGGACCACGCCGCTGGCGGCGACACGAAACTGGCAGTGGCGCCACGTCTTCCGGGACGAACGCACCCCGGTGGTCCGGCGGAGGCTGTCGTTGGTGCTCAGCGCATCGGCCGTCACGCTCTGGGCGGTCGCGGTGCCCGGTCTGCCCGGCGTGGACACCAGCTACTACGGTCTGCTGCTCTCGGGTACCGGTCCGATGCTGGCGGTCTGCATCGTCCTGTGCGCCGCAGCATTGCTCGTCGCGGTCCGCAATCGGCAGTTGCTCCCGGCGGCTGTGGCCGTGGGTGCGGCGATCGTGGTCTCCCGCGTCACGACGTTCGTCGCCACCGAGGTTCCGCTCTACGACTGGACGTACAAGCATCTCGCGGTCGTCGACTACATCCAGGTGAACGGCCGGCTCGCACCGGACGGCACCGACATCTACGCACAGTGGTCGGCGTTCTTCGTCGTCTGGGCCTGGTTCTGCGACGTCACCGGATTCGAGGCGATGTCGGTCGCGCACGTCTTCGCCCCCGTCATCCACGTGGTGCTCGCTCTGGTCGTGTACAGCGCGGCCCGCGTGATCGGCCAGTCCCGGCGCACCGCGGTGACCGCCGCCTTCGTCATCGAGATTGTGAACTGGGTTGGGCAGGACTACTTCTCACCACAGGCGTGGTCACTGTTGCTCGCGTTCGGCACCTTGACGCTGCTGGTCGCGTCACGCCGGCGACCCGCATGCGGCGTGTTGAGCATCGTGGTGTTCGCCGCGATGGTGCCCACCCACCAGCTGACCCCGTTCTGGGTGGTGGCGGTGGCGTGTGTGTTGTGTCTGTTCAAGAGGGCCCGCCCACGCTGGGCCGCCGCCGCGATGGTGGCGATCGTGCTGGGGTACCTGCTGCTCAACCTGGAGGCGGTGCTGCCCTACGGCCTGCTCTCCGGTGGCAGCCCGATCAGCAACGCCGCCAGCAATGTCCTGACCTCCGGTCTGCCGGCGAAGGACTTCACCTCCGCGGTGGTGCGTTCGGTGTCGATCCTGGTGCTGCTCACCGCATGTGCGTGTGCGCTCTGGCGCTGGCGTCGGCGGCGACCCGTGTTCGTGCTCGCCGTGCTGGCGTTCGGTGCGTTCGGTCTGTTGTTCGGGCAGAGCTACGGCGGCGAGGCGATCTTCCGGGTGTACCTCTACTCGTTGCTGGGATGTGCGTTGCTGATCGCGCCGGCGCTGGTGGCCGCCATGGACGGGCGGCCGCGGCTGTCCGGTCGCCGCCGGCGGCTGTGCAACGCCGTCACCGCGACCGTCGGGCTTGTCGCCGCGGCATTGGCCGGGCTGCACGGATACGTGGCGCTGTGGCCGCTGGTGTACGAAACCCGCACCCAGGTCGAGCTGATGGACCGGATCACCGACGGCGCGGATGTGCGCACACGCCTGGTGATGCTGCGGCTGGGCGGGATGCCGACCCGACTGAACGCCAGTTATGCCGAAGTCACACTGCACAACCACTACTTCGACCAGACCATCGGCTACGACCTGTGGGACGGCCGGGACCCACGACTGCCGGAACTGAAGGCCGCGTTCCCCACGGCCTCGGACATCAAGACGCTCGACGACTACGCGCAGTACGACGCGTTCCGCGCCTACGTGCTGTTCAGTCCGCAATCCAATCGGGCGGTGCGCTACTACGGCGACTTCCGGCCCGAGGCGATCGACGTGATCCAGCAGGCGCTCCGGGAATCCGACAACTGGACGGTGTTCTACGAGGACGGCGAGACCCTGGTGTTCCGGACCGCCCATGACTGGGATGTGCCGCCGCAGTTGACCGCAGAGCGGTGAGTGTCAGCGGCGGCCACTCAGCAGTGCCCGCACCCGGTGGGGCACCGTCGCCATCGCCGCACCGATGCGGTCGGGATCGAACAGCGTGTCGTGGAACTCGGCGGTCAGCCACGCGGTCCCCAGCACCGACGACGTCGTGACGGTGACGCCGCAGGGCCCGGCCGGGTCGCTGGCCACCAGGATCCGGGCCGCATCGGGGTCGGTGAACGACCAGTCGCACCGGGGCACCTCACCCACACTCGAGTGCAGGAGATGCATGCGTGGACGCGTCGGTGCCGTCCACTGCGGCCGGACACCGGCGCGCATCGCTGCGCGCGCCTTGACGGTGCCCGCGACCAGGTTGGCCACCGGCCGGGCCATGCGCGCGGCATCCGAGAGTGCGTCGTGCAGTCGACGGGGGTCGGGGCCGGGCCCGATCGGGAAGTCCAGACCGGCCGAGAAGGAGCTCAGCACCCCGCGGCCCGGCGGCAGGTAACGTCGCGCGTCCACCGGCAGCGTCACCAGGGGCTCGACCCCGAAGCCCTCGTCGGCGAACGCGGCGTGCAGCGCGCAGGTGTAGAGCGCAAACAGGCTCACCCCGGGTAGATGCGAATTGCGCTGCTGCCGAAACCCTTCCACGTCGGCGGCGGGAATCCGGAGCACCTTCGTCGCGGTCGAGGGCGAGACGACCACCGGACTCGGCACGCCGGTGCCGGCGGGCGCTCCGGTGTTGCGTCGGTGCTGGCGCCACAGGGGCAGAAGACGTTGGGGTGTGCACACGATCCCGCGAACCGCGGCGGTCAGCAGCGGCGGGGCCGAATGCCGGTAGGGCCGCCACACTGCGTCGTCGGCCGGGTCGAGGACGCCCAGCAGCACCCCGACCAGCAGATCCAGCAGCGGGATCTCGCCGAGGCCGTGACTGAAGTCGACGGCCAGGTAGTCGTCGGCGGCCAGCACCCGCAGCGGGGATTCCGGGAGAGTGCGCAGCCGGGCGACCAGTTCGACCGGATCCGACCGCGGTGCGCGGGACGCGATGTGCACGGCGTCGGCGACCGACTCGGGCTCGTACCGCCAGCGCGTGTCGGTCGTGGAGGGCACCAACCCGACGCGCGTCACGGGACCGACGCGCGCCATCGCGAGCAGCCGCTCGGTGAGCAGTTCGGCAGACGGTACCGCGACCGGCCCGAGCACGACGGCCGAGCGGCGGTAGCTGTGTTGGACGTCGAGGGCAGCCACCCGAACCGTGTCCGGTCGCCGGCCGTGTGGTCTGCGGGCCATCGCCGTCGAACCTATCACCGGCGGTGTCCCCGTGACGTCGGATGCGTTTAGTAGGTTCGGCGCATGACGACCAGCCGTGACGTTCCCGCCGGCGACACCCGCATCCGGTTGCTGTGGTGTGCGGCCGCGGTGGTGGCCGCGTGTTACGGCCTGTTCCTGATCATCGTCACCGCGCGTGTGGGCATCGGCGCCGAGCTGACCGGACAATTCGCCGGGCAACCCGCGCTGAAGGCGTCCGCGGCGGTGTTGCTCGCCGGCGCCGCCGCGCTGCACCCGGTGGTGCGGGAGCGGCGCTGGCTGGTCGCCGCTCTGCTGTTCTCGGCGACCGGCGACTACCTGTTGGCGTTGCACTGGTGGGAGCCGTCCTTCGTGCTCGGCCTGGGCGCCTTCCTGGTGGCGCACCTGTGCTTCCTGGCGGCGCTGGTTCCGCTGGCGGTGCGGTCGCGCGCTCGACTGGTTGCGGCGGCGGCGGTCGTGTGCGCGTGCGTTGCATTGCTCGTGTGGTTCTGGCCGCGCCTGGCCGAGCAGGGGATGACCGTCCCGGTCACCCTGTACATCCTGGTGCTCGGGGCGATGGTGTGCGCGGCGCTGCTCGCCGATCTGCCGACTCCGTGGACCGCCGCCGGCGCAGTGTGTTTCGCGGTGTCCGACGCGATGATCGGCATCAACGTCTTCGTGCTGGGAACGGAGACCCTCGCCGTCCCGATCTGGTGGGTGTATGCGAGCTCGCTGCTGCTCATCACCGCCGGTTTCCTGTTCGGCCGGACCGCCGTCGCCCCGGCCGGACCCGCGGTGTGACGACGACCAGACGGCCCGCCGTCCACGAACCGATCGCACGGGTGCTGCCCATGCTCACGGTGCCGCACCTCGACCGAGAGTTCGACTACCTGGTCACCGACGACCAGTCCGATGACGCGCAGCCCGGAGTGCGGGTCAAGGTGCGGTTCAACGGTCGGCTGGTCGACGGTTTCCTCCTCGAAAGACGTTCCGAGACCGACCATGTCGGAAAACTCGGCTATGTGGAGAAGGTGGTCTCACCGGAGGCCGTGCTGACCCACGACGTGTGGCGGCTCGTCGATGCCGTGGCCGCCCGCTACGCGGGCACCCGGGCCGACGTGTTGCGGCTGGCGATCCCCCCGCGGCACGCGACGGTGGAGAAGCAGCCCCCGCAACGGTTGGAGGCGCACGCGCCGGCGCAGGTGGAGACGACGCAGTGGTCGGCCTACAGCGGCGGGGCCCAGTTCATCGCGGCCCTCGGCGACGCGCGCGCTGCTCGCGCGGTGTGGCAGGCACTGCCCGGCGAGAGCTGGGTCGACCGCCTCGCCGAGGCCGCGGCGGTCACTGTGGGGACCGGACGACGCGTGCTGGCCGTGGTGCCCGACCAGCGTGACGTCGACGCGTTGCACGCCGCGGTGACCGCGCGGGTGGATCCCACCCGCGCGGTCGCGCTGTCGGCCGGACTGGGACCGTCCCAGCGCTACCGCCGCTGGCTGGCCGTGCTGCGCGGCGACGCCCGCGTGGTGATCGGTACGCGCAGCGCGGTTTTCGCGCCGGTGGCCGACCTCGGTCTGGTGCTGCTCTGGGACGACGGTGACGACTCACTGGCTGAACCCCGCGCGCCCTACCCGCACGCCCGAGAGGTCGCCATGTTGCGGGCTCATCAGGCGCGCTGCGCGGTGCTGCTGGGCGGCTATGCGCGCACCGCCGAAGCGCAGGCACTGGTCCGCAGCGGCTGGGCGCACAACTTGACCGCGACCCGGCAGACGGTGCGGTCGCGCGCTCCCCGGGTGGTGGCACTGGAGGACTCTGCCTACGCCCAGGAGCGCGACCCCGCGGCCCGCACCGCCCGGCTGCCCACCGTGGCGCTCGACGCGGCCCGGTCGGCCCTGAAAGCCGGTGCGCCCGTGCTGGTTCAGGTGCCTCGGCGCGGCTATGTCCCGGCGCTGGCGTGCGGGAAGTGCCGGACCGTCGCCCGGTGCCGGCACTGCACCGGTCCGCTGTCGTTGCCCGGCCGCGACGCCGCCGGCGCGGTGTGCCGGTGGTGCGGCCGCGAGGACGTGTCACTGCGCTGCGCGCGCTGCGGCAGCGACGCGGTGCGTGCGGTGGTCGTCGGGGCCCGCCGCACGGCAGAAGAGCTCGGCCGCGCCTTTCCCGGCACACCGGTGGTCACCTCCGGCGGCGAGCACGTCGTCCCCGCCGTGGCGCAGCATCCGTCGCTCGTGGTGGCCACTCCCGGTGTCGAGCCGGTGGCCGAGGGCGGGTACGGCGCGGCGCTGCTGCTGGACTGCTGGGCGCTGCTCGGCCGTCAGGACCTGCGCGCCGCCGAAGACACGCTGCGGCGTTGGATGGCCGCGGTGGCGCTGGTGCGCGCGCGAGTCGACGGCGGCGTCGCGGTGGTCGTCGCCGAGTCGGCGATACCCACGGTGCAGGCACTGATCCGGTGGGATCCGGTGGGCCACGCGGAATCCGAGCTGGACGCGCGCGCAGAGGTCGGCCTGCCGCCGGCGGTGCACATGGCGGCCATCGACGGGTCCGCCGAGGCGGTGCACGCGCTGCTGGACCACACCGAGCTGCCCGACCGGGCCGAGCCGCTGGGGCCCGTCGAACTGCCCTTCACGGCCCGCCGGCCGGCAGGATCGGCGCCGGACGAACCTGTCAGCAGGATGCTGGTGCGGGCCCCCCGCGAGGGCGGTCTGGCGCTGGCGGCGGCACTGCGCCGAGCCGCCGCGGTGTCGAGCGCACGTCACGACACCGAGCCGGTTCGCGTCCAGATCGATCCGCTGCACATAGGCTGATCCGCATGTCGATCGGACGGCTGGTCAAGGCGCTGATCGCAGTGTTGCTCGTCGCCGTCGGCGTGCTGTGGCCGCTGGCCTTCCGCGGCGACCCCGGGAGCGCGACCCCGGTCGCCGACCCCGTCGTGTTCACCGACTACGACGTCGACATCCTCGTCGACGACGTGGGCGACATGACGGCGGTGGAGACCATCACCGGCCAGTTCCCCAGCGACCGGCACGGCATCTTCCGCTACTGGGACGTGACCAACCCGAACTCGCCGCGCATCCGGCAGGCGCCCGAGGTCACCTCGGTGCTGATGGATGGCCGGCCGATCCCGTACCAGATGCTCTCCGAAGGCGGGGGACGGTTCGTGGTCGCCAAGATCGGCGACCCGGACCAGTACTTGAGCCCGGGCGCCCACGTCTTCGAGATCCGGTATTCCCTCAGCGGTGTCCTCGATCCCGCCGAGGTGGGCGCCGACCGCGAATTCGCCGCCGGCACCCGAGGACCGACGGGACCGGACACCTCGGTCTTCTACTGGAACGTCATCGCGCCCGCGTGGAACAACGAGATCCGGCGCGCCGACATCACCGTCACACTGCCGCGCGCGGTCCGGGCCGCGCAGTGCTCGGTCGGTGCCGGCGTCGGCGAACCCTGTGTGGACCTCACGACGCGCGGCAACCGGGTCACCCTCTCGGCGGTCGACCTGCCGCCGCGCACCCCGGTCACCGTGCGCGCGACCGTCGACCTGACGCCCCCGCCGCGGGCCGAACTGCCCTGGGCCCAGCACTGGGACCGCGTCCTGGGGCAGTCGCCGGACGGGCTGTGGCGCACCGCCGGGCTGACGCTGCTCGCGGCGCTGGTGGCGCTGCTGTGGTTTCGCACCGTGCTCGAACGTTCGCCGGGTTTCCCGCTGCAGTACGCGCCGCCGGCAGGTCTGGGCCCGGTGCAGACCGAGTACATCCGCACCGAATCGGTTCCCGCGACCGGTCTCACGGCCACGCTGTTCCACCTCGCCGAACGCGGACTGGTGGAGTTGCGGCAGGTCAACGCGGGCCACTGGAACATCACGGGCATCGCCGAACCCGCACGTTGGCGTGACGTCGACCCGGTCGGCGCCGCCGTCGCGGCGGCTCTCAAAGTCGACCGGCGCGGCAAGGAGTTCCAGGCCAAGAAGACCGCATCGGCAGGCAAGAAGCTGTCCACGGGCAAATCGGACATGGCCTCCGCGGTGCGCACCTGGGCGGTGTCGTCGGGGTACATGATCCCTCGCCGCAGAGAACTCTGGCTGCGCGTCGCCAATGCCGTGGCGTTCGTGCTCATGGTCTGCGCGTTCTTCCGCTGGGGCTTCTCCGCGACGATCTCGGCGCTGCCGTTCGCCGCGTTTTTCCTGTTCTCGGCGCCGTCCTGGAAGGACGGCGTCGGCACCCGCCGCACCGCGAGCGGCCGCGAACTCTGGTCGCGCGCAGGCGGTTTCCACCGGGTGCTGACCACCGACTCGGCGGAGGCCCGGTTCGACTTCGGTGCCCGCAAGGACCTCTACACCGCCTATGTCCCGTTCGCGGTGGCCGCAGGCGCCGCCTCGGTGTGGGCGGCGAAGTACCGGGCCGAAACCGGCACGGCGCCACCCCAACCCGAGTGGTACGGCGCAGGATCGGGGCACGGGGGCGGGGACGACGGCGGTGGCGACGGCCCGGACTTCGACAGTTTCGACTCGGCGTTGTCCGCGTCGATCGGCGCCTACACCGCGTCGCAGACCTCGTCCTCGTCGGGCGGCTCGAGCGGCTCCAGCGGCGGCGGAGGCGGCGGTGGCGGCGGGGGAGGAGGCGGATCGTGGTGACCTTCGTGCTGATCGTCGCGCTGGTGATCGCGGTGTCGGTGCTGACCGTTTTCGTCGCCGGCCACAACAAGATCCGGTCGGCAGACGTCCGGGTCAGCGAAGCGCTGTCGGGCATCGACGTCGAACTGAGCCGGCGCGCCGCGCTGATCCCCGCGCTGGTGCACACCGTGACGAGTTTCGCCGCGCACGAGAAGGCGGTGCTCGATCGCGTGACCGACGCCCACGCCGCCCTGACCGCGGCGACCGGCAGCGGCTCGGTGACACGGCGCAGCACCGCCGAGCGTCAACTCGACGACGCGCTGGGCCCGGTCCTGGCGCTGGCACAGAGCCATCCGCAGTTGAACTCGTCGGCCAACTTCCTGGATCTGCAACGCAACCTCGCCGACACCGAGGACAAGCTGGCGTTCGCGCGCCAGTACTACAACGACGCGGTGGCCGGCCTCAATCGCCTCCTCACCACGATCCCGTGGATGTTCGTCGCGCCGCTGACCGGGGTGGGCGAGAAGGAGTACTACCAGGCACCTCGCCGGCAAGAGGGCCTCCTAGACTGACGCGGTGCGTCTCGTCTTCGCCGGCACGCCGGAACCGGCCCTGCCGTCCCTGCGCCGGCTGATCGACTCTCCCCGCCACGAGGTCCTCGCCGTGCTCACCCGTCCCGATGCTCCGGTCGGGCGCCGCGGCCGGATGACCCCGTCGCCGGTGGCGCAACTGGCAACCGAGTACGGCATCCCGGTCCTGCGACCGCGCCGACCCAACTCGGCGGAGTTCGTGGCCGAGCTGACCGAGATCGGTCCGGACTGCTGCCCGGTCGTCGCGTTCGGGGCACTGTTGCGCGACGAACTGCTGGCGGTACCCCGACACGGTTGGGTGAACCTGCATTTCTCGGTCCTTCCGGCGTGGCGCGGCGCTGCGCCCGTGCAGGCCGCGCTGGCCGCCGGCGACACGGTGACCGGGGCCACGACGTTCCAGATCGAACGCGATCTGGACTCGGGACCGGTGTACGGCGTGGTCACCGAGACCATCCGCCCCACCGACACCGCCGGTGATCTGCTCGACCGGTTGTCGGTCTCCGGCGCCGAACTGCTCGAGGCCACCCTCGACGGGGTCGAGGCCGGCACGCTGACCGCGGTGCCCCAACCCGCCGAGGGAGTCAGCGTCGCCCCCAAGATCAGCGTCGAGGACGCGCGGATCCGGTGGGATCTCCCCGCCCACGTCATCGAACGGCGCATCCGGTCGGTGACCCCCAACCCGGGGGCGTGGACGATGATCGGCGATCTGCGCGTCAAGGTCGGCCCCGTCGCGATGCTGTCCGGGGACACTGCCGACGGCCTTGCGCCCGGCCAGATTTCGGTCGGGAAGAAGTCGGTTCGGGTGGGCACCGGTTCGGTTGCCGTGGAGCTGTCGACCGTGCAACCGCCGGGCAAGAAGGAGATGAAGGCCGCCGACTGGGCGCGCGGTGCCCGGCTCGAGGACATCGGGTGGGCGCAGTGACGGGGCCGGGCCGGCGCCGCCCGCCCAAGCGCAGGCCGCTCGATCCGGCGCGCCGCGCAGCGTTCGACGTGCTGCGCGCGGTCACCGACAACGATGCCTACGCCAACCTCGCTCTGCCCGCCATCCTGCGCGAACGCGGGATCAGCGGCCGGGACGCAGCTTTCGCCACCGAACTGGCGTACGGCGCGTGCCGCAGCCGCGGCCTGCTCGACGCGGTGATCGCCGCGGCGGCCGGTCGGCCGGTGGAGCGCATCGACCCCGTGCTGCTCGATCTGCTGCGCCTGGGCGCCTACCAGCTGCTGCGCACGCGCGTCGAGGATCACGCCGCGGTGTCCACCACCGTGGAGCAGGCCGGCATCGAGTTCGACACGGCCAGAGCCGGATTCGTCAACGGGGTGCTGCGCACCATCGCCCGTCGCGACGAGGCGTCGTGGGTCGAGGAACTCGCGCCCGCGCGGGCCGCCGACCCCATCGGGCATCTCGCGTTCGTGCATGCGCATCCCCGCTGGATCGCCCAGGCGTTCGCCGACGCGCTCGGCGCGCGCGCCGACGAACTCGCCGCATTGCTGGCCAGTGACGACGCCCGCCCGATCGTGCACCTGGCGGCACGTCCGGGGGACCTCACGGCGCAGGAACTGGCCGAGCAGTCCGGCGGCACCGTCGGCGCCTACTCGCCGTATGCGGTCTACCTCGACGAAGGCGATCCCGGGCAGGTCGCGGCCCTGCGCGACGGCCGGGTGCTGGTGCAGGACGAAGGGAGCCAGCTGGTCGCGCAGGCGCTGGCGCTGGCACCGGTCGAGGGCCCCGACACCGGACGCTGGCTCGACTTGTGCTCCGGCCCCGGCGGCAAGACCGCGCTGCTGGCCGCGCTGGGCCGCGCCGCCGGCGCCACCGTCGACGCGGTGGAGCCTGCGCCGCGGCGCGCCGATCTCGTGGAGGAGAACACCGCCGGGTTGCCGGTCACCGTGCACCGCGTCGACGGCCGCGAATCCGGCCTGGCGCCCGGCTTCGACCGGGTGCTGGTCGACGCGCCCTGCACCGGGCTGGGGGCGCTGCGCCGCCGCCCCGAAGCGCGCTGGCGGCGGCAACCACGCGACGTCGCACCGCTGGCCAAGCTGCAGCGCGAACTCCTCGCCGCGGCCATCGACCTGACCCGCCCCGGCGGGGTGGTGCTCTACGCGACGTGTTCACCCCACCTGGCCGAGACCGCCGGCGTGGTCGCCGACGCGCTGCGCCGGCACCCGGTCACCGCGCTGGACACCCGCCCGCTGTTCGCCCCGGCCGACGACATCGGCGATTCGACGTCGGTGCAGCTGTGGCCGCACCGGCACGGCACCGACGCGATGTTCGCCGCGGCGTTGAGGGTGCACGCGCAGCGTTAGGCTCTGGGACATGGCTGCATCACACGCTTCGTCCGCGCCGTTGATCGCCCCGTCGATCCTGTCGGCGGACTTCGCCCGGCTAGCCGACGAGGTGGCCGCGGTCGAGGGCGCCGACTGGCTCCATGTCGACGTGATGGACAACCACTTCGTGCCCAATCTGACCCTCGGTCTGCCGGTCGTGGAGTCGCTGCTACAGGTCACCGACATCCCGATGGACTGCCACCTGATGATCGAGCGGCCCGACAAATGGGCCCCGCCGTACGCCGAGGCGGGGGCGCACAACGTCACCTTCCACGCCGAAGCCACCGACAACCCGATCGCCGTGGCCCGCGACATCCGCGCGGCCGGCGCGAAAGCCGGCCTGGCGATCAAGCCCGGCACCCCGATCGAGCCCTACCTGGAGATCCTGCGCGACTTCGACACGTTGCTGGTGATGTCGGTCGAACCGGGTTTCGGCGGCCAGAAGTTCATCGCCGAGGTGCTGCCCAAGGTCGGCACCGCGCGCCGCCTCGTCGATGCCGGTGAGCTGACGATTCTCATCGAGATCGACGGCGGCATCAACGCCGACACCATCGAGGCGGCCGCCGAAGCCGGGGTGGACTGCTTCGTCGCCGGTTCGGCCGTCTACAGCGCCGACGACCCGGCCGCCGCGGTGCGCTCGCTGCGCCAACAGGCCGCAGCGGCAGCCCCGCACCTGTCGCTGTGAACCTCGACGCGGCGATGGCCGCCGCGATCGAGCAGGGTGAGCGGGTCAAGGGCCGGACCTATCCGAATCCCCCTGTGGGAGCGGTCATCCTGGACCGCGACGGGCAGATCGCCGGTGTCGGTGCGACCGCACCGACCGGGGGGCCGCACGCCGAGGTGGTGGCGCTGCGCAGCGCCGGGGAGCGCGCGGCCGGCGGGACCGCGGTGGTCACGCTGGAACCGTGCAACCACACCGGTCGCACACCGCCCTGCGTCGAGGCACTCCTGGCCGCCGGCGTCTCCGCAGTCGCGTTCGCGGTCACCGATCCCAACCCGGTCGCCGCGGGAGGCGCCGCCCGTCTGGCCGCCGCCGGCGTGCGCGTCACCGCCGGGGTGTCGGCCGACACCGTGACGCGGGAATCCCTGCGGGAATGGCTGCACAAGCAGCGCACCGGATCTCCGCATGTGACTTGGAAATTCGCGATGAGCGTCGACGGTCGCAGCGCCGCGGCCGACGGCACCAGCCAGTGGATCACCGGCGAAGCTGCGCGCGCCGACGTCCACCGGCGCCGCGCGGCGGCGGACGCCATCGTGGTGGGAACGGGCACGGTGCTGACCGACGACCCGACGTTGACCGCACGGCTACCCGACGGCGGGCTCGCCGACCACCAGCCGCTGCGGGTGGTGGTGGGACATCGTGAAATACCCTCCGACGCAAGGGTTCTCAACGGCGACGCGCAGACCACGGTGCTCCGCACCCGCGACCCGCACGAGGTGCTGCGGGCACTGTCCGACCGCACCGACGTGCTGCTGGAGGGTGGGCCGACACTCGCGGGCGCGTTCGTACGCGCCGGTCTGGTCGACCGGATGCTCGCCTATGTCGCACCGATCCTGCTGGGCGGCCCGATCACCGCCGTCGACGACGTGGGGGTGTCGAGTATCACAGGCGCACATCGGTGGCAGTTCGACGCGATGGCGCAGGTGGGGCCCGACGTGATGCTCAGCCTCACACCCCGGCAGCGGCACAGCGACTAGACTCGGGCCCGGCGCCGAGTTCGTCTCGGCGGGAATATCGCGCTTTCACTGACGAGTTGCGCATGAGAGCACGAGAAAGGGACCCACCATGACTGCTGTGCAGAATTGGCTTCCCATCGACCTGGTCACACCCGCCATCGTCCGGAACGTCATCCGCGACGTGCTGCGTGACCTGCAGAAGATGACCCAGCGGGAGGCCGCACCGGCACCCGGATTTCAGGTGATGGCGCCCGGCGTCGAGCGCTGCTGAGGCCGCTGCGCCGGCTCCGGCTCGTCGGCGTGCTCGTCGCGCGCACTGATCAGCAACCCGAGCACCGCGCCCACCACGCACACGATCGCGGTGATCGAGAAGATCTCCGCGTACTGCAGGACGTAGGCCTCGCGCACCCGGTTGGCCTCGGCGGCCAGCCGCTCGGCCAGGCTGTTGCCGCCGGTACTGGGCGGCAGGGCGGCCAGATGCTGGTTGAACCGGTAGAGCCCCCACGCACTGAGCGCGGCGATGCCGATCAACATGCCGATCATCCGCGAGACCACCACCGCGGCCGAGGCGATGCCGTGCTGCGCCGACGGCACCACCCGCAGCGTCGCCGAGGTCAGCGGGCCGATCACCAGGCCCAGGCCGAAGCCGGCGATCGCGAGGTCGGTGTCCAGCGTCGGCAGGCTGATCACCCCGAGATCGTGGCGTGCGGCCAGCAGGTCGACCGGCCATTTCGAGATGAGCAGGTAGCCGCCCGCGGCGATCAGCAGTCCGGCGAACGCGATGATGCGGTCGCCGACGCGGGTGGCCAGCCAGCCGCCGATCAGCGCGCCGATCGGCAGCGCGATCAGGAATCGCAGCAGCAGGAACGCGGCCTCGTTCTGGTCCTGGCCGAGCACGCCCTGTCCGAACAGCTCGACGTTGACCAGCGTGACCATCAGCGCCGCGCCGGCCGCCAGCGACGCGCCCAGCGCGGCCAGGAACGGGCGGAAGCGCACACCCGCCGGGTCCAGCAGTCGTGTCCGGGCGAACTTCTCCCAGACGAAGAACGCGACCGTCGCCACCGCCGCGGCGATCAGCACCGGTGGACCCCAGCTGGGCAACACCTGCTTGCCGTCGGGCGCCGGGTTGTACAGGCCGATCACGGCCAGCCCGAGCGCCACGGCCAGCAGGAGCCCGCCGACCACGTCCACCTTCTGCCGATCCTCGCTCTCCAGCCGGTTCGGCAGGCTGAAGTGGATCATCACCATCGCGATGGCGGCCAGCGGCACGTTGACCCAGAACACCGACTGCCAGTGGCCGAACAGCCACACCAGCGTGATGCCGTACACCGGACCGAGCACACTGCCGAGCTCCTGGGCGGCCCCGACCCCGCCGAGGACCGCGGCACGGTTACGTGCCGCCCACAGATCCGCGGCCAGCGCCAGCGTCACCGGAAGCAACGCCCCGCTGGCCGTGCCCTGGATGATGCGGCCCAGAACCAGGATGGTCAGGTCCGTCGACAGCGCGGTCACCACCGAACCCACCGCGAACCCGGCGAGGCTGACCTGGATGAGCATCTTGCGGCCGAAGCGGTCGGACGCGCGGCCCAGCAGCGGCATCGCGGCGATGTAACCCAACAGGTAGCCGGTGATGATCGGGGTGACGCGCTGGATCTGATTGATGCCGATACCGACGTCGCGCATGATGTCGGTCATGATCGTCACCACGACATAGGTGTCCAGCGCCCCGAGGACCACCGCGAGGCTGCCCGCGCTGATCGCGACGCGCCGGTTGGTCGACGCGAGGAGCGGAGGCGAAACGCTCATCAGGCCGCGGGCTTGTCGATCGTCACGGGCTGGCCCCACTTGGTGAGCGTCATGGTCACGCTGTTGCCGGGGCTGGGCTCCAGGCGCGCCTGCATCAGTTCGTGCTCGCCCTCCTCGGCGACCCACGCGGTGCCCGGCACCGGGCCGGTCGCGGCGATCTGCGGCGCGATCTTGTTGACCGCGTCGGCGCTGACGTTGCCGGTGATCCGGACGGTGCCGACACCGTCGATGGTCTCCCGGCCGTCGGACTGGGCGTCGGAGAAGTTGGCCAGCACGTTGGCCAGGCCCGCATCGGGGTCCAGGATCGCGGCGACGTCGTAGACGTCGGCGGCCGGACCGAAGTTCGACAGACTGCCGCCCGAGGTCAGCGCCGCGTAGAGATCACCGTCGGACACCACGAAATCCACGCCCTCGAGGCGCTGGCCCATGAACACGATGTCGGCGGTGCCCTTGGCGGCGACGCTGGGAGCCTGCGTCAGATCCCCCTCGAGGGACTCGACGGGCAGGTCGGCGAGTTGCCCCTGGACCGACAGGGACAGATGCGCGCTGGTCTGGCCCCTGGTGGTCTGGCTCGACTCGCTCAGCAGCGTCGCGGCATCGGGCAGGTCCGCGCCCGACTCCTCGGAAGAGGAACTCGAGCAGCCTGCGACAACGAGAAGGGCGGCGGTCAGGGCGGCGAAGAGCGCCAACAGGCGGGTCTGCATTCCTGCATCGTAGAGGGTGCGTGCTGATGGTCGTGCTCGCCGAACACGCGCGGCCTCTAGGCTGGGCCCGTGTTCACCGGAATCGTCGAAGAGTTGGGCGAGGTCGTCGGCAAGGAGGCGCTCGGCGATTCCGCGCGCCTGGTGATCCGGGGGCCGGTGGTGACTTCCGATGCCGGCCACGGTGATTCGATCGCGGTCAACGGCGTCTGCCTGACCGTCGTCGACGTCCTGGCCGACGGCGCGTTCACCGCCGATGTGATGAACGAGACACTGAGCCGCTCCAGCCTGCGCGGCATCGACGTCGGCGCGCGCGTCAACCTCGAACGCGCAGCGGCGCTCAACAGCCGCCTCGGCGGGCACATCGTGCAGGGCCACGTCGACGACACCGGTCACATCATCAGCCGCACCCCCTCAGAGCACTGGACCGTGGTGCGCATCGCGTTGCCGACGGCCCTTGCGCGGTATGTGGTGCAGAAAGGGTCGATCACCGTCGACGGCGTGTCGCTGACCGTTTCGGGCCTGGGCCACGACTGGTTCGAGGTGTCGCTGATCCCGACCACCCTGGAGATGACGACCCTGGGTCACGCCGAGGTCGGCGCGGACGTCAACCTCGAGGTCGATGTGATCGCCAAATACGTCGAGCGGCTGCTCGGGGCGCAGCAGGACCGTCCGGGCCACTGACGCCTCCGGGTCGCGCAGGGTAGCCATTGCGCGGTCCCAAGAGCTCTGTTAGACAGCGGAAACGAAGTCAGGGGGTCTGCAGCAGGAGGTTCGCCATCGGTACCGCGCGTGAGCACGTCGGCCACACGTTGGCGCTCAGCCGCAGCATCGGCGCCCCCTCGGCAGTGAAGTTGACGGCGCGGCGCCTGCTCGGACGGCGCCGGCCGGTGACCGTGGCGTGCGGACCGCACCGTCTGTGGGTGCGGCCCACCGACAGTGACTCCTACGTCCTGGCCCAGATCTTCAGCGCCGGCGAGTACTCGGCGCCGCCGTTCTGGATGACCCGCCTCAACGCGGTCGCCGCCGAACTCCGGGCCGCCGGACGGGTGCCGTTGATCGTCGACGCGGGCGCCAACGTCGGGTACTCGGCGCTGTTCCTGGCCGAGAACTTCCCCGACGCGACGGTGATCGCCGTGGAACCCGACCGCGACTGTGTCGAACTTCTCACACGCAACTGCGAAGTGAATCCGCGCATCCGCCCGGTGCACGCTGCGCTGTGGAGCCACGACCGCGGCGTCGACCTCCTCGATTGCGGACACGGGTCCTGGGCCAACCGGGTGGCCGACGGCGGCATCACCCCGTCGATGACTCTCGAGCAGCTCATCGCGGAGGTTCCCGACGCTGCGCCGTTGATCGTCAAGCTGGACATCGAAGGCGCCGAAACCGAGGTGTGCGCAGCCTCTCCGGAGGCCATCGCGTCGTTCACCTGCATCATGATCGAGCCGCACGACTGGATGCTGCCGGGTGCGGGCGGCCTGTCTCCGCTGTATCAGGCGGTGGCCGGCAAACGGATGGACACCCTCATCTGCGACGAGACCATGATGCTGTTCGATTGCACCGCGTTGGCCGCGGTGGCGTCCCACTGAGCGCTGCCGGGCAATAACCGGGCCGCCGGCGTGGTTCATACTGACAGCAGCACTCCACAACGGAATGCACCGAGGTTCCGCGCGGAACCGGTCGAAGGTGGTGAGGATGACCAGGCTGGATTCGGTCGAACGTGCGGTGGCCGACATCGCCGCAGGTAAGGCCGTGGTCGTCATCGACGACGAGGATCGGGAGAACGAGGGCGACCTGATCTTCGCCGCCGAGAAAGCCACTCCCGAGCTCGTCGCGTTCATGGTCCGCTACACGTCGGGATACCTGTGCGTGCCGCTCGACGGCGAGATCTGCGACCGGCTCGGCCTGTTGCCGATGTACGCGGTCAACCAGGACAAGCACGGCACCGCCTACACCGTTACGGTCGACGCGAAAATCGGTGTCGGGACCGGGATCTCGGCATCGGACCGGGCCACCACGATGCGGCTGCTCGCGGACCCGAACGCGGTGGCCGACGACTTCACCAAACCCGGCCACGTGGTGCCGTTGCGCGCCAAGGACGGCGGTGTGCTGCGCCGCCCCGGCCACACCGAGGCCGCCGTGGACCTGGCCCGGATGGCCGGGCTGCAACCGGCCGGAGCCATCTGCGAGATCGTCAGCCAGAAGGACGAGGGCGCGATGGCCCAGACCGACGAGCTGCGGATCTTCGCCGACGAACACGACCTGGCGCTGATCTCCATCGCCGATCTCATCGAGTGGCGGCGCAAGCACGAGAAGCACATCGAACGCGTCGCCGAGGCGCGGATCCCGACCCGGCACGGTGACTTCCGCGCGGTCGGCTACACCAGCATCTACGACGAGGTGGAACACGTCGCCCTGGTCAAGGGCGACATCGCCGGACCGGACAGCGACGGCCACGACGTGCTGGTGCGGGTGCACTCCGAATGCCTGACCGGTGACGTGTTCGGATCGCGGCGCTGCGACTGCGGGCCCCAGCTCGATGCTGCGCTGGCGATGGTGGCCCGGGAGGGACGCGGGGTGGTGCTCTACATGCGCGGTCACGAAGGGCGCGGCATCGGTCTGATGCACAAGCTGCAGGCCTACCAGCTGCAGGACGCCGGTGACGACACCGTTGACGCCAACCTCAAGCTCGGTCTGCCCGCCGACGCCCGCGACTACGGCATCGGCGCGCAGATCCTCAACGATCTCGGGGTGCGTTCCATGCGGCTGCTGACCAACAACCCCGCCAAACGCGTCGGGCTGGACGGCTACGGGCTGCACATCATCGAACGTGTACCGCTGCCGGTGCGTGCCAACGCCGAGAACATCCGCTACCTGATGACCAAGCGCGACCGCATGGGGCACGACCTGACCGGCCTCGACGACTTCGACGAAGCGGTTCCCGGCGAGTTCGGGGGAGCGGTATGAGCCCGGCCGCCGGAGTCCCGGACCTGCCGGACCTCGACGCTTCCGACGTCAAACTCGGCATCGTCGCCAGCACCTGGCACGAGACCATCTGCGACGCGCTGCTCGACGGTGCGCGCCGGGCCGCCGCGGACGCCGGCGTGACCGAGCCGACGGTGGTGCGCGTGTTGGGCGCCATCGAGATCCCGGTCGTGGCACAGGCATTGGCGGCCGGCCACGACGCCGTGGTGGCGCTCGGTGTGGTCATCCGCGGTGAGACCCCGCACTTCGACTACGTCTGCGACGCGGTCACCCAGGGGCTGACCCGGGTGTCGCTGGACGCCTCGACCCCCGTGGCCAACGGTGTGCTGACCACCGACACCGAGGCCCAGGCGCTGGCCCGCGCGGGGCTGCCCGACTCGACCGAGGACAAGGGCGCCCAGGCCGCCGCGGCCGCCCTGTCCACCGCACTCACGTTGCGGAACCTGCGGGCGGGCACGTGACCGATCAGCAGTGGGACACCGAGGTCAAGCCGGTTCTCACGCCGCGGTTCGCCTACGGCGCGGCCGTGATCATCGCGGCCGCGCACATCATCGTCGGGGCGCTGCTGAAGAAGTCGTCGACAGGGGTGATCTTCACCACCGCCGACCAGATCGCGATCGGCGCGCTGGGCGTGGTCATCGCGATCTTCGTGTGCCTGTTCGGGCGGCCGCGGTTGCGCATCGGCCCGCGCGGGGTCGCGGTACGAAATCTGTTCGGCTACCGCGTCGTTCCGTGGGACGAGGTGCGCGACATCTCGTTCCATCCCGGGGCGCGGTGGGCGCGGCTGGACCTGCCCGACGACGAGTACATCCCGGTGATGGCGATCCAGGCCGTCGACAAGGCACGCGCGGTCGACGCGATGGACCGGGTACGCGCGCTGGTGCAGCGCTACCGGGTCACGGGGGACCGCCCATGACGGCGCCGCAGTAACCTGGGTCCGTGCCCGATCCATCGACGTACCGACCGGCCCCAGGGTCGATCCCCGTCGAACCGGGCGTCTACCGCTTCCTCGACCCGCACGGCCGGGTCATCTACGTCGGCAAGGCCAAGAGCCTGCGCAGCCGACTGAACTCCTACTTCGCCGACATCTCGGGGCTGGCGCCGCGGACCCGCCAGATGGTGACCACCGCCGCGGCGGTCGAGTGGACCGTCGTCACCACCGAAGTCGAGGCGCTGCAACTCGAATACAACTGGATCAAGGAGTTCGATCCGCGGTTCAACATCCGCTACCGCGACGACAAGTCCTACCCCGTGTTGGCGGTCACGCTCAACGAGGAGTATCCGCGACTGAAGGTCTACCGGGGACCGCGGCGCAAAGGGGTGCGCTACTTCGGCCCCTACTCCCACGCCTGGGCCATCCGCGAGACGCTGGACCTGTTGACCCGGGTGTTCCCGGCGCGCACCTGCTCCAACGGAGTGTTCAAGCGGCACAGCCAGATCGGGCGGCCGTGCCTGCTCGGCTACATCGACAAGTGCTCGGCACCGTGTGTGGGGCGCGTCTCGGCCGAGGAACACCGCCAGATCGTGCTGGATTTCTGCGATTTCCTCGCCGGCAAGACCGATCGGCTGATCCGCGAGATGGAACAGCAGATGAACGCCGCGGCCGCCGAGCTGGACTTCGAGCGCGCGGCCCGGTTGCGCGACAACATCGGCGCGATGCGCCGCGCGCTGGAGAAACAGGCCGTGGTGTTCGGCGACGGCACCGACGCCGACGTGGTGGCCTTCGCCGACGACGATCTCGAGGCCGCCGTGCAGGTGTTCCACGTGCGCGGCGGCCGGGTCCGCGGGCAGCGCGGCTGGATCATCGAAAAGTCCGGCGAACCAGGCGAATCGACGCAGGAATATCTCGTCGAGCAGTTCCTCACGCAGTTCTACGGTGATCAGGCCGCGCTCGGCGGGGCCAGCGACGGCGGCGGCGACGAAACCACCAACCCGGTGCCCAGGCAGGTGCTGGTGCCGGTGCTGCCCGACACCGCCGGCGAGCTGGAGACCTGGCTGTGCCAACTGCGCGGGTCGCGGGTGTCGCTGCGGGTGGCCCAGCGCGGGGACAAACGCGCGCTGGCCGAGACCGTCAAACGCAACGCCGAGCAGGCGCTGGCCCGGCACAAGCTGAAACGGGCGGGTGACTTCACCGCCAGAAGTGCTGCGCTGCAGAGCATTCAGGAGGCGCTCGGGTTGCAGGACGCCCCGCTGCGCATCGAGTGCGTCGACATCAGCCACGTGCAGGGCACCGACGTGGTGGCCTCGCTGGTGGTCTTCGAGGACGGATTGCCGCGCAAGTCCGACTACCGGCACTACGCGATCCGGGAAGCCGCGGGCGACGGTCGGTCCGACGACGTGGCCTCCATCGCCGAGGTGACGCGCCGGCGCTTCTACCGGCACCTGCGTGATCAGGCCGAGGGCGGCCGCGCCGACGAGGAGCGACCCAAGCGGTTCGCCTACCCACCGAACCTGTTCGTCGTCGACGGCGGGGCCCCACAGGTCAACGCGGCTGCGGCGGTGCTCGAGGACCTCGGCGTCACCGACGTCGCGGTGATCGGTCTGGCCAAGCGCCTCGAAGAGGTGTGGGTGCCTGCCGAGCCCGACCCCGTCATCCTGCCGCGCAACAGCGACGGCCTCTATCTGCTGCAGCGCATCCGCGACGAGGCGCACCGCTTCGCGGTCAGCTACCACCGCAGCAAGCGCTCCAAACGCATGACGGCCTCGGCGCTGGACTCGGTGCGCGGGCTCGGTGAGCATCGGCGCAAAGCGCTGGTCACGCACTTCGGCTCGCTGGCCAAACTCAGGGCGGCCAGCATCGAGGAGATCACCACCGTGCCCGGAATCGGGGAGGCGACCGCCCGGGCGGTCCTGGAGGCATTGGGCAGCTCATCGGATTCCGACGCGCCCGTACCGGCGATCGGCAATGATCAGAGCAGGGTATCGGGATGACAGAGCAGGGCATGCACAAAGACTTGCGCGGGGGGACCGGCACTGCCGGCAGCGAGAAGGATGTCGAGACAGGTGACAGCGGTATCGACGTGGTGTTGGTCACCGGGTTGTCGGGGGCCGGTCGCGGCACCGCGGCCAAGGTGCTCGAAGACCTCGGCTGGTACGTCGCCGACAACCTGCCGCCGGAACTGATCACCCGGATGGTGGAGTTCGGTCTGGCCGCCGGGTCACGCATCACGCAGCTCGCGGTCGTGATGGACGTGCGGTCGCGGGGCTTCACCGGCGACCTCGACTTCGTCCGCAGCGAACTGGCGACCCGCAACATCGCTCCGCGGGTGTTGTTCCTGGAGGCGTCCGACGACATCCTGGTACGCCGCTACGAGCAGAACCGCCGCAGTCATCCGCTGCAGGGCAACCAGACGCTCGCCGAGGGCATCGCCGCCGAGCGCGCCCTGCTGGCGCCGGTGCGCGCGTCGGCGGACCTGGTGATCGACACCTCCGGGCTGTCGGTGCACGGGCTGCGGGAGAGCATCGAGCTGGCGTTCGCCGGACCGGCCGCCGCCCACACCAGCGTCACCGTCGAGTCGTTCGGCTACAAATACGGCCTGCCCATGGACGCCGACACGGTGATGGACGTCCGGTTCCTGCCCAACCCGCACTGGGTCGACAGCCTGCGCCGGCACTCCGGGCAGCACCCCGATGTACGCGACTACGTCCTCGGTCAACCCGGCGCCGTCGAATTCCTCGACTCCTACCATCAGCTGTTGGATGTCGTGATCGACGGGTACCGGCGGGAGGGCAAGCGCTACATGACTGTCGCGATCGGATGCACCGGTGGGAAACACCGCAGCGTCGCGATGGCCGAGGCGCTCGCCGAGCGACTGGCCGACACCGACCTGACGGTGCGGGTGCTGCACCGGGATCTGGGCCGCGAATGAGTGTGCGCATCGTCGCCCTCGGCGGTGGCCACGGTCTCTATGCGACCTTGTCGGCCGCCCGGCGACTGACCCCGCACGTCACCGCGGTGGTCACCGTCGCCGACGACGGTGGTTCGTCGGGCCGGCTGCGCAGCGAGCTCGACGTGGTGCCACCCGGTGATCTGCGAATGGCGTTGGCGGCGTTGGCTTCCGACAGCCCGCACGGCCGGTTGTGGGCGACGATCATCCAGCACCGGTTCGGTGGCAGCGGTGCGCTGGCCGGGCACCCGATCGGGAACCTGATGCTCGCCGGTCTCAGCGAGGTGCTGGCCGATCCGGTTGCCGCGCTCGACGAACTGGGACGCATCCTGGGCGTCAAGGGTCGGGTGCTGCCGATGTGCCCGGTGGGACTGGGTATCGAGGCCGACGTGGTCGGGTTGGAATCCGACCCGCGGGTCAGCCGCGCGATCCGCGGCCAGGTCGCGATCGCCACCACCGTCGGAAAGGTGCGCCGGGTGCGGCTGCTGCCGGGCGACCCACCGGCGACGCGGCAGGCCGTCGATGCGATCCTCCACGCCGATCTGGTGGTGCTGGGTCCGGGCTCCTGGTTCACCAGCGTCATCCCGCACGTGCTGGTGCCCGAACTGGCCGCGGCGCTGAAGGAGACCACGGCGCGACGGGCGCTGGTGCTCAATCTCGTGGCCGAGCCGGGGGAGACGGCCGGGTTCTCCGTGGAGCGGCACATCCACGTCCTGTCCCAGCACGCCCCCGACGACTTCACGATCGGCGATATCATCGTCGACTCGGCGCGGGTCCCCGGTGAACGTGAGCGCGAACAGTTGCGCCGCACCGCCACGATTCTGGGCGCTCACGTCGAGTTTGCTGACGTGTCACGACCTGGTACACCTTTACATGACCCGGCGAAGTTGGCCGCGGCATTGGAGGGGGTGCTCCAAAAAGGTGCGGAACCCGCCGGCACGGTTGCCGAGCCGACCGTGTCCACCCGGACAGCGAACGGACCGAGAGGTGACGACCCGTGGCGATGACAGCCGAGGTCAAAGACGAACTCAGCCGCTTGGTGGTCAATTCGGTCAGCGCCCGCCGCGCCGAGGTGGCCTCGCTGCTGCGCTTCGCGGGCGGGTTGCACATCGTGTCGGGTCGCGTGGTGGTGGAGGCGGAGGTCGACCTGGGCATCATCGCCCGGCGCCTGCGCAAGGACATCTACGACCTGTACGGGTACAACGCCGTGGTGCACGTGCTCTCGGCCAGCGGCATCCGCAAGAACACCCGGTACGTGGTGCGCGTCGCCAAGGACGGTGAGGCGCTGGCGCGCCAGACCGGACTGCTGGACCTGCGCGGCCGCCCGGTGCGGGGCCTGCCGGCCCAGGTGGTCGGCGGCAGCGTGGCCGACGCCGAAGCCGCCTGGCGCGGAGCATTTTTGGCGCATGGATCGTTGACCGAGCCCGGTCGTTCCTCGGCGCTGGAGGTCAGCTGCCCCGGACCGGAGGCCGCGCTGGCGCTCGTCGGCGCCGCGCGACGACTCGGGGTCAGCGCGAAGGCCCGCGAGGTGCGCGGCAGCGACCGGGTGGTGGTGCGCGACGGAGAGGCGATCGGCGCGCTGCTCACCCGGATGGGCGCCCAGGACACCCGGCTGACGTGGGAGGAGCGGCGCATGCGCCGCGAGGTCCGCGCCACCGCCAACCGGCTGGCCAACTTCGACGACGCGAACCTGCGTCGGTCCGCGCGTGCTGCTGTCGCCGCGGCCGCCCGGGTGGAACGTGCGCTGGAGATCCTCGGCGACAGCGTCCCCGATCACCTGGCCGCCGCAGGTCACCTGCGGGTCGCGCACCGTCAGGCCTCGCTGGAGGAACTCGGCCGGCTCGCCGACCCACCGATGACCAAAGACGCTGTGGCAGGCCGGATCCGACGACTGCTGTCGATGGCCGACCGCAAGGCCAAACAGGACGGCATCCCCGACACCGAGTCGGCGGTCACCCCGGACCTGCTCGAAGACGCCTGAGATCCGGCGCGACGGAAAACCGCCTACGTTGGTGACATGACGACGTTGCGTGTCGGGGTGGCGCCGCCCTATCCGCCGTTCAACGCGATGCCCGGCGGTGGCGGGCTCGACATCGACGTGATGACGGCGCTGGCCGGTGTGCTGGGCGACGCGGTCGAGTTCGTGTCCTACGACGGCGCGGAATTCGACGGGATCTTCGACCGGCTCGCCGCGGGGGACGTCGACTGCGTGATCTCCGGTGTCAGCGTCACGCCCGACCGGCAACGCCGCGCCGCGTTCCTGCCGCCCTACCTGATCTGCGGGCAGGCGCTGGCCGTCGACACCGTCCGCCTGCCCGAGGTGCGCTCGGTCGACGACCTGGCCGGCCGGACCGTCGCCGCGCAGCGCGGCAGTACCAGCGAGACCCTCGCCCGCAGCCTGGTCGCCGACGGCAAGGCCGCGCACCTGAGGCTTTACGACCACGGGGCGGTGGCCACCGCGGTCGCCGACCTGGTCGCCGGCGGCTGCGACGCGCTGATCAAGCTGGGCCCCGCGCTGACCGAACTCGTGCGCGACGTCCCCGACGTCGACGTCGTCGCGCAGGGTCTGTCGGTGGAGCACATCGCGATCGCCGTGAACACGTCCGACCAGCAGCTTCTCGCACGTCTGCAGGTCGCGCAGGCCGAACTCGAAGAGGACGGAACGCTGCAGCGCATCCGCCGCACCTGGCTGGGCAACCCGTACGTCGATCAGAGTGTGGGGATGCTCTGACCTCGACGCGGGGCGACCGCACACGGCGCCGGCGGCACCACTAGGCTGGCTTCCCGAGTAGTCGTCGGCGCAGTTCGATGAGCACGAAGCACTTCAACGACAGAGCACAGAGGAGAGACACGTGACGATCCGGGTAGGCGTAAACGGTTTCGGCCGTATCGGACGCAACTTCTTCCGCGCGCTGGACGCGCAGAAGGCCGAAGGCAAGAACACCGACATCGAGATCGTGGCCGTCAACGACCTCACCGACAACGCCACGCTGGCCCACCTGCTGAAGTTCGACTCGATCCTGGGCCGGCTGCCCTACGAGGTGAGCCTCGAGGGCGAGGACACCATCGTCGTCGGCGACCGCAAGATCAAGGCGCTCGCGGTCAAGGAGGGCCCGTCGGCGCTGCCGTGGGGTGACCTCGGTGTCGACGTGGTCGTCGAGTCCACCGGCATCTTCACCAAGCGGGAGAAGGCCCAGGGCCACCTCGACGCCGGCGCCAAGAAGGTCATCATCTCCGCGCCCGCCAGCGACGAGGACATCACCATCGTGCTGGGCGTCAACGACGACAAGTACGACGGCAGCCAGAACATCATCTCCAACGCGTCGTGCACCACGAACTGCCTCGGCCCGCTGGCCAAGGTGCTCAACGACGAGTTCGGCATCGTCAAGGGCCTGATGACCACCATCCACGCCTACACCCAGGACCAGAACCTGCAGGACGGCCCGCACAGCGACCTGCGTCGCGCCCGCGCCGCCGCGCTGAACATCGTCCCGACCTCCACCGGTGCCGCCAAGGCCATCGGGCTGGTGCTGCCCGAGCTGAAGGGCAAGCTCGACGGCTACGCGCTGCGCGTGCCGATCCCCACCGGCTCGGTCACCGACCTGACCGCCGAGCTGTCCAAGTCGGCCACCGTCGACGAGATCAACGCCGCGATGAAGGCCGCCGCCGAGGGACCGCTGAAGGGCATCCTGAAGTACTACGACGCCCCGATCGTGTCGGCCGACATCGTCACCGACCCGCACAGCTCGCTGTACGACGCGGGCCTGACCAAGGTCATCGACAACCAGGCCAAGGTCGTGTCCTGGTACGACAACGAGTGGGGCTACAGCAACCGCCTCGCCGACCTGATCGCGCTGGTCGGGAAGTCGCTGTAGCCGACGATGGCCATCAAGTCGCTCTCTGACCTACTGGCCGAGGGAGTCTCGGGTCGGGGCGTGTTGGTGCGCTCCGACTTGAACGTCCCCCTCGACGACGACCGTCGCATCAGCGACCCGGGCCGCATCATCGCGTCGGTACCCACGCTCAAGGCGCTGTCCGACGCCGGGGCCAAGGTCGTCGTCACCGCGCACCTGGGCCGTCCCAAGGGCGAGCCCGACCCCAAGTACTCGCTGGCCCCGGTGGCCGCGGCGCTGGGGGAGCGGCTCGGCCGGCACGTGCAGCTCGCCGGCGATGTCGTGGGCAGCGACGCGCTGGCGCGGTCGGAAGGCCTCACCGACGGTGACGTGCTGCTGCTGGAGAACGTGCGTTTCGACGCCCGTGAGACCAGCAAGGACGACGCCGAGCGGCTCGCCTTCGCCAAGGCACTGGTCGAACTCGTCGGTGACGACGGGGCGTTCGTCTCGGACGGCTTCGGGGTGGTGCACCGCAAGCAGGCGTCGGTGTACGACGTGGCCACCCTGCTGCCGCCCTACGCGGGCACGCTGGTGGACACCGAGGTCAAGGTGCTCGCGCAGCTGACCAGCTCCACCGAGCGGCCCTACGCCGTGGTGCTGGGCGGCTCCAAGGTCTCGGACAAGCTGGCGGTCATCGAGAACCTCGCCACCAAGGCCGACAGCCTGATCATCGGCGGCGGCATGTGCTTCACCTTCCTTGCCGCACAAGGGTGTTCGGTCGGCAGCTCGCTGCTCGAGGAGAGCATGGTCGACACCTGCCGCAAACTCCTCGACACCTACGGCGACGTGCTGCACCTGCCGGTGGACATCGTGGTGGCGGAGAAGTTCGCCGCCGACTCGCCGCCGGAAACCGTTGCCGCCGACAAGATCCCGGACGACAAGATGGGCCTGGACATCGGGCCGGAGTCGGTCCGCCGGTTCACCGCGCTGCTGTCGAACGCCAAGACGGTGTTCTGGAACGGCCCGATGGGCGTGTTCGAGTTCCCGGCGTTCGCCGACGGGACCAGAGGTGTGGCGGAGGCCATCATCGGCGCCACCGGCCGCGGCGCGTTCAGCGTCGTCGGCGGCGGGGACTCCGCGGCCGCGGTGCGTCAACTCGGGTTGGCCGAGGACGGTTTCTCGCATATCTCCACCGGCGGCGGCGCTTCGCTGGAGTATCTGGAAGGCAAGACGCTGCCCGGTATTGACGTCCTCGAGAACTGAAAGGTACCCCCGCGATGACCCGAAAGCCGCTGATCGCCGGCAACTGGAAGATGAACCTCAACCACTTCGAGGCGATCGCGCTGGTGCAGAAGATCGCATTCTCGTTGCCGGACAAGTACTTCGACAAAGTCGACGTGACCGTCATCCCGCCGTTCACCGACCTGCGCAGCGTGCAGACCCTCGTCGACGGCGACAAGCTGCGGCTGACCTACGGGGCTCAGGACGTCTCGCAGCACGACTCCGGCGCCTACACCGGTGAGATCAGCGGCGCGTTCCTGGCCAAGCTCGGCTGCACCTTCGCCATTGTCGGGCACTCCGAGCGGCGCACCTACCACGGTGAGGACGACGCGCTGGTGGCCGCGAAAGCCAAGGCCGCGCTCAAACACGGGTTGACGCCCATCGTGTGCATCGGTGAGCAGCTGGAGGTCCGCGAGGCCGGCAAGCACGTCGAGTTCAACACCGAATCGCTGCGAGGCTCGCTGGCCGGCCTGACGGCCGAGCAGATCGGCCAGGTCGTCATCGCCTACGAACCCGTTTGGGCGATCGGCACCGGCCGCGTCGCCAGCGCGTCCGACGCCCAGGAGGTGTGCGGCGCCATCCGCGCCGAACTGGGCAGCCTGGCCGGCCCCGATGTGGCGGCGGGCGTGCGTGTTCTCTACGGCGGTTCGGTCAACGCCAAGAACGTCGGGGAGATCGTCGGGCAGACCGACGTCGACGGCGCACTGGTCGGCGGAGCGTCGCTGGACGGCGAGCAGTTCGCCACCCTGTCGGCCATCGCCGCCGGCGGCCCGCTGCCCTGAGCGTCCACCCCCGGCGTGTAATCTGGCGGCCATGCAATTGGCCCTGCAGATAACCCTGGTCGTGACCAGTGTTCTGGTCGTCCTCCTGGTCCTGCTGCATCGCGCCAAGGGTGGCGGTCTGTCCAGCCTGTTCGGCGGCGGCGTGCAGTCCAGCCTGTCGGGCTCGACCGTGGTCGAGAAGAACCTCGACCGCCTCACGCTGTTCGTCACCGGCATCTGGCTGGTGTCGATCGTCGGCATGGCCCTGCTGATCAAGTACAACTAGGGCCGGTTCCACACCTAGCCGGGAGCCAGCACCATAGGTGGAGGTCCACCGGGAATCCCGGCAGGGGGCGGCGGTGCCACCGGAAGTCCTACGATCGGGCGCTGCGGTACGGGCCTGATCCCCGGCGCTGTGGCGGCCCCCTGAGCCGGCGGCGCATAGCAGTTCGGTGATCCGTCGGGTTGCGTGTCGTCGGCGTCGGCGGTCGGTACTCCTCCTGACTCGACGCAACACAGGTCCGCGTTGCGGACCGTCTTACTCATACAGTCGTCGTAAGCCCCGATGTCCCACACTCCGTCATCGGGTGCGGCGATCGCAGCTGCCGGGGCCAGCAACCCCAGCGCGGCGCTGACGACGACCGCACGTGCGAGTGTCGCGGTGTCCATTTCATGCTCCTCACACGAGGTGATGTCGATCACCTCATGGTCCGCCTCCGTGCGCGTCGACACCAGACCCCGAGTCGTGCGTGCCAGCCGCGGCGCACCGATAATCGACTGATGGCCGAACCCGCCGACGACTCCCTGGAACCCATCGGAGCGGTGCACCGCACCCAGGTGGGCCGCGAGGCCACCGAACCGATGCGCGACGACATCCGCCTGCTCGGCGGGATCCTCGGCGACACCGTCCGCGAGCAGAACGGCGACCGGGTCTTCGATCTGGTCGAGCGTGCCCGCGTGGAGTCCTTCCGGGTACGGCGCTCCGAAATCGACCGCGCCGAACTGGCCGAGCTGTTCGACGGCATCAGCGCACGCGAAGCCATCCCCGTGATCCGCGCGTTCACCCATTTCGCGCTGTTGGCCAACGTCGCCGAGGACATCCACCGCGAGCGCCGCCGCGCCGTCCATGAAGCCGCCGGCGAACCGCCACCCAACAGCACCCTGGCCGCGACCTACGCGAAGCTCGACGCCGTCGACCTCGACGCCGACACCGTCACCGAGGCATTGCGCGGCGCTCTGGTCTCCCCGGTCATCACCGCCCACCCCACCGAGACCCGGCGCCGGACCGTCTTCGACACCCAGCACCGCATCACCGAGCTGATGCGACTGCGGCTGCACGGTCATCAGACCACCGACGACGGAGGCGACATCGTCCGGGAGTTACGTCGCCACATCCTGACGCTGTGGCAGACCGCCCTGGTCCGGCTGTCCCGGCTGAAGATCTCCGACGAGATCGAGACCGGCCTGCGGTACTACCCGGCGGCGTTCTTCGAGGTCATCCCGCGGGTCAACGCCGAGGTCCGGGCGCAGTTGCAGCGCCGCTGGCCCGATGCCGGATTGCTCGGCGACCCCGTGCTGCGCCCGGGGTCGTGGATCGGCGGTGATCGCGACGGCAACCCGAACGTCACCGCCGAGGTGGTCCGGCTGGCCACCGGCAGCGCCGCCTACACCGCCTTCGACCACTACTTCAACGAGCTGACCGCCCTCGAGCAGGAACTGTCGATGTCCAAGCGGCTGGTGCAGCCCAGCGACGCGCTGCTCGAGCTCGCCGACGCCTGCCATGAACCCGCCCGCGCCGACGAACCGTACCGGCGAGCGCTGCGCGTCATCCATGCGCGTCTCACCGCGACCGCACGCGAGATCCTCGACCGTCAACCCGAGCACGAACTCGACCTCGGGCTCAAGCCCTACCCGACACCCGGCGAGGCCCTGGCCGACCTGGACATCGTCGATGCGTCCCTGCGGTCACACGGCAGCTCCCTGCTCGCCGAGGACCGACTGGCCCACCTGCGGGAATCGGTGCGGGTGTTCGGGTTCCACCTCTGCGGACTCGATCTGCGGCAGAACTCCGACGTCCACGAGGAGGTCGTCGCCGAGCTGCTGGCGTGGGCCGGGGTGCACGCCGACTACACCTCGCTCGACGAGGCGCAACGGGTCGAGCTGCTCGTCACCGAACTCGGGACCCGACGACCGCTCACCGGCCCCGGCGCCCAACTGTCGGAGCTGGCCCGCAAGGAACTCGACATCGTCGCCGCGGCGGCCCGCGCCGTGCGGGTGTTCGGTCCGCAGGCCGTGCCCAACTACATCATCTCGATGTGCGAGTCGGTGTCGGACATGCTCGAAGCGGCGCTGCTGCTCAAGGAATCCGGTCTGCTCGACGCCTCGTCGGAGCAGCCCTACGCCCCGGTGGGCATCGTGCCGCTGTTCGAGACCATCGACGATCTGCAGCGCGGGTCCGCCATTCTCGAAGCGGCGCTGGAGCTTCCGCGCTACCGGGCCATCGTGGCGGCCCGCGCCGACAGCCAGGAAGTCATGCTCGGATACTCCGACTCCAACAAGGACGGCGGATACCTCGCGGCCAACTGGGCGCTCTACCGCGCCGAACTCGACCTGGTCGAGTCGGCGCGCAAGACCGGGATCCGGCTGCGGCTCTTCCACGGCCGCGGCGGCACCGTCGGGCGCGGCGGCGGACCCAGCTACGACGCGATCCTGGCCCAACCACCCGGCGCGGTGCAGGGATCCCTGCGGCTGACCGAGCAGGGTGAGGTGATCGCCGCGAAGTACGCCGAGCCCCGCATCGCCCACCGCAACCTCGAGACCCTGCTCGCCGCGACCCTGGAAGCCACGCTGCTCGACGTCGAAGGACTCGGTGACGAAGCCGAACCGGCCTACGCGGTGCTCGACGATCTGGCCGCGCGGGCGCAACGCGCCTACGCCGAACTGGTGCACGAGACACCAGGTTTCGTGGACTATTTCAAGGCGTCCACCCCGGTCAGCGAGATCGGCGCGCTCAACATCGGCAGCCGCCCCACCTCACGCAAGCCGACCACCTCCATCTCCGACCTGCGCGCGATCCCGTGGGTGCTGGCCTGGAGCCAGTGCCGGGTGATGCTGCCCGGCTGGTACGGCACCGGCACCGCGTTCGAGCAGTACATCGCCGACGGCGACGACCGCCTCGAGATGCTGCAGGATCTCTACCGGCGCTGGCCCTTCTTCGCGACGGTGCTGTCCAACATGGCCCAGGTGCTCGCCAAGTCCGACCTCGGGCTGGCGGCGCGCTACGCCGAACTCGTCGAGGACCGCGAACTGCGCAAGCGGGTGTTCGACAAGATCGTCGACGAGCACGCGCGCACCATCCGCATGCACAAACTGATCACCGGGCACGACGACCTGCTCGCCGACAACCCGGCGCTGGCGCGCTCGGTGTTCAACCGGTTCCCGTACCTGGAACCGCTGAACCACCTCCAGGTCGAGTTACTGCGCCGCTACCGCTCCGGCGACGACGACGAGCTCGTGCAACGCGGCATCCTGCTGACGATGAGCGGGCTGGCCACCGCGCTGCGAAATTCCGGTTGACGCTGACTACAGCCCCGCGCTCCGCCGCACCCGCCCGATCGCGCCGCGCACCACCTGCTCGGTGGCGGCCAGCGGCATGATGACCGACTCTCCGACCCCCACGATGCGCTCCACGCGCGTGACGATGCCCTCCATGCGGTCGAGGATCGCGATGAGGCGCGGCGCCAGCTCGTCGATGCGGCCGATGGTGCCGTTGAACCTCTCCATGGTGGCGTCGAGGTTGGCCGTCGACCGGTCCAGATCCTCCAGAGTGCCGCTGAGGCCCTCGAGGATCGTGTCGACCTGTTCGACGGTGACGTCGGCGTTCATGGCCGCCTGGGCCAGTTTCCGGATCCGCTCGGGGCCGGTACGTACGGGCCTGCCGTCTCTGTCTGCCATGTCCGCAAGTATGACGTGCCGCGGCGCCGTCGGTTACGGTGTTGGGGATGCGCGCATGATCGTCCGGGTGGCGGTGTTCGCGACCTGCTACAACGACCTGATGTGGCCCGATACCGTGAAAGCCGTTGTGCGGCTTCTCCGGCGCCTCGGCTGTGAGGTCGAGTTCCCGCCCGGGCAGACCTGCTGCGGGCAGATGTTCACCAACACCGGCTACGCCGACCAGGCCGTGCCCGCGCTGCGCACCTTCACCGCGGCCTTCGACGGCTACGACGCGGTCGTGGCCCCGTCGGCGTCGTGCGTCGGTTCGGTCCGGCATCAGCACCGCGGCATCGCGGCGCGCAGCGGCGACCGGGGCCTGCAGGACCGGGTCGAGGCGATCGTGCCGCACGTCTACGAGCTCTCCGAATTCCTCGTCGACGTCCTCGGCGTCACCGACGTCGGCGCCCGCTTCCCCCACACGGTCGCCTACCACCCGACCTGTCACTCCTTGCGCATGCTGCGGGTCGGCGACCGCCCGCGCCGGCTGCTGGAAGCGGTGCGCGACCTCGTCCTGGTCGATCTGCCGCAGGCCGAGCAGTGCTGCGGATTCGGTGGGACCTTCGCCCTGAAGAACGCCGACACCTCGGTCGCGATGGGCCGGGACAAGGTTCGAGCAGTCGGCGAGACCGGTGCGGAAGTCCTTGTGGCCGGCGATAACTCGTGCCTGGCGCATATCGGCGGGCTCCTGTCGCGGCAGGGTCGGGCGGTCCGGACCATGCACCTGGCCGAGGTGCTCGCGGGTGCCGACGGAGGCGGCCGGTGACCGATTTCCCCGCAGCGGCCAGGACCGAACTCCAAAACTCGGTGCTGCGACGCAACCTGGCCCACGCCACCACCACGATCCGCGCGAAACGTGCCGGCGTTGTCGCCGAACTGGACAACTGGGAACAGCTGCGGCTGGCCGCCGAAGCCATCAAGGACGCCGCACTGCACCGTCTCGACGAGCACCTCGAGACCTTCGAGGCCGCCGCGACCGCCGCCGGGGCCCGGGTGCATTGGGCGCGCGACGCGCAGGAGGCCAACCGGATCGTGGTGGGCCTGGTGCGCGCGGCCGGCGCCACCGAGGTGGTCAAGGTCAAGTCGATGGCCACCCAGGAGATCGAACTCAACGAGGCCCTGGCGGCGGCCGGGATCGACGCGTGGGAGACCGACCTGGCCGAATTGATCGTCCAACTCGCCGACGACAAGCCGAGCCACATCCTCGTCCCGGCCATCCACCGCAACCGCGCCGAGGTGCGCGAGATCTTCCTGCGCGAAATGGGCGCGGCCGGCCGTCCCGCACCCGCCGATCTGACCGACGACCCGCGACGCCTCGCGGAGGCCGCCCGCCTGCACCTGCGCGAGAAGTTCCTGCGGGCCCGGGTCGCGGTGTCCGGAGCGAACTTCGCCGTCGCCGAGACCGGCAGCCTGGTGGTCGTCGAGTCCGAAGGCAACGGCCGGATGTGCCTGACCCTGCCCGAGACCCTGATCTCGGTGGTCGGCATCGAGAAGGTGCTGCCGTCCTGGCGCGACCTCGAGGTGATGTTGCAGGTCCTGCCGCGCAGCAGCACCGGGGAACGGGAGAACCCGTACACCTCGGTGTGGACCGGTGTCTCGCCGGGCGACGGCCCGCAGGACGTGCACATCGTGCTGCTGGACAACGGCCGGACCGACGTCCTCGCCGACCCCGACGGGCGCAGCGCCCTGCGCTGCATCCGCTGCTCGGCATGCCTGAACGTCTGCCCGGTGTACGAACGCGTCGGCGGACACGCCTACGGTTCGGTCTATCCCGGACCGATCGGGGCCGTCCTGACCCCGCAATTACGTGGTACGGCCGGCGAACTCGACAGATCGCTGCCGTACGCCTCGACCCTGTGCGGGGCATGTTTCGACGTGTGCCCGGTACGCATCGACATCCCGTCGATGCTCGTGCACCTGCGCACCCGGGTGGTCGACGAACAGCAGGGCCCCACCGGCGAACAGCTGGCGATGAAGGCCGCGGCCTGGATACTTGGCGACCACCGCCGCCTCGAGGCCGCCGAGAAGGCCGCCGGCACCGCCGGAAAAATGTTGCGCAGCAAGATGTTCGGAGAAAGGCAGACCCTGCGTTCCCTGCCGTGGCCGGCCTCCGCCTGGTCGAGCACCCGCGACGCGCCGGTGCCTGCGGTCGAGTCGTTCCGCGCGTGGTGGGAGCGCACCGCCGGAGGCACCCGTGAGTGAGGCGCGCGCTCACATCCTCGGCAAGGTGCGCGCAGCGCTGTCGGACCGACCTGCCGCGCCGGAGGTGCCGTGGACCTACGGCCGCGACGTCGGCACCGGTGAGCTCGGCCTTATCGAACGGTTCATCGAGCGCGTGAGCGACTACCGCGCCACGGTCGACCGAGTCCGAGACCACCGCGTCGGCGCGGCGATCGCGGCGGCCCTGCAGGGCGCGACCAGCGTCGTCGCCGACGAGACGGTACGTACGAACTGGCCGGACAGCGCGCCCTGGGTGGTCGACGAGGAGCTGACCCCGCAACGACTCGACGAGATCGACGCCGTGGTCACCACCGCGACGGTCGCCGTCGCCAACACGGGCACCGTCGTCCTGACCCACGGTGCGGGGCAGGGGCGACGAGCCCTGAGCCTGGTGCCCGACCTGCATGTCTGTGTGGTACGGGCCGATCAGATCGTCGACGACATCCCGAAAGCCGTTGCCGCCCTGACGGCTTCAGGGTTGCACACCCGGCCGCTGACCTGGATCAGCGGGCCCAGCGCGACCAGCGACATCGAACTCGACCGGGTCGAGGGGGTACACGGCCCGCGCACCCTGCGGGTGATCCTCGCGGATTAGCCGGCGCCCAGTCTGCTCGCCGCCGCCGCGTCGAGCAGCCACACCGTCTCCTCGCTGCCCACCGCGCCGGCGGCGGGGATGTCGACGGGGTCGGCGCCCCCGATCGCGGCGGCCACGGCCTCGGCTTTGGCCTCGCCGGACACCACCAGCCACACCTGGCGGGACCGCCGGATCGCCGGCAGCGTCAGCGTCAGCCGTTGGGGCGGCGGCTTGGGGGAGTCCGGCACACCGACGACGGTGCGCACCGTCTCACGCACCGCGGGGGTGTCGGGGAACAGCGAGTTGACATGCCCTTCGCCGCCCATGCCGAGCAGATGCACATCGAAGACGGGCGTGGGTGCCGAGCCGCCGGCCTCGGCGAGTGCGTGCGCATAGGCCTGGGCAGCGGCGTCGAGCGCGTCGCCGAACTCACCGTCGTTGGCGGCCATCGGGTGGACGTGCGCGTCCGGGATGTCGACGTGGTCGAGCAGCGCTTCGCGCGCCTGCTTCTCGTTGCGCTCGCCGTCGTCGCGCGGCACGAACCGTTCGTCACCCCAGTAGACGTGCACCTTCGACCAGTCGATCTCGTCGGCGCGCTCACCGACCCGCTTCAGCAGGCCGATCCCGGTGCCACCGCCGGTCAGCACGATGTGCGCCACATCGCGTTCCTCGATGGCCGTCTTGATGGCCGCGAGCAGGCGGTCACCGGCGGCAGCCACCAAAGCTTCGGTGTCGGAGTACTTTTCGATGATCATCTGTACGTCACCCTGTCCAGTCCGGCCAACGCCTCGTGGTAGATCTCGTCGGCGTCGAGGCGGCGGAGTTCCTCGGCCAGACATTCCCTGATATCGCGGCGGGCCAGCGGCAGCAGCGCCACCGGCCGCGACGTCCGGCTCAACGTCGCGGTCACGCCGTCCTGGGGGCGGCTCAACGTCACGGTCTCGCTGGCCCGGTGCAGTTCGACCTTGAGCGTCCCGACGGTGCGGGTGACCGGGCCGTCGATGCGGCTGGCCAGCCAGCCGGCCAGGATGTCCAGCGCCGGCTCGGACGCCAGACCCGACACCACCGCGGAGTCGATGGGTTCGTGCGGAGGCTCGTCGATCGCGGAGGCGAGCAGCGCCCGCCAGTAGGTGATGCGACTCCAGGCGATGTCGGTGTCACCCGACGAGTACCCGGGCAGCCGGCCCCTGATCGCCGACAGCGAGTCACCGGCGCGGGTCGCGTCGGTGATGCGCCGGATCGCCAACCTGCCCACCGGGTCCTGCGCGGGCACGTCCGGCGCGTCGGTCGGCCACCACGCCACCACCGGGGTGTCGGGCAGCAGGAACGGCAGCACGACGCTGTCGGCGTGGTCGGCCAACTCGCCGTTCAGGCGCAGCACCACAACCTCGCCGGCGCCGGCGTCACGTCCCACCCGCAGCTGGGCATCCAACCGGGCCGCGGTCGCCGACCGGTCACCGGTCACGGTGACGATCACCCGGCAGGGGTGCTCCCGGCTGGCGAAGGTGGCCGCGTCGACGGCATCTTCGAGCGTTTCGTCGTCACCCACCACGACCACCAGCGTGAGCACCCGGCCCAGCGTCAGGGCGCCGCCCTCTTCGCGGAGGCCGGTGATCTTCTTGTTGATCTCGTTGGTGGTGGTGTCGGCCAGGTCGACGATCACGGCCGCCTCCATTCCCGGCCCAGCCGGCGCACCATCTCGTCCGCCGACGGCGGACCCCACGTGCCCGCCGGATACGGCTCGGGACGTCCGTGCGACGCCCAGTTCTCCAGCACCGGATCGAGGATCTCCCAGGACAATTCGACCTCGGCGTTGAGCGGGAACAACGACGGTTCCCCCAGCAGCACGTCGAGGATCAGCCGCTCGTAGGCCTCCGGGGAGTCCTCGGCGAACGCCGAACCGTAGGAGAAGTCCATGTTGACGTCGCGCACCTCCATGGCGCTGCCGGGCACCTTGGAACCGAACCGCAGCGTGATGCCCTCGTCGGGCTGGATGCGCAGCACCAGTGCGTTCTGCCCGAGTTCCTCGGTCATCGTCGCGTCGAACGGCAGATGCGGCGCCCGCTTGAACACCAGCGCCACCTCGGTGACCCTGCGGCCCAACCGTTTTCCCGTGCGCAGGAAGAACGGCACACCGGCCCACCGGCGGGTGTCGACCTCGAGTGTGAGGGCGGCGTAGGTCTCGGTGATCGAGTCGGGGGAGAAGCCCTCCTCGTCGAGCAGGCCCGGGACGTGCTGGCTGCCCTGCCAGCCCGCGGCGTACTGGCCGCGCGCGGTGGTCTGGTCCAGCGGCTGCATCGGCCGGGTGGCCGAGAGCACCTTGATCTTCTCGGTCTGCAGCTCGTGCGGGTTGAAGCTGACCGGTTCCTCCATCGCGGTCAGCGCCAGCAGCTGCAGCAGGTGGTTCTGGATGACGTCGCGGGCCGCGCCGATCCCGTCGTAATAGCCTGCGCGCCCGCCCAATCCGATGTCCTCGGCCATCGTGATCTGGACGTGGTCGACGTAGTGGGAGTTCCAGACCGGTTCGAACAGCTCGTTGGCGAACCGCAACGCCAGGATGTTCTGCACCGTCTCCTTGCCCAGGTAGTGGTCGATGCGGAACACCGACTCCTCCGGGAAGACGTTGTTGACCACGGCGTTGAGTTCCCGCGCGCTGTCCAGATCGTGGCCGAACGGCTTCTCGATGACCACGCGGCTCCATCTGCCGTCCTGTTGGCGGGCCAGCCCCGACTTCTCCAGCTGTTCGCACACCACCGGGAACGCCTTCGGCGGAATCGACAGATAGAACGCGTGGTTGCCTCCCGTGCCGCGCTCGGCGTCGAGCTTGTCCAGGGTTTCGCTCAGTCGGCCGAACGCATCGTCATCGTCGAAAGTGCCCTGGACGAACCGGAATCCCTCCGCCAGCCGGTCCCACACCTCCTGCCGGAACTCCGTGCGGGCATGCTCCTTGACGGCCTCGTGGACCACCTCACCGAAATCCTCGTCGGCCCAATCCCGGCGAGCGAAACCCACCAGCGCGAACGACGGTGGCAGCAGGCCGCGGTTGGCAAGGTCGTAGATGGCCGGCATGAGCTTCTTGCGGGCCAGGTCCCCGGTCACGCCGAAGATCACCACGCTGCACGGACCCGCGATGCGGGGCATACGCTTGTCGCGCTTGTCCCGCAACGGGTTGCGCGGCGGTCCACTCATCCGCCGGGCTACTTCTGGGCCGCGTCGAGTTGGCCTTGCGTCGCGTCCAGCAGTTCCTGCCAGGATTTCTCGAACTTGTCCACGCCCTCGTTCTCGAGCACGAGGAACACGTCGGTCAGGTCGATGCCGATGGCGGCGAGGCTGTCGAACACCTCCTGGGACTCCGCACCTCGGCCGGTCATGGTGTCCCCGGTGACCACACCGTGGTCGGCGACGGCTTCCAGCGTCTTCTCCGGCAGGGTGTTGACGGTGTTCGGCGCGACCAGTTCGGTGACGTAGAGGGTGTCGGAGTAGTCGGGGTTCTTCACGCCGGTCGACGCCCACAGCGGCCGCTGCACGCGGGCGCCGGAGGCCTTGAGCGCCTCGAACCGCTGCCCGCCGAGGAACACCTCTTCGTAGGCCGCGTACGCCAGCCGCGCGTTGGCCACCCCGGCCTTGCCGAGCAACGCCGAAGCCTCCGGCGTGCCGATCTTCTCCAGGCGGTTGTCGATCTCGGTGTCCACCCGGGACACGAAGAACGACGCCACCGAGTGGATGCGGGACAGATCGTGGCCCGCGTCCTTGGCCTTCTCCAGGCCGGCCAGGTAGGCGTCCATCACCGCGCGGTAGCGCTCGACGGAGAAGATCAGCGTCACGTTGACCGAGATGCCCTCGGCCAGCACGGCGGTGATGGCGGGCAGACCCGCCTCGGTGGCCGGGATCTTGATCAGCAGGTTGGGCCGGTCGACGATCTTCCACAACTCGATGGCCTGCAGGATGGTCTTGTCGGTGTCGTGCGCCAGCCGGGGGTCGACCTCTATGGACACGCGGCCGTCGACCCCGTCGGAGGCCTCCCACTGCTTGGCCAGCACGTCGCAGGCGTTGCGGACGTCGTCGGTGGTGACGGTGCGGATGGTGGCGTCGACGTCGGCGCCCCGCGCGGCCAGCTCCTTGACCTGCGCGTCGTAGGCGTGGCCCTTCGACAGTGCGGCCTGGAAGATCGACGGGTTCGTGGTCACGCCGACCACCGAGCGGGTGTCGATGAGCTCCTGCAGGTTGCCGGTCTGCAGTCGGTCGCGGGACAGGTCGTCCAGCCACACCGACACACCGGCGGCCGACAGCGCTGCCAGGTTCTGGTTCTGAGTCATGTCGCGTCCTCTTTCCCTAGTTCGAGATGACGCGTTCCGCGGCGGCCACCACGGCCTCGGGGGTGAAGCCGAACTCACGGAACAACGTCTTGTCATCGGCGGATTCGCCGTAATGCTCGATCGAGATGATCTCGCCGGTGTCACCGACGAGCTTGTGCCAGCTCTGCGCCACACCGGCCTCGATGGCGACCCGGGCACACACGTTGGGCGGCAGCACCGCGTCCCGATACTCCTTGGACTGGGACTCGAACCACTCCAGGCACGGCATCGACACCACCGCGGCGGTGATGCCCTTGTCGCTCAACGTCTTCTGCGCTTCGACCGCGATCTGGACCTCCGAGCCGGTCGCGATCAGCAGCACCTGCGCGGTGGTGGCGTCGCCCCCGCCGAGGACGTAGCCGCCGCGCGCCACACCGTCGGAGTCGGTGCCTTCGAGCACGGGGACGCCCTGGCGGGTCAGGATGAAACCGACCGGGCCGCTGCCGTTGCCGCGCGCGATGATGCTGCGCCACGCGTAGGCCGTCTCGTTCGGATCCGCCGGGCGGACCACCGACAGGTTCGGGATCGCGCGCAGCGCGGCCAGGTGCTCGATGGGCTGGTGGGTGGGCCCGTCCTCACCGAGACCGATGGAGTCGTGCGTCCAGATGTAGATGGTGTCGATGTCCATCAGCGACGCCAGCCGCACCGCGGGCCGCATGTAGTCGGAGAACTGCAGGAAGGTGCCGCCGAACGCCCGGGTCGGGCCGTGTAGCACGATGCCGGACAGGATCGCGGCCATCGCGTGCTCGCGGACACCGAAGTGCAGCACCCGCCCGTACCAGTCCGCGGTGAAGTCCTTGGTCGAGATCGACGGCGGGCCGAAGGACTTGACCCCCTTGATGGTGGTGTTGTTGCTGCCGGCCAGATCCGCCGAACCGCCCCACAGTTCGGGCAGCTTCGGCGCGACGTCGTTGAGCACCTGCCCGAACGCGGCGCGGGTGGCGACCGCCTTGGAACCGGGCTCCCAGTAGGTCAGGTCGGCGTCCCACCCGTCGGGCAGTTCCTCCGCGGTCAGCCGGTCGAGCAGCTTCTTGCGTTCGGGTTCGCGGGCCGCCCAGGCGTCGAAGTCCTGCTGCCAGGCGTCGTGGGCCTCTTTGCCGCGGGCCACCAGGCCGCGTGTGTGGGTGATGACGTCCTCGCTGACCTCGAAGGTCTTGTTCGGGTCGAACCCGAGGATCTCCTTGACCGCGGCCACCTCGTCCTCACCGAGAGCGGAGCCGTGGATGCCGCCGGTGTTCATCTTGTTCGGCGCCGGATACCCGATCACGGTGCGCAGCGCGATGAACGACGGCTTGTCGGTGACCTTCTTGGCCTCGGCGATGGCGGCCTCGATCCCGGTGACGTTCTCGCCGCCCTCGACCTCCTGCACATGCCAGCCGTAGGCCCGGTAACGCTCGGAGACGTCCTCCGACAGGGCGATGTTGGTGTCGTGCTCGATCGAGATCTGGTTCTGGTCGTAGAACACGATCAGGTTGCCCAGCTGCTGGGTGCCGGCCAGCGAACAGGCTTCGCCGGTCACGCCCTCCTGGATGTCGCCGTCGGAGGCGATCACGTAGATGTAGTGGTCGAACGGGCTGGTCCCCGGCGCGGCGTCGGGGTCGAACAGACCCCGCTCGTAGCGGGCGGCCATCGCCATGCCGACCGCCGAGGCCAGGCCCTGACCCAGCGGACCCGTGGTGATCTCGACTCCGGGGGTGTGGCGGAACTCGGGGTGACCGGGCGTCTTGGATTTGAACGTGCGCAACGCCTGGATGTCGGAGAGCTCGAGGCCGAACCCGCCGAGGTAGAGCTGGATGTAGAGCGTCAGGCTGGTGTGCCCGCAGGACAGGATGAAGCGGTCGCGGCCCAGCCAGTGCACGTCGCTGGGGTCGTGGCGCATCTGTCGCTGGAACAGCGTGTAGGCCAGCGGGGCCAAGCTCATGGCGGTACCGGGATGACCGTTGCCCACCTTCTGCACCGCGTCGGCGGCGAGCACCCGGACGGTGTCCACCGCCCGCGAATCCAGGTCGGTCCAGTCGTCCGGGTGGTGAGGCCGGGTGAGGGAAGCGATCTCTTCGATCGTGGTCACGAGGTGCACTCCTAGGCTTGGCGGGGGTTTTGTCCGCAGTCTCCACCCTAGTGTTTGTCGGGGTGACGACGCAGGCTGCGTCGGCCGGATTCCGGGATTCGACCCTGCAATTTCGGCCCGGGAGCCGAGCGGTCTACCATCCTCTGTAGTAGAAGCCCGTCAAGGAGCCGTCGTTGACCCGAGTTGTCGCTGAGGAGTGGTTTGCGTGAGGATTCGCGAAGGCCAACTCGTCCACGACGCCGCCGCGGGCCCGATCCGGTTCCGCGACCGGGTGCTCGGCTACATCGGCCTGACGAAGCCGCGGGTCATCGAACTGCTGCTGGTCACCACCATCCCGGCGATGCTGCTGGCCAACCGCGGCACCGTCGATCCGCTGCTGATCTTCAACACGCTGGTCGGTGGACTGCTGGCCGCGGCGGGTGCGAACACGCTGAACTGCGTCGCCGACGCCGACATCGACAAGAAGATGAAGCGCACCGAGCGGCGCGCACTGGCGCGGGCCACCGTGCCCCGCAGCCACGCGCTGATCTTCGGGCTGACGCTGTCGGTCACCTCGTTCTTCTGGCTCTGGTGGACCACCAACCTGCTCTCGGCGCATCTCGCCGGCGCCACCATCGCGTTCTACGTGCTGGTCTATACCCTGCTGCTGAAGCGCCGCACCTCACAGAACGTGGTGTGGGGCGGCGCCGCGGGCTGCATGCCGGTGATGATCGGGTGGTCCGCGGTCACCGGCACCATCGAGTGGCCTGCGCTGGTGATGTTCCTCATCATCTTCTTCTGGACGCCGCCGCACACCTGGGCGCTGGCCATGCGCTACAAGGAGGACTACGAGGCCGCCGGCGTGCCGATGCTGCCCGTGGTCGCCACCGAGCAGCAGGTCACCCGGCAGATCGTCGTGTACACGTGGCTGACCGTCGCGGCCACGCTTGCGCTGGCGTTGACCACCGGATGGCTGTACGCGTCGGTGGCGATCCTGGCCGGCACCTGGTTCCTGGTGATGGCCCACCAGCTCTACGCCGGGGTCAAGCGCGGCGAGGCGGTCAAACCGCTGCGGCTGTTCCTGCAGTCCAACAACTATCTCGCCGTGGTGTTCTGCGCCCTGGCCGTCGACTCGGCGCTGGCGCTGCCCACCCTGCTGCACGTCTGACCGATGGCCGTGCGGGTCTCGCCGGACAACTTCGTCCGTGCCGAATCCGATCTGTACTTCGGCAACGTGGTCCGCGACGGCGTGCTCGGCCGGTTCACCCATTACCGGGACTTCGGACCGCTCGACAACCAGCTCGTCGTACGGCAGAACCGGGACACGCTGTACTCGGTCGGGGTGTTCGACCTCGACGCCGGACCGCTCGCCGTCACGCTGCCCGACGTCGACGGCCGGTTCATGGCGCTGTAGGTGATCACCCAGGACCACTACGTGCCGGAGGTGATCTACACCTCGGGCCGGCACGCATTCGACCGGGACGGCATCGGTACCCGCTACGTCATGCTGGCCCTGCGCACGCTCGTCGATCCCCGTGACCCGGCCGATCTGGCCGCCGCGCACGCACTTCAGGACGCGGTGACCGTCGACCAGGCCGCCGTCGGGGCGTTCGAGGTGCCGGACTGGGACCCGGACACCCAGGCGGTGGTCCGCGACGCGCTGATCGCCCTGTTCGCGACCCTGCCCGACACCCGCGGCATGTTCGGGGCCGCCGGGGAGGTCGATCCGGTCCGCCGGCTCATCGGTGCGGCCGCGGCGTGGGGTGGCAACCCGGAGCGCGACGCGCTCTACCTCACCGTCGATCCCGCCGCCGCCGACGGCGTCACAGCCCACCGGCTGACGGTGCGCGAGGTCCCCGTCGACGCGTTCTGGTCGGTGACGGTCTACAACGCCGACGGCTACTTCACGCCCAATCCCGCCGACACCTACTGCGTCAACAGCGTCACCGGCGTCCGGGACGCCGACGGCGCGGTGACGATCCACTTCGGAGGCGACGCCGGGCGGCCCAACCACCTGCCGATCACGCCGGGCTGGAACTACCTGGTGCGCCTCTACCGTCCGCGCCCGGAGATCCTGGACGGGTCCTGGACGTTCCCGTCCGCCGAAATGGTCTAGGGCACCAACACCACCGAGCCGACGGTCTTGCGGCCCTGCAGGTCGCGGTGCGCCTGTTCGGCCTCACGCAGCGGGTAGCGGTGGCTGACCGTGACGTTGAGCGTGCCGTCGGCCACGGCGCTGAGGAATTCGCCTGCGCGCCACGAGAACTCGTCGGCCGTGCGGGTGTGATGGGCCAGGTTAGGCCGGGTCAGGTACACCGAGCCCGCGGTGTTGAGCCGCTGCGGATCCACCGGGGGCACCGGGCCGCTGGCCGCCCCGAACAGGGCCAGGGTGCCGCGGACGGCGAGGCTGGCCAGGCTCGCCTCGAAAGTCGAGGCGCCGACCCCGTCGTAGACGGCGGCCACACCGTGCCCGTCGGTCAGTTCCCGGATCCGGGCGCCGAACTCCTGCGGATCCTCCGGGTAGTCGAGCACCGCGACCGCCCCGGCCTGACGCGACATCTCGGCCTTGTCCGGCGTCGACACCGTGGTGATGACCTTGGCGGCCAGGCTGGTCGCCCACTGGGTCAGGATCAACCCGACACCACCGGCACCGGCGTGGACGAGCACCGAGTCGCCTTGCTGCACCGGATAGGTGGACTTGATCAGGTAGTGCGCGGTCATCCCTTTGAGCAGCGCCGAGGCCACCGCCTCGGGCGCCACCCCGTCGGGCACGTAGGCGACGAAATCCGCCGGCGCGACGCAGTATTCGGCATAGGCGCCGAGCGCCTTGTCGGTGACGACACGATCGCCGACGGTGAGCGCCGCGACGTCCGGGCCGACGGCCTCGATGGTGCCGCACACCTCGGTGCCCACCACGAACGGCAGCTCGCGCGGGTAGAGGCCGGACCGGAAATAGGTGTCGATGAAGTTCACCCCGATGGCCTCGGCCTTGATCAGCACCTGTCCCGGACCGGGGGACGGCTGCGGTTTCTCGACCCCGGTGAGCACTTCGGGTCCGCCGGTCTGAGCCACTTCGATCGCGTACATGTCCACCATCCTTACCCTGCCGCCGACGGCGGCTAGCATCCAGTCAGTGTCTCCGGCCCGCCCCGATCTCTACCACCCCCGCATCGTCCTCGCGGGTTGCCGGGCGCTGCCCGAAGGCGACGGCGACGACGCGGGCCTGATCGGAGCGCTGCGGGCGCGCGGTCTGCACGCCCGGTGGTTGCCGTGGGACGACCCCGCCACGCTGGCCGCCGACCTGGTGATCCTGCGTGCGACGTGGGACTACGCCGACCGCCTCGAGGAGTTCCTGCAGTGGACCGCCCGGGTGGCGAACCTGCTCAACCCGGCTGAGGTCGTCGCGTGGAACACCGACAAGCGCTACCTGGTCGACCTTGCCGCCGCCGGTGTGCCGACGGTGCCCGGCGCGTTCTTCGCACCCGGCGAGCAGGTGCACATCCCGGCCGGGGAGGTCGTCGTCAAACCGGCCGTCGGGGCCGGCTCCCGGGGCGCGTTGCGGTTCGACGATCCCGAGTCGGCTCGTGCCCACGCGGACGATCTGCACGCACAGGGACGTAGCGTCCTGGTCCAGCCCTTCGACCCGCGGGTGGCCGACGGCGAGACGGCCCTGGTGTTCCTGGGTGGAGAGCCCTCGCATGCGTTCACCAAGGGGCCGATGCTGCCCGCGCCGGGCGGTGCGCCCGGGCTCGACGAGTCCGGCACCTTCGCCACCGAGTCGCTGGGCCCCGCCGACCCGGATCCGCAGGCGTGGGACGTCGGTCACCGCGCGCTGGAGGCCGCCGCCGCCCACCTGGACATCGAGGTCGCCGACCTGCTGTATGCGCGGGTCGACCTGTTGGGTGCCGCCGAGCAATCCGTGCTGCTGGAGCTGGAGCTCGTCGAACCGTCGCTGGGCTGGCAGCTCCTGAACGGGCCTACCCGCGCGGCGCAGCAGCGGCGCTTCGCGCTCGCCGTCGAGTCAGCGCTGGAGAAGTTCGGGCTCGGCCCGCTCTCGCATCGACGCCCATAGCGCCGCGGTCGCCGCGGTACAGGCGGCCGCGCCGGCGACGTGGACGGCGACCAGCGCCGCCGGCACCCCCGCGAAGAACTGCACCGCGCCGAGAAGTCCCTGCGCGGCGACCAGTACCACCAGGACGTGAAGTCGCTTGCGTACCGCGGCGGGCACACCGACCGCCAGCAGCCCGAACCCGAGACCGACCAGCAGCGCCAGGTAGGCCACCAGCAGCGACGAGTGCATGTGCACCAGCGTGGTGATCTCGACCTGCAGGCGGGGGACCGGGCGGTCGATGCTCTTGTCACCGGCGTGCGGCCCCGCGCCGGTCACCATGGTCCCGGTCACCAGCACCGCGGCCAGCGTCACTCCGCTCAGCGCGGTCAGCTGACGCAGGGGTTTGGGCGCGACCGCTTCGACCACACCGCTGTCAGGCTGGCCGATCTTGACGAACAGCAGCACCGCGACCCACACCATGGCCATGGAGGCGAGCAGATGGATCGCCACCGTCCACCACAGCAGTCCGGTGAGCACGGTGATGCCGCCGATCACCGCCTGCACCACCGTAGACGCGGGCATCAGCCACGCGTAGATCAGCACCTCACGACGTCTGCGCGCGCGGGTCACCACGAGGACCGCCGCGGCCGCGGTCAACACCACCAGGAACGTGAGCAGCCGGTTGCCGAACTCCACGGCCTGGTGGATGCCCGCCACCTCGGGGTGGGGGACCGGGGTGAAGCTGCCCGGGAAGCATTGCGGCCAGGTCGGGCAACCCAACCCGGACGCGGTGACCCGCACGATGGCGCCCGTCACGGAGATCCCGCCCTGGGTGAGGATCACCGCCGCAGCGACGATGCGCTGGGCCCGCAGACTCGGCTCCGGGAGCACGTCGACGAGCCGCAGGAAGAAACGTCCGACGGACACGCAGTCGATGGTAGAGGTCGGCTAACTACCGCCCGTAGTAGGGGCGGGCCGGGGGCTCAGGTGAACCGGAACCAGCGCAGCGCGGCGACGGCGGCGACCGCGCCCCAGACCGCCAGGACCGCCAGGGCGAGCCAGGACACCGACAGCGCCATCGCGCCGGACAGCGCCTCGGTGAGCGCGCCGGACGGCGTCAGCCGCGCGACCCACTGCACCGCGCCCGGCACCGCCGCGCCCTCGACGACCAATGCGCCCAGGCCGGCGAAGACGAACCACGCCAGGTTCGCCACGGCCAACACGATCTCGGCGCGCAGCGTCCCGCCGAGCAGCAGTCCGAGTGCGGCGAACACCACGGTGCCCAGCGCGATCACCAGGGCGCCCAACGCCAGCCCGGCCAGCGGCGGCCGCCAGCCCAGACCGAAACCGATCGCACCGAACAGCACCGACTGCAGCGTCACCACGGCCACCACGGCCATCGACTTGCCGGCGATGATGCCCCACACCGGCAGCGCCGTGGCGCCGAGACGCTTGAGGGCGCCGTAGCGGCGGTCGAAGGCGACGGCGATGGCCTGCCCGGTGAACGCGGTCGATATCACGGCCAACGCCATGATCGCCGGGACGAAGGTGGCGGCCCGGTTGGGGCCGAAGTCACCCAGCGGCAACACGGTCAGGCCGATCAACAGCGTGATCGGGATGAACATCGTCAGCAGCAGCTGTTCGCCGTTGCGCAGCAGCAGGCGCAGCTCCAGGCCGAACTGCGCGCGGAGCATCGCCGCGACCGGAGCGGGGCGCGGATCCGGGGCGAAAGTACCCGGGGCGAACCGGTTGACGGTCATTTGCGCAGCTCCCGGCCGGTGAGTTCGAGGAAGACGTCTTCGAGGCTGCGCTGCTCGACGCGCATGTCGGTGGCCAGTACGTCGAGCCGCGCGCACCACGCGGTGACGGTCGCCAGGACCTGCGGGTCGATGTGACCCTCGACGAGGTACTCGCCGGGCGCGGCCTCGGTGGCCCGGTAGCCCTCCGGGAGCGCCGCCGTCAGCAGCGCCAGGTCGAGCATCCGCGGCGCCCGGAACCGCAGCTGGTTCTCGGCGCCGCTGCGCATCAGCTCGGCCGGCGTGCCCGTGGCGACCGTGCGGCCGTGGTCGATGATGACGATGCGGTCGGCCAGCTCTTCGGCCTCGGCCAGTTGGTGGGTGGTCAGCACCACCGTGACCCCGTCGCGTCGCAGCGCGTCGATCAGTTCCCACACCACCAGCCGTGCGTGGGCGTCCATGCCGGCGGTCGGCTCGTCGAGGAAGACCAGCTCCGGCCGTCCCACCACCGCACACGCCAGCGCGAGGCGCTGCTGCTGACCGCCCGACAGACGCCGGTAGGTGGTTCGCGCCGAGTCGCTCAACCCCAGCGTGTCCAGCAGCCACTGCGGGTCCAGCGGGTTGGCGGCGTAGGACGCCACGAGGTCCAGCATCTCGCCGGCCCGCGCGGCCGGATACGCGCCGCCGCCCTGCAGCATCACCCCGGTGCGGCTGCGGACCTGCGCGTTGTCGGCGATCGGATCCAGACCCAGGATCCGGATGGAACCCTCGTCGGGGCGGAGGAATCCCTCGCACATCTCCACGGTGGTGGTCTTGCCCGCGCCGTTGGGGCCGAGCAGAGCGAGAACCTCGGCGGTCTGCACGTCGAGGTCGAGCTCGCAGACCGCCGTAGTGGACCCGTACCGCTTGCTGACCTTGCGCATCAGCACGGGAGGAGAGTTCGCGCTCACGGTGACTCAGCGTAAGCGTCGGTCACCGAGGTCGGTGGCGGCGGTCGGGAGCCGCGTCCGGTCTCCGGTGACGCATCGTCGTCGGCGAGGGTGCCGGACGCGGCCTCGGGGACGGCGCGCCATGGCAGCCACCGATAGGTCAGGGCGATCAGCAACAGCACGATCACCGTGCTGGCCACGGTGGCCAGCACGATCTGGAACAGCGCGAATCGGTCACCGTTGGCGGTCGGACCGAAGATGCCGACCACCAGCGTCATCATGATCGCCGTCGACCGGAAACCGGGCCGGGTGGCCCAGGCCGCCAGCGGGATGATCGCCCACAGCAGATACCACGGTTGCACCACCGGGAACAGCAGCACCGTGGCGCCCAGCGCCACCCCCAGGCCGCCGACCGGATGCAGTCGGCCGCGCAGCACCGACACCAGCAACCAGGTGACGATCACCGCGATCAGGCTGACACCGATCGCGCGGGTCAGGCCCAGGACCGCGGTCGTGTGATCGCCCAGTCCGAGCAGGATCCCAACCTGTCCGGTACCGAGAGCAAGCAGGGTCGGCGGCGACATCCAACTACGCACGACATTGGCGGTGCCCAGCGTGAACAACCAGCCGAAACCCAGGCCGCTGGCCCACCCGATGATCGCCATCACCGCGACCGACACCGCCGCCAACGCGGTGCCCGACATCAGGAACGCCTTGACCGTGCCGCCCCACCGGCGGGCCAGCGCCATCGCGACGAAACCCAACGCCAGCAGTGAGGGCAGCTTGACCTGCGACGACATCGTGATCAGCACCGTGCCCGCGACCAGCATCGCCGTCGGGTACCACCTGGCGCGCGTGGCGTCCCCGATGGCTTCGATGCCGCGCAGCGCGAACTCGGTGCCGGCCAGCATCAGGCCCAGCATCAGCGCCTCGTTGTGGATCCCGGCCACCAGGTGCATGAACAGCAGCGGGTTGGTGGGTCCCAGCCACAGGGCGCTCACCTCGGCCACGCCGCACCGGCGGGCCAGGCGCGGTGTCGCCCAGACGATGAGGCCGACGCCGAGCAGCACCACCAACCGGTGGAACAGCACCGCCTCGACGACGTTCTCCCCGGTGATCGCCGAGATCCCCTTGCCGATCCACAGGAACAGCGGCCCGTACGGCGCCGGGGTCTCGCGCCACAGGCTCGGCACCGACAACGTGAAGATGTGATCCAGTCCCAGCCCGGGCGCGGGGCCGACCCGGTACGGGTCCGCGCCCTGCAGGGCGATCTCGCTCTGCGCCAGATAGGAGTAGACGTCCTTGCTGTACATCGGCGGCGCGATGAGCAGCGGCAGCGCCCACAGCAACAGCGTCCGGTCCAGCTGGCTCCGGGTCATCTTGCGGTTGCCCAGGGTGAACCGGCCCAACATCAGCCAGGCCAGCGCCATCATCACCGCTCCGGTGGTGGTCATGGTCAACGACACGGTCTGGATGCGGGAGGGCAGGTTGAGCAGCCGGACGCCGAAGGTCGGGTCCTGCACCACCGGGCGCGCCCCGGCGCCGAGCGCGCCGATGGCCATGAGTACCGTTCCGGTGGCGCCGAACAACCGGGTGCGGTGCATCGCGACCAGCTCAGCGGCGGTCAGGGGGCTGCCGACGGTCCGCTCGTCGCCGTGCCACCCGGCGATCGACGTACTGAGGGAATGTCGGCGGGCTGCCACCAGGGCAGCGTAGCGGGCGCGTATTCCCGATTCGTCGCGTCAGGGTTGTGAGAAGACCGACCCGGGGCTAAGGGTGCCCTTGCTGGACCCGATCCGGGAATTGCGTCACACTGGTGTAGTGAAATTCCGTCAGCAGGGTTCGACCGTACCGTCACCGGTACCGTCGCACGCTGTCGACGGGGATTCATACGGGCAGACGCGCAGCGCGATCGTCCGGCTGCTGTTGGAGTCCGGTCCCACCACCGCCCGCAGCATCGGCGCACGGCTGGGACTGTCACCGGCCGGCGTGCGTCGTCATCTCGACGCGCTGATCGAGGCCGGCGACGCGAAGGCGACCGCCGCCGCGGCGTGGCAGCAGGAAGGCCGCGGGCGGCCGGCCAAGCGTTACCAGCTCACCGCCGCGGGCCGGGCCAAACTCGACCACGCCTACGACGACCTCGCAGCGGCCGCCATGCGGCAGCTGCGCGAGCTGGGCGGCGACGAAGCGGTCCAAGCGTTCGCCCGGCAGCGGATCGACGCGATCCTCGCCGACATCCGGCCGGTCGACGGGCCCGCCGACAGTGAGGACATCGAGGCGGCCGCGGAGCGGATCGCCGAGGCGTTCACCAGCGCCGGGTACGCCACCTCCACGGCGCGGGTGCGGGGACCGGTGCCGGGAGTGCAGATCTGCCAGCACCACTGCCCGGTGTCGCATGTGGCCGAGGAGTTCCCCGAGCTGTGCGAGGCCGAGCAACAGGCCATGGCCGACGTGCTGGGCACCCACGTCCAGCGGTTGGCCACGATCGTCAACGGCGACTGCGCCTGCACCACCCACGTTCCGCTCAGCGCAGCGGGACGGTGACACCACCAGCGCTACCAAGCACGACCCTTCGGCGCACAGCCCGCGCCGAAGCCACCACGAGTAAGAGGAGTGTGTCGCAATGACACTCACACCGGAGGCTTCAGTTTCTGAGACCGCCGCCCCTTTGACTCAGGAAGAGACCATCGCTTCCCTGGGCAACTACGGCTACGGATGGGCTGATTCCGACGTTGCGGGGGCCAGCGCGCAGCGCGGGCTGTCCGAGGCCGTGGTCCGGGACATCTCGGCGAAGAAGAACGAGCCCGAGTGGATGCTCGACGTCCGGCTCAAGGCGCTGCGCACCTTCGACAAGAAGCCGATGCCGAAGTGGGGGTCGAACCTCGAGGGCATCGACTTCGACAACATCAAGTACTTCGTGCGCTCCACCGAGAAGCAGGCCACGTCCTGGGAGGAGCTGCCCGAGGACATCAAGAACACCTACGACCGCCTGGGCATCCCGGAGGCCGAGAAGCAGCGACTGGTCGCCGGTGTGGCCGCCCAGTACGAGTCCGAGGTGGTCTACCACCAGATCCGCGAGGACCTCGAGGCCCAGGGCGTGATCTTCCTCGACACCGACACCGGTCTGCGCGAGCACCCTGAGCTGTTCAAGAAGTATTTCGGCACCGTCATCCCGGCCGGTGACAACAAGTTCTCGGCGCTGAACACCGCGGTCTGGTCGGGCGGTTCGTTCATCTATGTCCCCAAGGGCGTTCATGTGGACATCCCGCTGCAGGCCTACTTCCGGATCAACACCGAGAACATGGGCCAGTTCGAGCGCACCCTGATCATCGTCGACGAAGACGCGTACGTGCACTACGTGGAAGGCTGCACCGCGCCGATCTACAAGAGCGACTCGCTGCACAGCGCCGTCGTCGAGATCATCGTCAAGCCGGGCGGGCGCTGCCGCTACACGACCATCCAGAACTGGTCGAACAACGTCTACAACCTGGTCACCAAGCGGGCCCGCGCCGAGGCCGGAGCCACCATGGAGTGGATCGACGGCAACATCGGCTCCAAGGTCACCATGAAGTACCCGGCCGTGTGGATGACCGGCGAGCACGCCAAGGGCGAGGTGCTCTCGGTCGCGTTCGCCGGCGAGGGCCAGCACCAGGACACCGGCGCGAAGATGCTGCACCTGGCGCCGCATACCTCGAGCAACATCGTGTCCAAGTCGGTGGCCCGCGGCGGTGGGCGGGCGTCCTACCGCGGCCTGATCCAGGTGAACAAGGGCGCGCACGGTTCCCGCTCCAGCGTGAAATGTGATGCGTTGCTGGTGGACACCGTGAGTCGCAGCGACACCTATCCGTACGTCGACATCCGTGAGGACGACGTCACGATGGGTCACGAGGCCACCGTGTCGAAGGTCAGCGAGGATCAGATGTTCTATCTGATGAGCCGCGGCCTGACCGAGGACGAGGCGATGGCGATGGTGGTGCGCGGCTTCGTCGAGCCCATCGCCAAGGAACTCCCGATGGAGTACGCGCTGGAGCTCAACCGGCTGATCGAGCTGCAGATGGAAGGCGCGGTGGGATAGTGACCACCGGTGCGAATCTCAGTGAAGCGGTGGAGGGTTCGGCTCTCTCCGCGGTGAACAAGGGCGAGTTGTTCTCGTCCTTCGACGTCAACGCCTTCGAGGTGCCGGGCGGGCGCGACGAGATCTGGCGGTTCACCCCGCTCAAGCGTCTCCGCGGACTGCACGACGGCTCGGCGCAGGCCACCGCGGCCGCGACGGTCACGGTCACCGAACAGCCCGGTGTCACCGTCGAAACCGTCGCGCGCAGCGACCAGCGGCTCGGCCAGGCCGGCGCCCCGACCGATCGTGTTGCCGCCCAGGCGTATTCATCGTTCGAGACGGCCACGATCGTCACCGTCGGCCGCGACACCGAGATCGCCGCGCCGATCGAGGTCGACATCACCGGTCCCGGCGAGGGCCAGGTCGCCTACGGGCACCTGCAGATCCGGGTCGAGGAGCTCTCCCGCGCCATCGTGGTCGTCGACCTGCGCGGCAGCGGAACCTACGCCGACAACGTCGAGATCATCGTCGGCGATTCCGCCGGCCTGGGCGTCATCTCGATCGCCGACTGGGCCGACGACATGGTCCACGTCAGCGCCCACCACGCCAAGCTCGGCAAGGACGCCGTCCTCGGACACGTCAACGTCCAGCTCGGCGGCGAGCTGGTGCGTACCACCGCGACGGTGCGTTACACCGGGCCCGGCGGCGACGCGAAGATGCTCGGCACCTACTTCGCCGACGCGGGACAGCACCTGGAATCCCGGCTGCTGGTCGACCATTCGCATCCCAACTGCAAGTCCGATGTGCTCTACAAGGGCGCGCTGCAGGGCGATCCGGAGTCCGGTAAGCCCGACGCGCACACCGTGTGGGTCGGCGACGTGCTGATCCGTGCGGAGGCCACCGGAACCGACACCTTCGAGGTCAACCGCAACCTGGTGCTCACCGACGGTGCGCGGGCGGACTCGGTGCCCAACCTCGAGATCGAGACCGGCGAGATCGTCGGTGCCGGACACGCAAGTGCCACCGGACGTTTCGACGACGAGCAGGTGTTCTACCTGCGGGCGCGTGGCATCCCCGAGGACCAGGCCCGCCGGCTGGTGGTGCGCGGATTCTTCAACGAGATCATCGCGAAGATCGCGGTGCCCGAGGTCCGCGAGCGTCTCACCGAAGCCATCGAACGAGAACTAGCGATCACAGAAGCGAGAACGAACTGACATGACCACGCTGGAAGTCAAAGACCTGCACGTCTCGGTCCACACGCCCGAAGGCGACGAGGTCCCGATCCTCAAAGGCGTCAACCTGACGGTCAAGTCGGGGGAGACGCATGCGGTGATGGGTCCCAACGGATCCGGGAAGTCGACGCTGTCCTACGCCGTCGCCGGTCACCCGAAGTACACCGTGACCTCCGGGTCGATCACCCTGGACGGCGAGGACGTGCTCGAGATGAGCATCGATGAAAGGGCCAGGGCGGGCCTCTTTCTGGCGATGCAGTACCCGGTGGAGGTGCCCGGGGTGTCGATGTCGAACTTCCTGCGCACCGCGGCGACCGCGGTCCGTGGCGAGGCGCCCAAGCTGCGGCACTGGGTCAAAGAGGTCAAGAGCGCGATGACCGACCTGGGCATCGACCCGTCGTTCGGCGAACGCAGCGTCAACGAGGGCTTCTCCGGCGGTGAGAAGAAACGCCACGAGATCCTGCAGTTGGGCCTGCTCAAGCCGAAGATCGCGATCCTCGACGAGACCGACTCGGGCCTGGACGTCGACGCGTTGCGTGTCGTCAGCGAGGGCGTGAACCGCTACGCCGAAACCGAGAACGCCGGCGTGCTGCTCATCACGCACTACACCCGCATCCTGCGTTACATCCGGCCGCAGTTCGTGCACGTGTTCGTCGACGGTCGCATCATCGAGTCCGGCGGCCCGGAACTGGCCGACGAGCTCGAGGAGAACGGTTACGAGCGCTTCACCCAGGCCGCCGCTGCCGGAGCCTGACCGTGACGGCCGCGAAGACACTCGACCTCACGGCGATCAGGGCTGACTTCCCGATCCTGGCGCGGGTGATGCGCGGCGGGCAGCGGCTGGCCTATCTCGATTCCGGAGCCACGTCGCAGAAGCCACTGGCGGTCCTCGACGCCGAGCGCGAGTTCCTGCTGACCTCCAACGGTGCGGTGCACCGCGGTGCCCACCAGCTGATGGAGGAATCGACCGACGCCTACGAGCAGGGTCGCGAGGACATCGCCGCGTTCGTCGGCGCCGACACCGACGAGTTGGTGTTCACCAAGAACGCCACCGAGGCGCTCAACCTGGTCGCCTACACGTTGGGCGACCGCCGGTTCGACCGGGCCGTCGGCCCGGGTGACGTCATCGTCGTCACCGAACTCGAGCACCACGCCAACCTGGTGCCGTGGCAGGAGTTGGCGCAGCGGACCGGCGCGACGCTGAAGTGGTACGGCGTGATCCCCGACGGCCCGGAGGCCGGTCGCATCGACCTGGACTCCCTCGAGCTCGACGAACGGGTCAAAGTCGTTGCGTTCAGCCATCATTCGAATGTCACCGGCGCGATCGCCCCGGTTGCCGAGTTGGTGACCCGGGCCAAGGCGGTGGGCGCGCTGACCGTCCTCGACGCCTGCCAGTCGGTGCCCCACCAGCCTGTCGACTTCCACGGTCTCGACGTCGACTACGCCGCCTTCTCCGGCCACAAGATGCTCGGTCCCACCGGAATCGGCGTGCTCTACGGGCGCCGCGAACTGCTCGGCGCGATGCCGCCGTTTCTGACCGGCGGATCGATGATCGAGACCGTCACGATGGAGGCGAGTACCTACGCCCCGGCGCCCCAGCGTTTCGAAGCGGGCACACCGATGACCTCACAGGTGGTCGGCCTGGCAGCCGCGGCACGCTATCTCGACAAGATCGGCATGGCCGCGGTGTGCGAGCACGAGCACGACCTCGTGCGTGCCGCGCTCGACGGGCTGGCCTCCGTCGATGGTGTGCGGGTGATCGGGCCCACCTCGCTGACCGATCGTGGATCACCGGTGTCCTTCGTCGTCGACGGAGTGCACGCCCATGATGTCGGGCAGGTGCTCGACGACGAGGGCGTGGCCGTGCGGGTCGGGCATCACTGCGCGTGGCCGCTGCACCGCCGGTTCGGCATCGCCGCGACCGCGCGCGCATCCTTTGCCGTGTACAACACCGCCGAGGAGGTCGACCGACTGGTCGCCGGCGTACGCCGGGCAGTGGAGTTCTTCGGGAACTGAAGATGCGACTGGAGCAGATCTACCAGGAAGTCATCCTGGACCACTACAAACGTCCCCACCACCGCGGTCTGCGCGATCCGTTCGATGCCGAGGTGTACCACGTCAATCCGACGTGTGGGGATGAAGTGACCCTGCGGGTGACGTTGACCCAGGACAAGGAGACCGTCGTCGATGTCTCCTACGACGGTCAGGGCTGCTCCATCAGCCAGGCGGCGACCTCGGTGCTGACCGACCAGGTCATCGGACAAAGTGTCGGGGACGCGCTCAAGACGGTGGCGGCGTTCTCGGAGATGGTGTCCAGTCGAGGCAGAATCGACGGTGACGAGGATGTGCTCGGTGACGGCGTGGCCTTCGCCGGGGTCGCCAAATATCCGGCCCGGGTGAAGTGCGCCCTCCTGGGATGGACCGCGTTCAAGGCTGCGGTCGCGCAGGCACACGGGGACGAAGCGAAGGAGAACGGCAATGAGTGACACGGCGATACCCGAAGACCAGCTGCTCGCCGAGATCGAGGAGGCGATGCACGACGTCGTCGACCCCGAACTCGGGATCAACGTCGTCGACCTCGGACTGGTCTACGGCGTCGGGGTGGAGAGCAGTGATACCGGCAAGGTGGCACTGATCGACATGACGTTGACGTCGGCGGCCTGTCCGCTGACCGACGTGATCGAGGATCAGTCGCGCACGGCGCTCGTCGGCGCGGGACTGGTCAGCGAGATCAAGATCAACTGGGTGTGGAACCCGCCGTGGGGCCCGGACAAGATCACCGATGACGGTCGGGAGCAGCTGCGCGCACTCGGGTTCACCGTCTGAGCCATACCTGAAGCACTGCCCACTCGCCTTCCCAGGCGGGTGGGCAGTTTTCGTTCGTGCCGTTGCCTGTCGCTGCGTTGGCAAGTCCCCAGAGGCGTCGGTGAGAAGGTGCCGCGCAGTGAAAGGGCCACGTGGGGTCGTTGCGGTGATCCGTCCGCCCCGGGAGCCGCGTTCCTGGCAAAGATCCCGCTCTGCGCTGATCTTGCAGCAAATTGGCGAACGCGCGCTATTTCATCGGCCGGCCAGGACGCCGAAAAGCTATGGGTCGCACCAATTTCGGCGATTTCCCGCACCGTCACACGTGTTTGACTATCGTTTGCTGTGCTCCTAGCGCAGCTGTCGGAAGGAGGCGGCCCCGGGTCGCGTCTTACTGGAGAGTTACTCGCATCGGGGGATTTTGCGGGCTGATCTTGGCCCGGCTGGAGCATTCGCTCACGGTGGTTGTCGCACCGTGGACCTCGTTGAGTTCTGCTACCTCTTTTGTCCCTTTGACGAAATGGAAGGTCGATGCACAAAGGCTCACAAACCGGGATCCAGGTCGGCAGCGGCAAACACTGGTTCGCAGGAGGTCTGGTGGCGGCCGGACTGGGCGCCGCGATGATGGCCGGCGCGGGTGTCGCCACCGCGGACACCGCGGGATCGGAGGCGTCCGGCAGTTCGGCCGGCGCCGCGAGTTCCACCGACGCCGGCAGCTCGGTGTCGGCGCCCCGGGACACGCAGTCGACGTCCAGGGACACACAGTCGACGCGAGAGCCGCGCGAGCGTCGCAACAGCCGCGCGGACCGGCCCGCCAGGGTCCGCACGGCGGCGACCGCCGCACCCGACGAGGAAGCGGTACGCGTCGCCGAAAAGGCCGCGGCCGAGGCGGATCTCGTCGAGAGCGTGGCACTCGATACTCCGGCGGTACGCGCAGCGGCCGCCGTGGCCGCCGACGACGATCGTGTGCCCGCGCCGGTCGCCGCGGTGGCGGCGCCGGTGGTGGCGGTAGCCACCCGCAAGGACCTGCCGGCCGAGCAGGTCGAGGCCCGCGAGTACCGGCACGCCGTCGCGGCACAGGCCGAAGCGACCGCCGAGATGGCAGCTGCCGCCGCGGCGCCCACGACCGTTCGGGTCACCGTGGGATCGATGCTCGTCGACTGGCTGTATTCCATCGGGATCAAGAACACGAAGTTCGGCCCCGACTTCCTCGCCATCCCGGTACCCAGGTTCGTCGCGACCTGGTGGCTGGGGGTCCGCGCCCGCATCTACCGAGACGTCGAGGTTCCGGCTCCGGAGGAACCCACCACCACGCCCGAGCAGCCGGCCCCGGACCGCAAGCTGCTCTGGGAGACCAACTTCTCGAGCATGGACGAAGCGACGAGGTACTGGGGCTTCCAGACCGGGCGGTGGGGCTGGCCGGCCGGCGAGAACCAGTACTACACCGACGGCGACAACGCCTACATCGACGCAGCGGGCAACCTCGTGATCGAGGCACGCCGGGAGAACACCCCCGACCGATTCGGTGCGCCGCACAACTACACCTCTGCACGCGTCGTGACCTTCGGCAAGCAGTCGATCGGGGTCGGGACCCGCGTGGTGGCGCGCATCCAGATGCCGGTCACCCAGGGTGTGCTGCCGGCGTTCTGGACCGGTGGTCTCGAGCCCGGCCACGAATACGACTGGCCACGTCAGGGTGAGATCGACATCGCCGAGGTGCCGGGCTTCGGTACCCCGCAGGCCCGCCGGGTGTGGACCGGCAACATCCACGGCCCCGCCGATCGGGACAACACCATCGACGTGAAGCTGCCGGGGTTCAGCCACGACCTCGGCGTGGACCTGTCGCAGGGCTTCCACGAGTACGGCATCGACTGGTACAGCGACCGGATCGTCTGGCACGTCGACGGTGTCGAGGTCGGCCGGGTCACCAAGGCCGAATACGAGGCCCTGGGCGGCGACTGGACACCGTTCTCCGGAGCGTGGGACCACTACCTGATCCTCAACGTCGCCGTCGGGAACCCGTGGACCGGTGATCCGGCCGCCGATACGCCGTTCCATGCGCAGATGAAGGTCGACTGGGTCAAGGCCTACGAGCTGTAGGGCGTGTAGGCGGGACATATCCGGGCCCGAACCTGGGAACATGGGTGGACACCGCAACGTTAGGATAACCATGGCTACCCGTGACATCACCGCCGAGGAATTCAACGACACCATCAACGGCAACGACATCGTGCTGGTCGACTTCTGGGCGTCGTGGTGCGGTCCGTGCAAGGCCTTCGCGCCGACCTTCGCGGCGTCGTCGGAGAAGCACCCCGACGTCGTCTACGCCAAGGTCGACACCGAAGCTGAACAGCAGCTCGCCGCCGCGGCCGACATCCGGTCCATCCCGACGCTGATGGCCTTCAAGAAGGGCAAACTCGTGTTCAACCAGGCCGGTGCGCTGCCGCCCGCCGCGCTGGAAGACTTGGTCCAGAAGGTCAAGGAGTTCGACATCGACGCCGCGATCGCCGCCCAGGAGGACGGTCAGGGCTGACCGCCCGTTACCGTGCACGCGTGAGCCCGTCCGATCCGTTCGTCCTCGTCGAGCGTCCGCGCCCGCACGTGGCCCTGGTGACGCTGAACCGTCCCGAGCGGATGAACTCCATGGCCTTCGACGTCATGGTCCCGCTGCGCGACGTGCTGGGTGAACTGACCTACGACAACGACGTGCGCGTCGTCGTGCTCACCGGTGCGGGCCGGGGGTTCTCGTCCGGGGCCGACCACAAGTCCGCGGGCGCGGTCCCGCACGTGGAAGGCCTGACCCGGCCCAGCTTGGGTCTGCGGTCGATGGAACTGCTCGACGACGTCATCCTGGGGCTGCGCCGGATGCACCAGCCGGTGATCGCCGCGGTCAACGGAGCCGCCATCGGCGGTGGGCTCTGTCTGGCGCTGGCCGCCGACATCCGTGTCGCGTCGACGCAGGCCTACTTCCGAGCGGCGGGCATCAACAACGGTCTGACCGCCTCGGAGCTGGGGCTGAGCTACCTGCTGCCGCGCGCGATCGGCTCGTCACGGGCGTTCGAGATCATGCTGACCGGACGCGACGTCGACGCCGACGAGGCCGAACGCATCGGGTTGGTGTCCCGCCAGGTGCCCCCAGACCGGCTGCTCGAGACCTGCTACGAGATGGCCGAACGGATCGCCGGCTTCTCCCGGCCCGGCGCCGAGCTGACCAAGCGGACGCTGTGGAGCGGCCTCGACGCGGGCTCGCTGGAGTCGCACATGCACGCCGAAGGCCTCGGCCAGCTCTACATCCGGCTGCTGACGAACAACTTCGAGGAAGCGGTGGCGGCCCGCAAAGAGGGCCGTGCGCCGCACTTCACCGACGACAAGTAGCCGGTAATCGATTGGCTTCCGGCCGGTCGATGCCATTAGCCTTGCCCACGTCCAACCGGGTGCGGGCCTACCTCACCCTCGTGAATTCAGGAGCAGCAGCGTGATCACCGCAACGGACCTCGAGGTCCGCGCCGGAGCGCGCACCCTGCTCTCGGTCGAGGGTTCTGCGCTGCGGGTCCAGCCCGGCGACCGGATCGGCCTGGTCGGGCGTAACGGGGCCGGTAAGACCACCACGATGCGCATCCTGGCCGGCGAGGGCGAACCCTACGCGGGCACGATCACCCGCACCGGCGAGGTCGGCTATCTGCCGCAGGATCCCCGCGAAGGCGACCTCGACATGCTGGCCCGCGATCGGGTGTTGTCGGCGCGGGGTCTCGATACCCTGCTCGCCGACCTGGAAAAGCAGCAGGCTCTGATGGCCGAGGTCGCTGACGACGCCGCCCGCGACAAAGCCGTGCGGCGCTACGGCCAGCTCGAGGAGCGGTTCGCCGCCCTCGGCGGATACGCCGCCGAGAGCGAGGCCGGCCGCATCTGCGCCAGCCTCGGTCTGCCCGACCGGGTGCTGACCCAGCCGCTGCGCACCCTCTCCGGTGGGCAGCGCCGCCGCGTCGAGCTGGCCCGCATCCTGTTCGCCGCGTCCGAGAGCGGCAGCGGATCGGCCACCACGCTGCTGCTCGACGAGCCCACCAACCACCTCGACGCCGACTCGATCGGCTGGCTGCGCACCTTCCTGCAGAACCACAGCGGCGGGCTGGTGGTCATCAGCCACGACGTCGAACTGCTGGCCGACGTCGTCAACCGGGTGTGGTTCCTCGATGCCGTGCGCGGCGAGGCCGACGTCTACAACATGGGGTGGCAGAAGTACCTCGATGCCCGCGCCACCGACGAGCAACGGCGGCGCCGGGAACGCGCCAACGCCGAACGCAAGGCCTCTGCGCTGCGGGCCCAGGCCGCCAAGATGGGCGCGAAGGCCACGAAAGCCGTTGCCGCGCAGAACATGCTGCGCCGCGCCGACCGGATGATGGCGGCGTTGGACGAGGAGCGGGTGGCCGACAAGGTCGCTCGGATCAAGTTCCCGACGCCGGCCCCGTGCGGCAAGACACCGTTGATCGCCAAGGGCCTGACCAAGACCTACGGTTCGCTGGAGGTGTTCAGCGGACTCGATCTGGCCATCGACCGAGGCTCGCGCGTGGTCGTCCTGGGACTCAACGGTGCAGGCAAGACGACGCTGCTGCGCATCCTGGCCGGCGTCGAGACCCCGGATGCCGGCGGCCTGGAGCCCGGTCACGGCCTCAAGCTGGGCTACTTCGCCCAGGAGCACGACACCCTCGACAACCTCGCCACGGTGTGGGAGAACATCCGCCACGCCGCACCGGACACGGGGGAGCAGGACCTGCGCGGACTGCTGGGCGCCTTCATGTTCAGCGGTGCGCAGCTCGATCAGCCGGCAGGCACGCTGTCCGGTGGCGAGAAGACCCGCCTCGCGTTGGCCGGGCTGGTGGCCTCCACGGCCAACGTCCTGCTGCTCGACGAGCCCACCAACAACCTCGACCCGGCGTCGCGGGAACAGGTTCTCGACGCGCTGCGCAGCTATGAGGGCTCGGTGGTGCTGGTCACCCACGACCCGGGCGCAGCCGAGGCGCTCGATCCGCAGCGGGTACTGCTGCTACCCGACGGCACCGAGGACTTCTGGTCCGAGGAATACCGGGACCTGATCGAACTCGCCTGACCCACGTGTCAAGCCCCGCGGCTCGGGGTAACCGGTCCCGAGCACAACCGCGGGAGGTCGTTGATGATACGAGACAACAAAGACAGGGATCAGCTGATCCGCGAACTCCGCAGCGCGTACGAGAGCGGGGCCAGCATCCGGAGTCTTGTCGCGTCGACGGGTCACTCCTACGGTTCGATCCACAGCATGCTGCGCGAGGCCGGCGCGACCATGCGCAGCCGCGGCGGACCGAACCACCGGGGCCGCAAGACGGCCTGATCAGCGCTGCCGAACCGAATCCTCGACGAGGTCGAGGACCGCACCGAGCCGTTCGGGGTCGTCACCCGAGGCGACCCGGGCGACCAGGCCGTCGAGCACCAGCTCCAGATACGTCCGAAGCACGTCACCGGGAACGTCGTCCCGCAGGCGACCCGCCTGCTTCTGCTGACGTAGCCGTTCGGTCGTGGCGGCCGAGAGCTCCGATGCCCGCTCCGCCCAGCCCTGGCTGAACGCCGGATCGTTGCGCAGCTTGCGGGCGATCTCCAGCCGCGTTGCCAGCCAGTCGAATTGCTCCGGTGCGGCCAGCATGTCGCGCATCACCTGGATGAGGCCCTCACGCGCGGCCACGTCGGCCATCCGCTCGGCATCCTCACGCGCCAGCTCGAAGAACAACGTGTCCTTGTCGCGGAAGTGATGGAAGATCGCGCCGCGCGACAGCCCGATGGTCTCCTCGAGCCGCCGCACGGTCGCGTTCTCGTACCCATGTTCTGCGAAGCACCGGCGGGCGCCGTCGAGGATCTGGCGACGGCGCGCCGCCAGGTGATCGTCGGTCACCCGAGGCACGGATTTCCCGGCTACTGCGTCTTGAGCATGTTGCGCAGCACGTACTGCAGGATGCCGCCGTTGCGGTAGTAGTCGGCCTCGCCCGGGGTGTCGATGCGCACCACGGCGTCGAACTCGACGGCGTTGCCGTCTTCCTTCGAGGCCTTGACGTGCACCGTCTTCGGTGTCTTGCCGTTGTTGAGCTCCTCGATACCGGTGATGTCGAAGGTCTCGGTGCCGTCCAGGCCCAGACTCTCGGCGTTCTCACCCTCGGGGAACTGCAGCGGGATCACACCCATGCCGATCAGGTTCGACCGGTGGATGCGTTCGAAGGACTCGCAGATCACCGCGCGCACACCGAGCAGTCGCGTGCCCTTGGCCGCCCAGTCACGCGACGACCCGGAGCCGTACTCCTTGCCGCCCAGCACGACCAGCGGGATGTTCTGCTCGGCGTAGTTCTGCGCGGCGTCATAGATGAACGCCTGCTCGCCGCCCTTGGTGAAGTCGCGCGTGTATCCGCCCGACACATCGTCGAGCAGCAGGTTGCGCAGCCGGATGTTGGCGAACGTGCCGCGGATCATCACCTCGTGGTTGCCCCGGCGCGACCCGAAGGAGTTGTAGTCCGCGCGGTCGACGCCGTGCTCGTCGAGGTAGGTCGCCGCCGGGGTGCCCGGCTTGATGCTGCCGGCGGGGGAGATGTGGTCGGTGGTGACCGAATCGCCAAGCAGCGCAAGGACTCTCGCCCCGGAGATGTCGGTCACCGGCTCCGGCTCGGCGGGCATCCCGTCGAAGTACGGAGGCTTGCGCACATAGGTGGAGTCCTGATCCCACTCGAAGGTGTTGCCGCTCGGCGTGGGCAGGTTGCGCCACCGTTCGTCACCCTTGAAGACGTCGGCGTAGTTCTTGACGAACATCTCCTGGCTGATCGCATTGGCGATGGTGTCGCTGATGTCGGACTGCGACGGCCAGATGTCACGCAGGAACACGTCGTTGCCGTCGGAGTCTTGGCCCAGCGGGGTGTTGTCGAAGTCGAAGTCCATCGAGCCCGCCAACGCGTAGGCGATCACCAACGGCGGTGACGCCAGGTAGTTCATCTTCACGTCGGGGTTGATGCGGCCCTCGAAGTTGCGGTTTCCGGAGAGCACCGCGGTCACGGCCAGGTCGTTGTCGTTGACGGCCTTGCTGATCTCCTCGGGCAGCGGCCCGCTGTTGCCGATGCAGGTGGTGCAGCCGTACCCCACGAGGAAGAAGCCCAGCTTCTCCAGATACGGCCACAGCCCGGCCTTCTCGTAGTAGTCGGTGACCACCTGCGAACCCGGGGCCATGGTCGTCTTGACCCACGGCTTGGTGGTCAGGCCCTTCTCGACGGCGTTGCGGGCCAGCAGCGCCGCGCCCAGCATCACCTCGGGGTTCGAGGTGTTGGTGCAGGACGTGATGGCGGCGATGACGACCGCGCCGTGGTCGAGGATGAACTCGCCGTACTCCTCGGTCTTGACCTCCACCGGATTGCTGGGCCGGCCGTCGGGTTCGGCCGCGGCGGATTGCACGTGCGCCGGCGGCTTCCGGTTGTTGAGGAACGACGTGTTGCGCACCGGGTCGCTGGCCGGGAAGGTCTCGTCGATGGCCTCGTCGAGTTCGGTGTACTCACCGTTGAACTCGCCACTGGTGACGTAGTCGTTGATGTCCCGGCGGAACGCGGATTTGGCCTCGTTGAGGGCGATGCGGTCCTGCGGGCGCTTCGGGCCCGCGATCGAGGGCACCACCTCGGACAGGTTCAGCTCGATGTACTCGGAGTACTTGGGTTCGCGGGAGGGGTCGTGCCACATGCCCTGCGCCTTGGCGTAGGCCTCCACGAGCGCCAGCTGCTCCTCGCTGCGGCCGGTGAAGCGCAGGTAGCTGATGGTTTCCTCGTCGATCGGGAAAATCGCTGCGGTGGAACCGAACTCGGGGCTCATGTTGCCCAGGGTGGCGCGGTTGGCCAGCGGCACCTCGGCGACGCCTTCGCCGTAGAACTCGACGAACTTGCCGACCACGCCGTGCTGGCGCAGCATCTCGGTGACGGTGAGCACCACGTCGGTGGCGGTCACGCCGGGCTGGCGTTCGCCGGTGAGCTTGAAGCCGACCACGCGGGGGATCAGCATCGAGACGGGCTGGCCCAGCATGGCGGCCTCGGCCTCGATGCCGCCGACGCCCCAGCCCAGCACGCCCAGGCCGTTGACCATGGTGGTGTGGCTGTCGGTGCCCACGCAGGTGTCCGGGTAGGCGACGCCGTCGCGGTCCATCACGACGCTGGCCAGGTACTCGATGTTGACCTGGTGCACGATGCCGGTGCCGGGCGGCACCACCTTGAAGTCGTCGAATGCGCCCTGACCCCACCGCAGGAACTGATAGCGCTCACCGTTGCGCTGGTACTCGATCTCCACGTTGCGCTCGAACGCATCGGCGCGACCGAACAGATCGGCGATCACGGAGTGGTCGATGACCAGATCGGCCGGCGCCAGCGGGTTCACCTTCTCGGGATCGCCGCCCAGATCGGCGATGGCCTCGCGCATGGTGGCGAGGTCGACGATGCAGGGAACTCCGGTGAAGTCCTGCATCACGACGCGGGCCGGGGTGAACTGGATCTCGATGCTCGGGTCGGCCGACGGATCCCAGTTGGCGATCGCCTCGATGTGGTCCTTGGTGATGTTGGCGCCGTCCTCGGTGCGCAGCAGGTTCTCGGCGAGCACTTTGAGGCTGTAGGGCAGTTTGTCGGCGCCGGGAACGGCGTCGAGGCGGTAGATCTCGTAACGCTTGTCTCCGACTTCGAGCGTGTCTTGTGCTCCGAACGAGTTCACGGATGAATTCTTGCTGCTCACATCAACTCCCGGCTTGATCACTTCGCCGCGGCGGGCTGTGCCGCGGCGCACTACCCTAACAGTACGCTTGTCCTGTAAATAACCCCAGGGTGGGCCGAACATCTGTCGGATACCCGGGTCGCGTCCACCAAACCCGTCCGCAGCTCGTGTCGCTCCCGGGCTGTCCTCCCGGTCGCGTACCTTGCTTGTCGTGACCGGACCGCACTGGATTCCCCACCTGCCGGCCTACATCCCGCCGGAGGTCGACATCGAAGCCGTCAAGGCCGACGTCGCCGACGACGGAGTCAGCGTCCCGCCGGCCGCCGAGTCCGACGTGCCGGCCCTGCGCGAGGTCGTCGATGCCGCGCGCGCGGACGGCATCGACCTCAAGATCGTGGTCATCGACTTCAATCCGCCGATCGACACGCCGCTGCGCGACATCGCCACCGAGGTCGGCACCGCCTATCCGGGGTCGACGGTGCTGGCGCTGAGTCCCAGCTTCGTCGGGAGCTACAGTCCGACCTTCGATCGGATGACGTTGGAGGCGGGCCAGGACCTCGCCCGAACGGGTAACTCGGTGCAGTCCTCGAAGAATTTCCTCGGGGAGTTGACGACTTCGCATTTCCCGTGGACGCCATTCACCATTCTGCTCGTGCTAGCAGTCGCTTGCGCGGTCGTCGGGACGCGAATGCTGCAGCAGGCGGGCAAACGGCGCGCGGCCGCCGAAACTGCCCCTGAACAGGCCTGAACTTCTCGCCGAACCTGTCTCGCGAATCACAACATCACCATTTGATAACGCCATTCGCAATTACATTGTTGTAATTTGTTACAAAAGTTTCTTCAGCGTCAGATGTGACGTACGGTGCAAACGGTGCCGCTTGTTGCAGTTGTTCTATTTGTGACTCCTGTGACAGCGCCCGGCAAGTGCCGACACGTTCGCGTGGAGCCTGAGGAGACTGGAATCGGATGAGACGCATCCCTGGCGGCGCCTCCGCTTCGCGGCTGTGCGCGGCGGCGTTGGTGTTCGGCCTGGTGGTCACGACCCCGCATCTCGCACACGCCCAACCCAAGAGCGACGACGTCGCCCAGCTCGTCATCGAGGTGGCCGACGTCAACCAGAAGCTGCAGAACCTCGGCGCGGAAATCCAGACGCAGCAGGAGGCCGTCAACAAGGCGATCCTCGACGTGGCCAACGCCCGGGACGCGGCCGCCGCCGCGCAAGCCGAGGTCGACGCCAGCGCTCGACGGGTCAAGGAGGCCGACGCGGCGATCGCTGCGGCGCAGCGCCGCTTCGACACCTTCGCCGCCGCGATGTACACCCGCGGTCCGTCGAGTTCGTACCTGACCGCTGCCGACCCGTCGGACATCCTCAACACCGCCGCCGCGGGTCAGACCCTGTCGATCAGTTCGCAGAAGGTCATGTCCGATCTGCTGGCGGCGCGTACCGAGCAGGTGAACAAGGAGTCGGCGGCGCGGCTGGCCAAGCAGCAGGCCGACGAGGCCGTCCAGGCGGCCGAGAGCAGCCAGCAGGCCGCCGTCGACGCGCTCACCGGAGCCCAGCAGGTTTTCCAGGCGCAGCAGGCCGAACTCGACCGGCTGTCGGCCGAGCGCGCGGAGGCCCAGGCCAAGCTGCGGGCAGCCCAGTCTCTGGCCGCACCCTCGCAGGCACCGGCGGCCGCCGCGCCGACAGCAGCCGACACCTCGGCCGGTCGTGCCCCCGCCGGCACCCCGGCGCCGGGCGGGGCCAATCCCGACTGGGACATCGACCCGGCCACCGGCAACCGCGACACGGCCTGGGACATGACGCTGCCGCAGATCCCGAGCGCGTTCGTCAGCGGTGACCCGATCCAGATCATCAACGCGGTCATCAAGATCATCACGACCTCGCTCGAGATCACCCAGAACCTGGGACGCAAGTTTCTGCAGAGCCTCGGACTGCTGCCGACGCCGACCGGTGTCACCAACGGCGCGATCCCGCGGCTCTACGGCCGGCAGGCCACCGAGTTCGTCATCAAGCGCGGCATGGCACAGATGGGTGTGCCGTACTCGTGGGGCGGCGGCAACGCCGCAGGCCCCAGCCGGGGCATCGACCGCGGCGCGAACACCGTCGGTTTCGACTGCTCGGGCCTGATGCTCTACATGTTCGCCGGCGTCGGCATCAAGCTGGACCACTACTCGGGGTCGCAGTACAACGCCGGGCGCAAGGTGCCGTCGTCGGAGATGCGGCGCGGCGACATGTTGTTCTGGGGCCCCAACGGCAGCCAGCACGTCGCGATGTACCTCGGCGACGGCCAGATGCTCGAAGCCCCCTACACCGGTTCGGTGGTCAAGATCTCGCCGGTACGCACCAGCGGCATGACCCCGTTCGCCGTCCGAATGATCGAGTGGTGAATCTCTGTTGCGTCGTTTCCTCGTCTCCCTGATCGCCGCCGCCGCGATGCTTTTCGGCGCGGCCGCTCCGGCGGGCGCGCAGCCCGCGGCCGGTCAGTGGGATCCCACGTTGCCCAAGCTGATCAGCGCCGGAGCTCCCGGCGACCCCCTGGCCATCGCCAACGCCTCACTGGCCGCCACGGCGCAGGCCACCCAGGTCACGATGGACCTCGGTCGCAAGTTCCTGCAGACCATCGGCCTGGCCCCCAAGGACGCACCGGCGTCGGTCGCGCCCGGGTTCGTGCGCGGACCGGCTGCCATCGAGTACGTGATCCGGCGCGGCGGCAGCCAGATGGGCACCCCGTACTCGTGGGGCGGCGGGAAACCCACGGGCCCCAGCCGCGGCATCGACTCCGGCGCCAACATCGTCGGCTACGACTGCTCGGGTTTCACCCAGTTCTCCTACGCCGGTGTGGGCGTGCTGATCCCGAAGTACTCCGGCGACCAGTACAACACCGGCCGCAAGGTCCCGGTCTCGCAAGCCAAGCGCGGTGACCTTCTCTTCTGGGGTCCGGGCGGCAGCCAACACGTCGCGATCTACCTCGGCAACGGCAAGATGCTGGAGTCCTCGGGCAGCGCGGGCAAGGTCACCGTGAGCCCGGTGCGCACCGCCGGCCTGCAGCCGCACGTCGCGCGCATCATCGAATCCTGAGTGCCTGCTGAGCCCATGCTGAGCATGGCCGGTGAAAGCCGGCGTGCGGGGCGGCACGCCGCCGGGCGGCGTCGACGGATGCGTACCCGCCTGGAATAGTTGACGACGAGCGCGGCCCCTCGGCCGGCGCCGGACGAACCGACATGTACTGCACATGTGGAAGGAACATTGATGACCTCACCGAGTGGGCCGCCGCAGGGCGCTGGCGGATATCCCGGACAGGCCGCTTCGCAGGGCCCCTCCGCCGGTGCGCACGCCGCGGCGCCGGCCTCATCGGCGCAGGCGCAGTCCAATGGTCTGCAGAACGAGGTGCACACCCTCGAGCGGGCCATCTTCGAGGTCAAGCGCATCATCGTCGGCCAGGACCAGCTCGTCGAGCGGATGCTCGTAGGTCTGCTGGCCAAGGGCCACGTGCTGCTCGAAGGTGTCCCCGGTGTGGCCAAGACGCTGGCCGTGGAGACGTTCGCCAAGGTCGTCGGCGGCACCTTCGCCCGCATCCAGTTCACGCCCGACCTGGTGCCCACCGACATCGTCGGCACCCGGATCTACCGGCAGGGCAAGGAGGAGTTCGACATCGAACTCGGACCGGTGGTGGTGAACTTCCTGCTCGCCGACGAGATCAACCGCGCACCGGCCAAGGTGCAGTCGGCACTGCTGGAGGTCATGGCCGAGCGCAAGATCTCCATCGGCGGCAAGACCTTCCCGCTGCCCAGCCCGTTCCTGGTGATGGCCACCCAGAACCCGATCGAGCAGGAGGGCGTGTACCAGCTGCCCGAGGCGCAGCGCGACCGCTTCCTGTTCAAGCTCAACGTCGACTACCCGTCGCCGGAGGAAGAGCGCGAGATCATCTACCGGATGGGTGTGAAACCGCCGGAGCCCAAGGGCATCCTGACCACCGCCGACCTGCTGCGGTTGCAGGACGTCGCCGCCAACACGTTCGTCCACCACGCGCTGGTCGACTACGTGGTGCGCGTCGTCACCGCCACCCGCGAACCCGAGAAGTTCGGCATGCCCGACGCCAAGGCGTGGATCGCCTACGGCGCCTCGCCGCGCGCCTCGCTCGGCATCATCGCCGCCTCGCGTGCGCTGGCCCTGGTCCGCGGCCGGGACTACGTCATCCCGCAGGACGTCGTCGAGATCATCCCCGACGTGCTGCGGCACCGCCTCGTGCTGACCTACGACGCCCTGGCCGACGAGATCTCGGCGGAGACGGTCGTCAACCGCATCCTGCAGACCGTGGCGCTGCCGCAGGTCAACGCGATCCCGCAGCAGGGGCATGCGGTGCCGCCGGTGGTGCCGTCGGCGGCCGCTGCGGCGAGCCGCTGACCCGCCGGGGCCGTTAAGTGAGTTCACCTGCCGATTCCTCGGACAGCCCGCGTGCTCGCCGCGGCATGGACCTGCCGTCCCTGCAACGGGGTGAGATCCGCGACCCGGCGCTGACCGCCGCGCTGCGCAAACTCGAGTTGACGGTGCGCCGCAAGCTCGACGGTGTGCTGCACGGCGATCATCTCGGCCTGCTGCCCGGACCGGGATCGGAGCCGGGGGAGTCGCGCGTCTACCAGCCCGGCGACGACGTCCGTCGGATGGACTGGTCGGTCACCGCGCGCACCACCCAGCCCCACGTGCGCCAGATGATCGCCGACCGGGAACTGGAGACCTGGCTGGTGGTCGACGTGTCGGCCAGCCTCGATTTCGGTACGGCGGACTGCGAGAAACGCGACCTCGCCGTGGCGGCCGCCGCGGCGATCGCGTTTCTCAACAGCGGCGGCGGCAACCGGCTCGGCGCGATCATCTCCAACGGTGACCAGATGCGCCGCGTGCCTGCGCTGTCCGGACGCATGCACGAACAGGAGTTGTTGCGGGCCATCGCGACCACACCGCGTGCCCCCGTCGGGGTGCGCGGCGACCTCGCCGCGGCCATCGACGCGCTGCGCCGTCCGGAACGCCGCCGCGGGATGGCGGTGATCATCAGCGACTTCCTCGGACCGATCAACTGGATGCGGCCGTTGCGGGCCATCGCCGGGCGGCACGAGGTACTCGGCATCGAGATCCTCGATCCCCGCGACGTCGAACTGCCGCCGGTAGGCGACGTCGTCCTGCAGGACACCGAGACCGGACGCACGCGTGAGTTCACCATCGACGAACAACTGCGCGAGGATTTCGCGAAAGCCGCTGCCGCCCACCGAGCCGACGTGGCACGCACGCTGCGCCGCTGCGACGCCCCCCTGCTGACGCTGCGTACCGACCGCGACTGGATCGCCGACGTGGTGCGCTTCGTGGCGAGCCGCCGGCGCGGCGCCCTGGCTGCCCGATAGAGACGAAAAGACAAGTAGCACATGACTTTACCGTTGCTCGGACCGATGTCGCTGACCGGCTTCGAGCACCCCTGGTTCTTCCTGTTCTTCCTGGTGGTGCTCGGCCTGATCGTGCTCTACGTGGTGGTGCAGCTGTCGCGTCACAAGCGGATGCTGCGGTTTGCCAACATGGAGCTGCTCGAAAGCGTGGCGCCCCAGCGGCCCAACCGATTCCGCCATCTGCCGGCCACCCTGCTGATCCTGTCGCTGGTGTCGTTCACCGTCGCGATGGCCGGGCCGACGCACGACGTCCGCATTCCGCGTAACCGCGCGGTGGTGATGCTGGTCATCGACGTGTCGCAGTCGATGCGGGCCACCGACGTGGCGCCGAACCGACTCAACGCGGCCCAGGAGGCCGCCAAGCAGTTCGCCGACCAACTCACCCCCGGCATCAACCTGGGACTGATCTCCTACGCCGGTACCGCGACCGTGCTCGTCTCGCCTACCACCAACCGGGAGGCGACCAAGAACGCGATCGACAAACTGCAACTGGCCGACCGCACCGCCACCGGTGAGGGCATCTTCACCGCGCTGCAGGCCATCGCGACCGTCGGTGCGGTGATCGGCGGCGGCGACGAGCCCCCGCCGGCGCGGGTGGTGCTGATGTCCGACGGCAAGGAGACGGTGCCCTCCAACCCGGACAATCCGAAGGGCGCCTACACGGCCGCGCGGACCGCCAAGGACCAGGGTGTGCCGATCTCCACGGTGTCGTTCGGCACCCCCTACGGCTACGTCGAGATCAACGAGCAGCGTCAGCCCGTGCCCGTCGACGACGAGATGCTCAAGCGGATCGCCGACCTCTCCGGCGGCGAGGCGTTCACCGCGTCGAGCCTCGAACAACTCAAAGCCGTGTTCACCGACCTGCAGGAGCAGATCGGCTACGAGACGATCAAGGGTGACGCGAGTGTGGGCTGGCTCCGGCTGGGCGCCCTCGTCCTGGCGGGTGCCGCGCTGGCCGCCCTGCTGATCAACCGGCGACTTCCCAACTGAGGCGATTTCTTGAGGGCCCGGCGCACCGACTAAGTTGGCGATCATGACTTCCACGGAGAACTCCGCCGACACCGAAGGTGCCTCCGCCGGCGGACGTCCCGCCTTCGTCGCCCGCTCGGTGCTGGTCACCGGCGGCAACCGCGGGATCGGTCTGGCGATCGCGCAACGGTTGGCCGCAGACGGGCACAAGGTCGCCGTCACCCACCGCGGGTCCGGCGCCCCCGAGGGACTGTTCGGCGTCGAGTGCGACGTCACCGACAACGACGCCGTCGATCGCGCGTTCACCCAGGTCGAGGAACATCAGGGCCCGGTCGAGGTGCTGGTGTCCAACGCCGGCATCTCCGCCGACGCGTTCCTGATGCGGATGACCGAGGAGCGGTTCCAGAAGGTCATCGACGCGAACCTGACCGGTGCGTTCCGCGTCACACAACGCGCGTCACGGACCATGCAGCGCAAACGGTTCGGCCGGATCATCTACGTCGGCTCGGTGTCGGGCATGTGGGGGATCGGCAACCAGGCCAACTACGCCGCCTCGAAGGCCGGCCTGATCGGCATGGCCCGCTCGATCTCGCGGGAGTTGTCCAAGGCCAACGTCACCGCCAACGTGGTGGCGCCGGGCTACATCGACACCGAGATGACCCGCGCGCTCGACGAACGCATCCAGAAGGGTGCGCTGGACTTCATCCCGGCCAAGAGGGTCGGGACCGCCGAAGAGGTCGCCGGGGTGGTCAGTTTCCTGGCGTCGGAGGACGCGAGCTACATCGCCGGCGCGGTCATCCCGGTCGACGGCGGCATGGGCATGGGCCACTAGACAGACGAGCGAAGGACATTCACTGTGACACTTCTCCAAGGCAAGCGGATCCTCGTCACGGGGATCATCACAGACAGCTCTATCGCCTTCTACATCGCCAAGGTGGCCCAGGAGGCGGGCGCCGAGGTGATCTGCACGGGCTTCAACCGGCTGCGGCTCATCGAACGCATCCTCGACCGGCTCCCGTCGAAGCCGCCGCTGCTCGAACTCGACGTGCAGAACCAGGAGCACCTCGACACACTCGCCGATCGGATCACCGCCGAGATCGGCGAGGGCAACAAGCTCGACGGCGTGGTGCACTCGATCGGTTTCATGCCGCAGACGGGCATGGGGATCAACCCGTTCTTCGACGCACCCTACGAAGACGTCGCCAAGGGGATCCACATCTCGGCGTATTCGTATGCGTCCCTGGCCAAAGCGGTGCTTCCGGTCATGAACCCCGGCGGCGGCATCGTCGGCATGGACTTCGACCCGACGCGGGCGATGCCGGCCTACAACTGGATGACCGTCGCCAAGAGCGCGCTGGAGTCGGTGAACCGCTTCGTCGCCCGCGAGGCCGGCCCCCACGGCGTGCGCTCGAATCTGGTTGCGGCAGGCCCCATCCGGACCCTGGCCATGAGCGCGATCGTCGGCGGCGCGCTCGGCGAGGAGGCCGGGGCGCAGATGCAGCTGCTCGAAGAGGGCTGGGACCAGCGCGCCCCGCTGGGCTGGAACATGAAGGACCCCACCCCCGTGGCGAAGACGGTGTGTGCGCTGCTGTCGGACTGGCTGCCCGCCACCACCGGCACGGTGATCTACGCCGACGGCGGAGCCAGCACCCAGCTGCTGTGACGAGCTGACATGGCCTCCTCCGCGGCATCGTTCGACGCCCTCCTGCTCCTGTCCTTCGGCGGACCCGAAGGGCCTGATCAGGTGATGCCGTTCCTGGAGAACGTGACTCGTGGACGGGGGATCCCCCGGGAGCGCCTGGAGTCGGTTGCCGAGCATTACCTGCACTTCGACGGGGTGTCACCGATCAATGCGATCAACCGGGCGTTGATCACCGCGATCGAAGCCGAACTGGCGCGCCGCGGTCGGCAGCTGCCCGTCTACTTCGGCAACCGCAACTGGGACCCCTTCGTCGAGGACACCGTCAAACAGATGCGCGACAACGGTGTTCGGCGCGCCGCGGTGTTCGCGACGTCGGCCTGGGGCGGCTACTCGGGCTGCGCACAGTATCAAGAGGACATCGCACGCGGGCGAGCCGCGTGCGGGGCCGACGCGCCGGAGCTGACCAAGCTGCGCCAGTACTTCGACCACCCGTTGCTGGTCGCGCTGTTCGCCGACGCGATCAGGGAAGCGGCCGCGCAGTTACCGGACGGGATGCGTGACCGTGCTCGTCTGGTGTTCACCGCCCACTCGATTCCCCTGCGTGCCGCGCAGCGGTGTGGTCCCGACCTGTACGAGCGCCAGGTGGCACACGCCGCCGCCCTGGTGGCGCGCGCCGCCGGGTTCGACGACTACGACCAGGTGTGGCAGTCCCGTTCGGGGCCACCGCAGGTGCCGTGGCTGGAACCCGATGTCGGCGACCACCTCGACGCCCTGGCCGCAGCGGGAGTCGATGCGGTGATCGTGTGCCCGATCGGCTTTGTCGCCGACCACATCGAGGTGGTGTGGGACCTGGACAACGAGGTCGCCGAACAGGCCGCGGCCACGGGCATCGCCTACGCGCGGGCCCTGACGCCGAACGCCCATCCCAGGTTCGCCCAGCTGGTGATCGACCTCGTCGAGGAACTGGAGAGCGGCGCCGCACCGCTACGGGCCGGCGATCCCGTCGTGGTGCCCAGCTACGGCTGCACCGTCAACGGAGTGTTCTGCACACCCGCGTGCGAGGCCTGAGAAGCTAACCGCGCCAAGCCGAATACAGGATCGCCTCCACCGCCGCGGCGCGGGCCGAACGGACCACGGCGGTCAGCGGGCGCAGTGCATCGCCGGCCAGTTGCATCTCGGAGGAACTCTGCATGCCGCTGGGAATCAGACCGGCGCTGACCGTGACGATCGCGTCGACATGTGCGGCGTTTTCCAGTACCCGGACCGCCCGGGCCGGCGCATGCTCCGGGATGCGATGTAGGAGAACGGATTCGAGAACCTGCTCGACCATCGTGCGGGGATCGTCGATCTCGCTGCCCGACGCGCCGGCCCGCAGCGCCCCGAGCGCGTCGGCCGCGCTGCGCACCGCGTCGCGCAGACCGAACTCGGCCTCACCCAGATCGGAGTGTGCTGTAGGTGCCACGGCGTCCACCGAGTACACCGTCCACGACAGCGACGTCACCTCCACGTCGAACTCCGTGCCGGCATCCGCGTCCGCGTCCTCGGCGTATTCGAAGTCGGGCACCAGCCCCACCGAGCCGCCCGGATTGGCCACCAGCACGGCCTCGCCCGCGGTGATCGCGTCACGCCCGAACTGAGTTCCCGGCGGCAACCCCCGGACGTCCCCCGGAATCGGCAGCGCCACCGAGATCACGGGTTCGCGCGCGTCCCGACCGGCGGCTGTCCGCAAGGTCTGCAGCAGCGACACCGAACCCGAGTCGGCGAGGTCCGGCCATGTCAGGCCGGTCCGCTCAGCGGCAGCCGAATCGTAGGCGGTCACCGAATGTCTTGGTGCCCACTGCGATAACGCGTCCAGCACATCGTCGGGCGCAGCAGCGCCGGCCAACCAGGAGTTGGCCCACACCGCCAGCGAAACACTTGGGCACCACATGATGGTCGCAGTGTAGTTGTTGCCCGCCCGGCGAGCCGGTTACGCGTAGGCTGAGCCATATGCCCGTAGCGCTGATCTGGTTGATCGCCGCCCTCGCGCTCGCCGGTGCCGAAGCTCTCACCGGCGACCTGTTCCTGCTCATGCTCAGCGGTGGTGCGCTGGCGGCCGCGGGCACCAGTTGGCTACTGAACTGGCCCATCTGGGCCGACGGTCTGGTGTTCGCGCTCGTGTCGGTGCTGCTGTTGGTCGCGGTCCGGCCGGCATTGCGCCGACGGATGGCCTCGGGCGCCGGCCTGCCCGAACCCGTCAAAGCCCTGGAAGGCCGCAGCGCGCTGGTGCTGGACCGGGTCGCCGCCCACACCGGACAGGTCAAGCTCGACGGCGAGGTCTGGACGGCGCGCCCGCTCAACGAGAACGATGTCTTCGAACCGGGGGACCAGGTGACCGTCGTGCACATCGACGGAGCCACCGCCAAGGTCGCCAAGATCGCCTAGCAGAAGGAGCCCGTCGTGGATGGTGCTGTCGCAGGGTTGATCCTGCTGGCCGTGCTGGTGGTGTTCGCCGCGATCATCGTGGCCAAATCGGTCGCACTGATCCCCCAGGCGGAAGCGGCGGTGATCGAACGACTGGGCCGCTACAGCAAGACCGTGTCGGGACAGCTGACCCTGTTGCTGCCGTTCGTCGACAAGATCCGCGCCCGCGTCGACCTGCGGGAACGGGTGGTCTCCTTCCCGCCGCAGCCCGTGATCACCGAGGACAACCTGACGGTGCAGATCGACACCGTCGTGTACTTCCAGGTCACCAATCCCCAGGCCGCGGTCTACCAGATCAGCAACTACATCGTCGGTGTCGAGCAGCTGACCACCACCACCCTGCGCAATCTGGTCGGCGGCATGACACTGGAGCAGACGCTGACCTCCCGCGACCAGATCAACACCGCGCTGCGCGGCGTCCTCGACGAGGCCACCAACCGGTGGGGACTTCGGGTAGCCCGCGTGGAACTGCGCAGCATCGATCCGCCGCCGTCGATCCAGGATTCGATGGAGAAGCAGATGCGCGCCGACCGCGAGAAGCGCGCGATGATCCTGACCGCCGAAGGCAACCGGGAGTCCGCGATCAAGCAGGCCGAAGGTCAGAAGCAGGCGCAGATCCTCGCCGCGGAGGGCGCCAAGCAGGCCGCCATCCTCTCGGCAGAAGCCGAGCGGCAGTCCCGGATCCTGCGCGCCCAGGGCGAACGCGCCGCCCAGTACCTGCGCGCCCAGGGTGAGGCCAAGGCGATCGAGAAGACGTTCGCGGCGATCAAGGCGGGTCGGCCCACCCCCGAACTGCTGGCCTACCAATATCTGCAGACGCTGCCGGAGATGGCCAAGGGTGAGGCCAACAAGGTGTGGGTGATTCCCAGCGATTTCGGTACCGCGTTGCAGGGCTTCACCAAGATGCTCGGCGCGCCGGGCGAGGACGGGGTCTTCCGTTACACGCCGTCCCCGGTCGACGACGTACCCGCCGGCGACGACTCCGACGAGGTCGCCGACTGGTTCGACACCCAGACCGATCCGGCGATCGCCCAGGCGGTGGCGCGGGCCGAGGCCGAGGCCCGCACCTCGGTCGAGGGCCCGGGACTGTTGTCGTCGAACCCTCCACCGGTGCAGTTGAACCCCGCCGCCCAGGCCGCGCAACCGCCGGCCCCCGACAAGCCCGTGGAATGACGCCATGACCGAACTGACCTCGAATCGCACCTATGTGGCGCTGGCGGCGTTCCAGGCCGTCGACGCCGCGGCCTGCGTCGGACCGGTCGCCCCGATCGCCGAGGCGCTGCGCACCGTCGGTCTGCCGAAGCGCTTCTGGCCGCTGCTGCCGGTGGTGAAGGCCGTATCCGCGGTGGGGTTGTCGGCGGTGTCCCGCAGTCCGGCGTTGGCGCGGGTGACGACGTTCCTGCTGACCGTCTACTTCGTGCTCGCGGCGGGATCACATGTGCGGGCGAAGGACTGGAGTCCCGGTCTGATCGCGTCGTCGTCGTTCCTCGTCCTCTACGGGCTGCTGACCGTGAAGGGTCCCGCGGCCGCCAGGACGGCCCGTTAACCGAGTCGGCTGCACTGCGACTCGGCGCCGGCCGCATCGGCCGGGGTGAGCGAGGCGCGCCGGTGACTGCGCAGTTCGAGCGCGAGGCCGGCGATACCGATGCTTGCCGTGCACAGCGAGACCAGGACCAGCAACGGATTCACGCGCCCGGTCAGTGCGTCACCGAGGATCACCACGGCTGCGGTGCCCGGCAGCACTCCGATCAGGGTGGCCAGCGTGTAGGGGAGCAGCCGCACCGCCGAGGCGCCGGCTGCGTAGTTGAGCACCGAGAACGGTACCGCCGGGATCAACCGCATCGCCATCACGGCGGCCCACCCTCGTTGACGGAGCCGGGCGTCGAGGGCGTCCAGCCGGGGGTGACCGGTCAGTCGGCTCAACTGCCACCCCATCGCCCGCACCAGCACCACCGCGATGACGGCGCTGGCCGTGCTGGCCGCCACCGCGATCGGGATGCCCACCAACGGACCGAAGAGCAGTCCCGCGGCCAGCGTGAAGGCCGTGCGGGGGAACGGGAAGACCGTCATGGCGATGTGCGCGGCCAGGAAGGCCAACGGGAACCAGGCGCCGACCGAGGTCGCCCAGTCGCGCAGCTGCAACGCGTTGGGCAGCGGCACCCACACCGCAACTGCGACGAGAATCACAATGCCGGTCAACACCGCGGCGAGGCGGGCCCGGGACGCGGTACGGGCCGTGGCCACCAGCGCCGCGCCGAGCGTGCGCAACGTGTTGACGACGGCTTTCACGACTCCCCACCTTACGGGGCCGCGGCGACCGGCACGTGTTGGCGCGGTGACGTCGCAGGCGACCGGCGTACACTGCCGCGACACCCATCATTTAGCCTGATGGCGTGCAGAAACCCAGCGCCGGCGCTGCCGGGGGAGTACTCGTTTCCGAACTTGACCGCTGGCGTACCGCGGTTGCGGGCGTTCTCGCCAAATCCACGCGGCGAGATCCCGCCGATCTGCCCGCCGAACCCGAACGTCTGCTCGATTCGCAGACCTACGAGGGGTTCGCGATCCGCCCGCTCTACACCCGGGCCGACGAGCTGGCCGAACCCCCGCTGCCCGGACGGTGGCCGTTCACCCGCGGCGGTGACGGGCTGCGCGATGTCAAGACGGGATGGAAGGTCACCGAGGTCTTCCCGGTCGACGACGCCGCCGTCGACCAGGCCAACGGTGCGGTGCTGCTGGGCCTGACCGAAGGCATCAGCGCCCTGATGCTGCGCATCGGGGACCACGGGCCCGGACGTCCGGGCATCGACCCGGCCGATCTACCGCGCCTCCTCGACGGTGTCTTCGTCGACCTGGTGCCGGTCATCGCCGAGATCGCCGGCGACGGCGCGGTGCTGCGCGCCACCGCCGATGAACTGCTGGGACTGGTCCGGGATTTCGACGACGACCAGCGGGCCCGATTGTCGATCGACCTGGGCGCCGACCCGCTGACCGCTGCGCTGACGGGTCGTCGCGCGCCGGACGTCGGCGACGTCGCGGCGGTGGCGCAGACGGTGGCCGGCCACGCCGGGCACGTGCGGACCGTCACGGTCGACGGCACGACGCTGCACGACCTCGGCGCCAACGCGTCGTGGGAACTCGGTGCGGCGGTGGCCGCGGGCGTGGCTTATCTGCGGGTTCTCACCGAGGCCGGCCTGTCGACGGCCGATGCGCTGGCGCAGGTGAGCTTCCGGTTCTCGGTTGACGACGACCAGTTCATGAGCATCGCCAAACTGCGTGCCGCACGCCAACTCTGGGCCCGGGTCGCCGAGGTTGTCGGCGAGCCGGCGGCCGGGGCGGCCACGGTGCACGCGGAGACGTCGCTGCCGATGATGGCGCAGCGCGATCCGTGGGTGAACATGCTGCGCACCACGGTGGCGGCGTTCGCCGCGGGTGTGGGTGGCGCGGACACCCTGCTGGTGCACCCGTTCGACGTCGCCATCGACGGCGGATTCCCGGGTACCGCACGCAGTTTCGCGCGCCGCATCGCGCGCAACACCCAGTTGCTGTTGCTCGAGGAGTCGCATCTGGGGCAGGTGCTCGACCCGGCCGGTGGGTCCTGGTTCGTCGAGGATCTCACCCGCAGTGTCGCCGAACAGGCGTGGACGCACTTCCAGGAGATCGAAGCCGCGGGCGGGTTCGCCGCGGCCGGCGAGCTGATCAGTGCGCGCATCGCTGAGGTCGCCGACCGGCGCGGCACCGACATCGCCCACCGGCGCACCGCGGTGACCGGCGTCAACGAGTTCCCCGACCTCGCGGAAGTGCCGCTGCCGCAGGGTGATCCACTGCCCGACGTGCGTCGCTACGCGGCCGCGTTCGAAGCTCTGCGCGATCGTTCCGACGCTGCCCTCGCCGACAAGGGAGCGCGACCGAAGGCGCTGCTGCTGCCGCTCGGGCCGCTCGCCGAGCACAACATCCGCACCACGTTCGCCACCAACCTGTTGGCCGCCGGCGGAATCGAAGCCGTCAATCCCGGACCGCTGCAGGCCGATGGCATCGCCGACGCGGTCACCGCGGCCGGGGTCACCGAAGTCGCGGTGATCTGCGGAACCGACGCCCGTTACGGCGACGAGGCCGCCGCGGCGGTTGAGGCTGCGCGCGCGGCCGGGGTCAACCACGTCCTGCTCGCCGGTCCGGAGAAGGCCGTCGCCGAGGCCGCCACCAAACCCGACGGGTACCTGACCGCCAAGATCGACGCGGTCGCTGCGCTGTCGGACCTGCTGACCCGATTGGGGGCATGACATGACCGCAACCGAATCCAAGAAGATCGCCGGCTTCGCCGACGTCCCGCTGTACGGCGGCACCGAGACACCAGCGCCGAACCCGGGGGACACCGGCGAACTGTTCGAGGCGGCCGCGGCGGCGCACGGCTACACCGCCGAGCAGCTGACGTGGGAGACCCCCGAGGGCATCGACGTCAAGCCGGTCTACATCGCCGGTGACCGCAGCGAGGTCGCCGACGCCGGCTATCCGCTCGACAGCGTGCCGGGGCAGCCGCCGTTCGTCCGCGGCCCGTACCCCACGATGTACGTCAACCAGCCCTGGACCATCCGCCAGTACGCCGGCTTCTCCACCGCCGCCGAGTCCAACGCGTTCTACCGGCGCAACCTGGCCGCCGGTCAGAAGGGTCTGTCGGTGGCCTTCGACCTGGCCACCCACCGCGGCTACGACTCCGACCATCCCCGCGTGGCCGGAGACGTCGGCATGGCCGGTGTGGCCATCGACTCCATCCTCGACATGCGCCAGCTGTTCGACGGCATCGACCTGTCCGCGGTGTCGGTGTCGATGACGATGAACGGCGCGGTGCTGCCGATCCTCGCGCTGTACGTGGTGGCCGCCGAGGAGCAGGGCGTGCCTCCGGAGAAGCTGGCCGGGACCATCCAGAACGACATCCTCAAGGAGTTCATGGTCCGCAACACCTACATCTATCCGCCGAAGCCGTCCATGCGGATCATCTCCGACATCTTCGGCTACACCAGCGCCAAGATGCCGAAGTTCAACAGCATCTCGATCTCCGGCTACCACATCCAGGAGGCCGGTGCGACCGCCGACCTGGAGCTGGGCTACACGCTGGCCGACGGTGTGGAGTACATCAAGGCGGGGCTGGATGCCGGCCTGGACATCGACAAGTTCGCGCCGCGGCTGTCGTTCTTCTGGGGCATCGGCATGAACTTCTTCATGGAGGTCGCCAAGCTGCGCGCCGGTCGCCTGCTGTGGAGCGAGCTCGTCGCGGAGTTCGGCGCGAAGAACCCGAAATCGCTGTCGCTGCGCACACATTCGCAGACCTCGGGCTGGAGTCTGACCGCGCAGGATGCGTTCAACAACGTGGCCCGCACCTGCATCGAGGCGATGGCCGCCACCCAGGGCCACACGCAGTCGCTGCACACCAACGCCCTCGACGAGGCGCTGGCCCTGCCGACCGACTTCTCGGCGCGCATCGCCCGCAACACGCAGCTGCTGTTGCAGCAGGAGTCCGGTACCACCCGTCCGATCGACCCGTGGGGCGGCTCCTACTACGTGGAGTGGCTCACCCATCAGCTCGCCGAGAAGGCGCGCGGCCACATCCGCGAGATCGCCGAGCACGGCGGCATGGCGCAGGCGATCAGCGACGGGATCCCGAAGATGCGCATCGAGGAGGCCGCGGCGCGCACCCAGGCCCGCATCGACTCGGGTCAACAGCCGGTCATCGGCGTGAACAAGTACCAGGTCGACGAGGATCACGAGATCGAGGTCCTCAAGGTCGAGAACAGCCGCGTGCGCGCCGAGCAGCTCGCGAAGCTCGAACGGCTGCGCAGCGAACGCGACGAGGCCGCCACCCAGGCCGCGCTCGCCGAGCTGACCCGCGCCGCAGCGGCCACCGGGACCGCCGGGGAGGACGGCCTGGGCAACAACCTGCTGGCCCTGGCCATCGACGCAGCCCGCGCCAAGGCCACCGTCGGCGAGATCTCCGACGCCCTGGAGAAGGTGTACGGACGCCACCAGGCCGAGATCCGGACCATCGCGGGCGTGTACCGAGACGAGGTGGGTATGGCCAGCAACGTCAGCACCGCGACCGCCCTGGTGGAGAAGTTCGCCGAGGCCGACGGCCGCCGCCCCCGCATCCTGGTCGCCAAGATGGGCCAGGACGGGCACGACCGCGGGCAGAAGGTCATCGCCACGGCCTTCGCCGACATCGGCTTCGACGTCGACGTGGGCTCGCTGTTCTCCACCCCGGACGAGGTGGCCCGGCAGGCCGCCGACAACGACGTTCACGTCGTCGGGGTCTCGTCGCTGGCCGCCGGGCACCTCACCCTGGTGCCCGCGCTGCGCGACGCGCTGGCCGAGGCGGGACGGCCCGACATCATGATCGTCGTGGGCGGGGTGATCCCGCCGGGCGATTTCGACGAGCTCTACGCTGCCGGCGCCACGGCGATATTCCCGCCGGGCACGGTGATCGCCGATGCCGCGATCGGATTGCTCGAGAAGCTCGCCGCACGACTCGGCTACAGCTTGAGCTAGATGAGCCAGCCTGTCGGTGAGCTCGCGGCAGCGCTTCGCGGTGGTGACCGCTCGGCGCTGGCCCGCGCCATCACCCTCGTCGAGTCCACCCGTCCCGACCATCGGCAGAAGGCCCAGGAACTGCTCCTGGAGCTGGCCGACGCCGCGGGCAGCGCGCTGCACGTCGGCATCACCGGGGTGCCCGGTGTCGGCAAGTCCACCTCGATCGAGGCGCTCGGGATGCACGTCATCGAGCGCGGACACCGCGTCGCGGTGCTGGCGGTGGACCCGTCGTCGACCCGGACCGGCGGTTCGATCCTGGGCGACAAGACGCGGATGGCCCGGCTGGCGGTGCACCCCGACGCCTACATCCGGCCCTCGCCGACCTCGGGGACGCTCGGCGGTGTCGCCAAGGCCACCCGGGAGACGATCGTGCTCCTCGAGGCCGCCGGATACGACGTCATCCTCGTCGAGACCGTCGGCGTCGGACAGTCCGAAGTGACCGTCGCCAACATGGTCGACACCTTCGTGTTCCTGACCCTGGCGCGTACCGGCGACCAGTTGCAGGGCATCAAGAAGGGTGTCCTGGAGCTCGCGGACATCATCGTGGTGAACAAGGCCGACGGGGAGCACGCCACCGAGGCCAAGGCCGCCGCGCGCGAACTCGCCGGCGCCATCCGGTTGATCTACCCGCGCGAGACGCTGTGGCGTCCGCCGGTGCTGACGATGAGCGCGCTCGAAGGCACGGGACTGGCCGAGTTGTGGGAGACCGTCCTCAAACATCGCGACGTGCTGACCGAGGCCGGCGAGTTCGAGGCGCGCCGACGCGCACAGCATGTCGAATGGACCTGGTCGATGGTGCGCGACGCGGTGCTCGACCGGGTGGTGTCCAGCCCGGGGGTGCGCGCGATCCGCGGCGAGGTCGAGGCCGCCGTCCGCGCGGGCACCCTGACTCCGGCGCTCGGTGCTCAACAGATCCTCGACGCCGTGGAACGGCCCGGTCCGGCTGCCGACTAACGAAACGATAACTCCCGTTTTGTTAGCCGCGTCACAGGGTAGATTGAGTCCACTGTGACGGGTGTCAACTATTAGGGAGCGCATCGTGGCGATCTCTCAGCAACAGTGGGGCGGCAACCTCCCACGCGGCGTTCGCGGTGCCGCGGACCCGAACTTCGTGCACGCGGTGCGGACCTTCGCCCAGATGTTCCCGTGGAAGCGGCTCGGCGGCGGCGCCCTGTCGGTCTACCTCGACGGCGAGTGCGTCGTGGACGTCTGGGCCGGCTGGGCCGACCGGCGCGGGAAGCGGCGCTGGGTCGCCGACACCGCGCCGATGGTCTTCTCGGCCACCAAGGGCGTGGCCGCCACGGTCATCCACCGGCTCGCCGACCGCGGGCTGATCGACTACGACGCCCCGGTCGCGGAGTACTGGCGCGACTTCGGCGCCAACGGCAAATCCGCGATCACCGTGCGCGACGCGCTGCGCCACCGCGCCGGCCTGTCCCAGCTCAACGGCGCGGACAAGACCCACCTGATGGATCACCTCGTGATGGAGGAACGGCTGGCGGCCGCGCCGGCCAGTTGGCTGCTGGGCAAGCCGGCCTACCACGCCTTCACCTTCGGATGGCTGCTGTCGGGGCTGGCTCGGTCGGTGACGGGCAAGGGGATGCGCGAGCTCATCCGCACCGAGGTCGCGGCGCCACTGAACACCGACGGTCTGCACCTGGGCCGCCCGCCGGCCGATGCGCCGACGCAGGCCGCGAGGATCATCGGTCCGCAGACCCGGCTGCAGAACCCGATGTTCAACTTCGTCGCACCGCGCGTGGCGGCGCTGCCGATCTCGGCGGGTTTCGGCGCCATGTACTTCCCGGGCGTGAAGGCATTCGTCCAGGGCGACACCCCGTTGCTCGACGGTGAGATCCCCGCCGCCAACGGCGTGGCCACCGCCCGCAGTCTGGCCAAGATGTACGGCGCGATCGCCAACGGTGGGCGGATCGACGGCACGCAGTTCCTGTCCAAGGAAACCGCGGCGGCACTGGTGGGGCGGCGCAGCCTGCGTCTGGACCACGCCATGGTGGTGCCGCTGTCGTTCCATCTGGGCTATCACGGGCTGCCGGTCCCCGGCCTGATGCCCGGTTTCGGGCATGTGGGGCTCGGCGGCTCGCTGGGCTGGGCGGACCCGCAGACCGGGCTGGGCTTCGGGTTCGTGCACAACCGTCTGCTCACCCCGATGGTGCTCAGCGACCAGGCCGGTTTCGTGGCCACCGCGGCGCTGATCCGCCGGGGCGCGGTCGCGGCGCGGCGCAACGGCTATCGGGCGGTGCCGGAGTTCGGCGCCCCGTTCACCGATCTGGCCGCCGCCGCGGTCTGACCGCCGGCGGGATCAGGATTTCGCGCCGCTGAACCAGCGGGTCTTCAGCCGCCAGGAGTGCGCCGAGGTCAGCGCGAAGCCCGCGCCGCAGGCACACGCGAAGAACCAGACCAGGATGGTGCCGGTCATGGTCTGCAGCTGCGGGATGAACGCGGTGGTGATGCGCACCAGGCACGCCCCGATCCCCATCGCCGAGGCGAACAGGTAGACGTTGGCGATCGGGCGCGAGCGTGGGTCGTGGCGCAGGATCAGCAGTGCCCGAGCGCCGTAGCCGAGCAGGTAGATCAGCATGCCGCACAGCAGCAGCCAGTACAGGTTCAGCCAGAAGTCCGTGGGCACGTCGAAGAAGTCGGGCCGGTAGATCGCCGCACCGTTACCCGCCCAGAAGGCCGCCAACAACAGTGGGATGCACAGCGTGGCCGGCAACTCCACATGCGACCGGAACCGCTGCTGCAGTGCGTGGTCCTGCTCGAGCCGGCCGAGCGCGTTGTAGACCACCGCCGACGCGGCCACGATGTAGCAGTCGTGGCCGATGTAGTCCTCGAGGTTCCACTTGCCGGTGAGTGAGTACAGCCAGACGCCGATGGTCTCCGAGGCCAGCGGGGACATCAGCAGGACCGCGGCCCCCTGCAGCGCGATGTTGAGGGTCGCGGCGACCTCCCAGCGGCAGGACCAGGTCACACGACGAATCCACAGGCTCCACGCGATACACAGGAGCGTGATCGCGATCAGGGTTGCCAGAGCCATGGGGTGTCGCTTTCGGGGCCGTGCGTTGTCAGCGAATTGTACGGGCCGACGGTCCTACAGTGGCGGCGCGTCCAGGCGGGGCGTCAGTTCCGAGAGCTTCGGGCGGCGTCGGGTTTCGGTGCGCTCCGCGTTCTGCGGCAGTGTGGCCACCAGCTGAGCGGGGCCCGCAGCCTCGACGTAGTTCCACACTTCCTGGCGGCTCATCAGGCCGAACTGGATCTGCAGGTCGGGATAGCTCAAGCCGAACTGGTCGGCGACTCGGCGGAGTTCCTCGGCGTTGGGGTAGTCGGCTTCTTTGATCCGGCGGTAGTAGGTGCTGCTGGAGATTCCGAGGGCGTCGAAGATGTCCTTCGCGTCGATCTCCCCGTCGAGCAGATAGTCGAGCAGCGCCTTGAGCTGCCGGCCGTTCTCATCTGTCCTGGGCACCTGAACACCATAAACCCTGTTCGGGATATTGGGGAGCCCACCCGGCAAACAAACGTCAGACTCGTAATTGACACTGCCGTCACAGTTTTGGGAGGTCTCTCCCAAATCTGGGACATCCATTGTACGGTTAGCTGCATGGTCGCTCCCCACATCGCTGACGAGGTCAAACCACGGCCCGTCTTCGGAATTCCGGTAACGCTGGACGTTTTCGATCGCCCCGCCGGGGGTTCGTCGCAGCAGTTGCAGAAGTTCGCTTCTTCGCCTTCGAGCGAATTGTTCGTCGAACTCCACGCCGCAGCGGACTGGCTGGGGGTGCCGACCGAGGAGATCCTGCTCGCCGCGCTCGCGCGCACCTTCGGTCGGACGCGCGGGGACGGCGAGGTGGCCGTCGACGTCACCGGGGGTCACCGCTGGCTGAACCATCCGGTCGCGCTGCCGTGTGCCGCGTCGGTCCCGATGGGCCCCACGGAGTTGTTGCAGGGGGCGCACACCGCGTTGGCATCCGCACCCGGCCACCCGGTCCCCAAGTCCGAGGTGCTGCTCAACGTCGTCGACGGTGACCAGGTGCCGGCCTCCGGTGCAGGCCTCGAACTGCAGGTGCGCTGCGTGGACGATCAGCTCCACGCACTCTGGTGGTATGACGCCGCGCGGCTCGACGACTACTCGGTGGAGGAAATGGCCGAGCAGTTCGGGCTCGCGCTGATCGAGATCACGTCCGACGCCGCTGCGCCGCTCTAGAACGGCACGGGCTAGAATTCGGCCAACGACGCTGATCCGGCCATCACCGGGGAGTCTTCGGAAGAACGGCGTTCGCGCTCAGTAGAACCGGACGGGTAGGCCCGTGACAGCCGACAACGAGCGGCGCACATCGGTGCGCAAGCGGGGTGGTACCGCGGTGCTCACGCAAACGCGTCGGCGTCGTCCCCGTGCCTGGATCTCGAGGCACGAAAGAGACGTACCGACGTGAGCGCCTACCCCAAGCCGGCGAGTGGATCCCCGAGCTTCCCCGAGCTCGAACGCGAGGTCCTCGAGTACTGGGACCGCGACGACACCTTCCGCGCCACCATCGCCAACCGCGACGGTGCCGAAGAGTACGTGTTCTACGACGGGCCGCCGTTCGCCAACGGGTTGCCCCACTACGGGCACCTGCTGACGGGGTACGTCAAGGACATCGTCCCGCGCTACCGGACGATGCGCGGTTACAAGGTCGAGCGCCGGTTCGGCTGGGACACCCACGGGTTGCCCGCCGAACTGGAGGTGCAACGCCAACTCGGCATCACCGACAAAGCCCAGATCGAAGAGATGGGCATCGAGAAGTTCAACGACGCCTGCCGCGCCTCGGTGCTCAAGTACACCGACGAGTGGCAGGACTACGTCACCCGCCAGGCGCGCTGGGTCGACTTCGACAACGACTACAAGACCCTCGACATCGGCTTCATGGAGTCGGTCATCTGGGTGTTCAAGCAACTGTGGGACAAGGGTCTGGCCTACGAGGGCAACCGCGTGCTGCCGTACTGCTGGAACGACGAGACCCCGCTGTCCAGCCACGAACTGCGGATGGACGACGACGTCTACCAGAACCGGCAGGACCCGGCACTGACCGTCGGGTTCCGCATCGTCGCCGGCCCGGTCCCCGAACTCATCGGCGCCCACCTGTTGATCTGGACCACCACGCCGTGGACCCTGCCGTCCAACCAGGCGGTCGCCGTCGCGCCCGACGTCACCTACGTGGTCGTGGAGGCCGACGGCCGGCGCTTCGTCCTCGCCGAGGCGCGGGTCGGCGCCTATGCCCGCGAGTTGGGCGAAGAACCCACGATCGTGGCCACCTACGCCGGGCGCGACCTGCTCGGTGTGCAGTACGCGCCGCCGTTCCCGTACTTCGCGGACTCGCCCAACGCGTTCCGGGTGCTGCCCGCCGACTTCGTCAGCACCGACGACGGCACCGGTCTGGTGCACCTGTCGCCGGCCTACGGCGAGGACGACATGGCCACCGCCTCGGCCGGCGGTATCGAGGCCGTCACCCCGGTCGACGCCAAGGGCCGGTTCGACACGACGGTGCCCGACTACGCGGGCCAACACGTCTTCGACGCGAACCCGCAGATCATCCGTGACCTGAAGAACGGCACCGGCGCCGCGGCAGCCAACGGCGCGGTGCTGCTGCGGCACGACACCTACGAGCACTCCTATCCGCACTGCTGGCGGTGCCGCAACCCGCTGATCTACCGGGCGGTGTCCTCGTGGTTCATCAAGGTGACCCAGTTCCGTGACCGCATGGTGGAGCTCAACCAGCAGATCACCTGGTATCCGGAGCACGTCAAGGACGGTCAGTTCGGCAAGTGGCTGGCCGGTGCCCGCGACTGGTCGATCTCCCGAAACCGCTACTGGGGCACCCCGATTCCGGTCTGGAAGTCCGACGACCCGGCCTACCCGCGGATCGACGTCTACGGCAGCCTCGACGAACTCGAACGCGACTTCGGGGTGCGTCCGGACAACCTGCACCGTCCGTTCATCGACGAGCTGACCCGGCCCAACCCGGACGACCCGACGGGGAAGTCCACCATGCGCCGCATCGAAGACGTGCTCGACGTCTGGTTCGACTCCGGATCCATGCCCTACGGGCAGGTGCACTATCCGTTCGAGAACCAGGACTGGTTCGACTCGCATTTCCCGGGCGACTTCATCGTCGAGTACATCGGGCAGACCCGCGGCTGGTTCTACACGTTGCACATCCTGGCCACCGCGCTGTTCGACCGTCCCGCGTTCCGGACCTGCGTGTCGCACGGCATCGTGCTGGGCAACGACGGCCAGAAGATGAGCAAGTCGCTGCGCAACTATCCGGATGTCACCGAGGTGTTCGACCGCGACGGCTCCGACGCGATGCGGTGGTTCCTGATGGCCTCGCCGATCCTGCGGGGCGGCAACCTGATCGTCACCGAGCAGGGTATCCGCGAGGGCGTCCGTCAGGTGCTGCTGCCGCTGTGGAACGCGTACTCGTTCCTGGCGCTCTATGCGCCGAAGAAGGGCACCTGGCGCACCGATTCGCAGCACGTGCTGGACCGCTACATCCTGGCCAAGCTCGCGATCCTGCGCGACGAGCTGACGGCATCCCTGGACGTCTGCGACATCTCCCAGGCGTGTGACCAGTTGCGTCAGTTCACCGAGGCGCTGACGAACTGGTATGTGCGGCGGTCGCGTTCGCGATTCTGGGATGAGGACGCCGACGCCATCGACACGCTGCACACGGTGCTGGAGGTGACCAGCAGGCTTGCGGCTCCTCTGTTGCCGTTGATCACCGAGGTGATCTGGCGTGGCGTCACCGGCGAGCGGTCGGTGCATCTGACCGATTGGCCCGAAGCCGGTGAGGTGCCGGCGGACCCGCGGCTGGTGGCCGACATGGACCTGGTGCGCGACGTGGCGTCGACCGGGTCGTCGCTGCGCAAGGCCAAGAAACTGCGGGTGCGCCTGCCGTTGCCGAAACTGACTGTCGCGGTGGAGGATCCGCACCGACTCGAGCCCTACCGGGAGTTGATCGCCGACGAGTTGAACCTGAAGGCCGTCGAGCTCACCGACGACATCGCCGCCCACGGCCGCTTCGACCTCGCCGTGAACGCGAGGGTGGCCGGACCCCGGTTGGGCAAGGACGTGCAGGCCGCGATCAAGGCCGTCAAGGCGGGGGAGGCCGTCGTCAACGAGGACGGCACCTTGACCGCGGGACCGGCGGTGCTGCAGCCCGAGGAGTTCAGTTCCCGGCTGGTCGCGGCCGACCCGGAGTACACCGCAGCGCTGCCCGAGGGCGCCGGTCTGGTGGTGCTCGACGGCACGGTCACCCCGGAGTTGGAGGCCGAGGGCTGGGCCCGCGACATGATCCGGGAGTTCCAGGAGGCGCGCCGCCGGTTCGGTCTGGACATCGGTGACCGCATCGAGTTGGAGCTCACCGTGCCGGAACTGCCCGAGGGCTGGCGTCCGGAGTTGGCCGACCTCATTGCGGGCGAACTGCTTGCCACCCGCTTCCGGATCGGCGCCGAGCCGCTGGGCAGTACGCAGGACGGCGACGGCTGGTTCACGGGTCGCGTCGGCGACGACCACCCGTTCCGGCTGCGCCGGGTCGAGCAGGCGAACGGCTGACGGGGTCTAGCCGGCTCGCAGGTGCCGATCGGGGTCGGGGTGTTCGGCCCGCCACTGCCGCTCCACGCGCTTGACGCGCTGGTGTTCGAGGGTGACCAGCAGCGCTCCGGCCGTCACCAGTGCGCCGGCGATCAGACCGAGCACCAGCGACAGGTCGGCATTGCCGTACGCCGTGGCGGCGACCGTCCCGGCGATCAGGGCGGTCCCCACCCCGATGAGGATCAGGCCGGGCCACCACAGAGTGTCGATGAACGATTCGCCGGCGTGTTGGAAGGTCGTCCGTACGTGGTCCACCGGGTCCCGGTAAGCGCCCTTCATGGGTATCTCCCTCCTGCTTCAGAGATACCTCGACCGTACGCCTGCGGTGAGCTGGATCACAGTGTCCGATCGGTGACGCGCGCGCCGCGACCGTCGAGCTCGACGACGTCGCCGGGGCGCAGCTGCCGTCCCCGTCGCGACTCGGTCTCTCCGTTGACCGAGACGCGGCCGTCGGCGATCACCGACTTGGCGTCCGCGCCGCTGTCGATCAGGTTCGCCAGCTTCAGGAACTGGCCGAGCCGGATCGTGTCGTCGCGGATCGGCACGTCGTCCATGCCCGTCACCGTAGCGTCCTAGCATCGACACGATGGGCGCTCGATGGGTCCTGCACCTGGACATGGATGCGTTCTTCGCTTCGGTGGAGCAGTTGACCCGGCCCACGCTGCGGGGCCGTCCCGTCCTGGTCGGCGGGGTCGGAGGCCGGGGCGTGGTGGCCGGCGCCAGCTACGAGGCGCGGGTGTTCGGGGCGCGCTCGGCCATGCCGATGCACCAGGCGCGGCGGTTGGTGGGCGCGGGCGCGGTGGTGTTGCCCCCGCGCGGTGTCGTGTACGGGCTGGCCAGCCGACGTGTCTTCGACACCGTGCGCGCCCGTGTTCCGGTGCTCGAGCAGCTGTCCTTCGACGAAGCGTTCGGCGAACCCGCCGAGCTGTCCGGGGCCACCGAGGGCGACGTCGAGGAGTTCTGCGAGGAACTGCGCGCCCGGGTGCGCGCGGTGACCGGGCTGGTGGCCTCCGTCGGGGCGGGATCGGGGAAGCAACTGGCCAAGATCGCCTCCGGGCTGGCCAAACCCGACGGGGTGCGCGTCGTGGCCCGCGACGAGGAACAGCGTCTGCTGGCGGGCCTACCGGTCCGGCGACTGTGGGGGATCGGTCCGGTCGCCGAGGACAAGCTGCACCGGTTGGGTATCGAGACCATCGGTGCGTTCGCTGCGCTGAGCGAAGCCGAGGCGGCCAACATCCTCGGCGCGACGGTCGGACCGGCACTGCACCGGCTCGCGCACGGCATCGACGACCGACCCGTCGCCGAGAACGCGCCCGCCAAGCAGATCAGCGCCGAATCCACGTTCGCCGAGGACATGCGCACCCTCGACCAGTTGCGCGACGCGATCGTGCCGATCGGCGAGCACGCCCACCGACGGCTGCTGAAGGACGGACGGGGCGCGCGCACCGTCACCGTCAAGCTCAAGCGTTCGGACATGAGCACGCTGACCCGTTCGGCCACGTTGCCGTACGCCACCACAGACATGGCCACCCTGATCGGCACCGCGCGGCGCCTGCTGCTCGATCCGGTCGACATCGGTCCCATCCGGCTGCTCGGAGTGGGGTTCTCCGGTCTCAGCGACGTGCAGCAGGAACCGCTGTTCCCCGACCTGGAGGCGGTCACCGAGGAGGCCGCCGACACCGATGCCCCCGAGACGGTCAGCAGCCTCGCCGACGCGGCGCCGGCGTGGCGGCTCGGCGACGACGTCACCCACACCGAATTCGGCCACGGCTGGATCCAAGGGGCGGGACACGGCGTGATGACGGTGCGCTTCGAGACCCGCAGCACCGGGCCGGGACCGGCGCGCACCCTGGGCGTCGAGGACCCCGCGGTGTCCCGGGCCAACCCCGTCGACAGTCTGGACTGGCCCGACTACGTCGACGAGGTGGCGCGCTACCAGAGCGCGCCGTAGTCGCGGCGTCAGCCGAAGCGCTCGAAGACTGCGCGCGGATTCTCGCCGGCGGCCAGCGCGGCCATCAACAACACCCTGGCCTGCGGCGGCCGCAGGTGCGCAGCGACCACCGCGCCGGCATCGACGAGCGCCCGCCCGGGACCGTAGCCCGCACTGACCCGACCGCCCGGCACCCGCGTCGACACCGCGACCTCGACACCGTCGCCGCAGTGTCGGCGCACCGCGTCGATCAGCGCCGTCCCGGCGTTGCCCGAACCCATCGCCTCCACCACGATGCCGCGCGCACCGGCGGCCACGCACGAATCCATGGCCGCCGCGTCGGCGCCCGGGTAGGCCGCGACGATGTCGACCCGCGGCGCGGCGCCGGCTCGCAGCGTCCCGAGGAACGGCCGCGGCGCGGCCGGCCCGGTGGCCGCGAAGGTGTGCGACGCGACGGAACCGATCGTCCGGCCGGTGAAGCTCTGCAGGTCGTCGGTGGCCGCCTTGGTCAGTCCGAGCGGCGCGAACACCTCGCCGGCGAAGGCCACCACGACACCGAGGCCGCGCGCGGCGGGGTCACCGGCCACGGTCAGCGCGTCGCGCAGGTTGCGCGGACCGTCCGGGTCGGGGGCGTCGGCGCTGCGCTGGGCACCGGTCAGCACCACCGGGGTCGCCCCGTCGTAGGTCAGCGCCAACCACAGCGCGGTCTCCTCGAGGGTGTCGGTGCCGTGGGTGATGACGATGCCCTCGGCCGTGGCCGCGGCGTCGCGCACGGCGGCGCCGATCCGGTCCCAGTCGGCCGGGACGAGCGCCGAGCTGTCGAGGTGGAGCACGTCGCGGACCGTGACGTCGAGTCCGGCGGTCAGGTCGGCACCCGACCGAGTGGGACGTTTCACCCCGTCGGCGTCGGCGCTGGTAGCGATCGTGCCGCCGGTGGTGATCACGACGAGTCCGGCCATGGGTGGAATTGTCGCGCATTCCGGTTTTGCGATGATGGTCGCGTGACAGACGAAACCGCCGAGCCGGCTGCGGACGACCAGCGCGCGCAGCCCGCGCCGCGACGCCGGGTGCGTCTGCTGTTCGGGGTGGCAGCGGTGGTCCTCCTCGTGGACATCGTCACCAAGGTCCTGGCCGTCGAACTGCTCACCCCCGGACAGCCGGTGTCGATCATCGGCGACACCGTGACGTGGACGCTGGTGCGCAACTCGGGGGCCGCGTTCTCCCTGGCCACCGGCTACACCTGGGTGCTGACGCTGGTCGCCACCGGTGTGGTCATCGGCATCATCTGGATGGGCCGACGCCTGGTCTCGCCGTGGTGGGCGATCGGGCTGGGCATGATCCTCGGCGGCGCCATGGGCAACTTGGTCGACCGATTCTTCCGGTCGCCGGGGCCGCTGCAGGGCCATGTCGTCGACTTCCTGTCGATCGGGTGGTGGCCGGTGTTCAACGTCGCCGATCCTGCGGTCGTCGGCGGGGCCATCCTGTTGGTGGTGTTGTCGTTGTTCGGGTTCGACTTCGATTCCCCGGGCAGGCGCGAGCCCGACAGCGGTGAAGATCCCGGCGAGGCAGAAACGGCATGACCACGCGGTCGATGCCGGTGCCCGAGGGATTGGCCGGCATGCGGGTCGACGCGGGCCTGGCTCGCCTGCTCGGATTGTCGCGGACGGCCGCGGCGGCGCTGGCCGAGGACGGCGGCGTCGAACTCGACGGCACGGTCGCTGCGAAGTCGGACAAGCTGACCGCCGGGGCCTGGTTGGAGGTTCGGCTGCCGGAAGCGCCGGCACCGGTGGAGAACACGCCCGTCGAGATCGAGGGCATGGACATCCTGTACTCCGACGACGACATCGTCGCCGTCGACAAGCCGCCCGGCGTGGCAGCGCACGCCACGGTGGGCTGGCACGGGCCGACCGTGCTGGGCGGGCTGGCGGCCGCCGGCTTCCGGATCAGCACCTCAGGCATCCACGAGCGTCAGGGCATCGTGCACCGCCTCGACGTCGGCACCTCCGGAGTGATGGTGGTGGCGCTCTCGGAGCGCGCCTACACGGTCCTCAAGCGGGCCTTCAAGGCGCGCACGGTGGAGAAGCGGTATCACGCAATGGTGCAAGGTCATCCGGACCCGTCGAGCGGGACCATCGACGCGCCGATCGGTCGGCACCGCGGCCACGACTGGAAGTTCGCGGTCGTCGAGGGCGGCCGGCACAGCATCACCCACTACGACACGCTCGAAGCGCACCGCGCCGCGAGCCTGCTCGACATCGAACTCGAGACCGGACGCACCCACCAGATCCGGGTGCACTTCGCCGCGCTGCACCATCCGTGCTGCGGCGACCTGACCTACGGCGCCGACCCGACGCTGGCCAAGCGGCTCGGTCTCGAGCGGCAGTGGCTGCACGCGCGGTCGCTGGCGTTCGCGCATCCCGCCGACGGTCGGCGCGTCGAGATCATCAGCGAGTACCCGCGTGATCTGCAGCAGGCGCTCGACGCATTGCGCCACCCCGACCCGTGAGGTCCGGACTGCTCTTCGGGGTGGGCGCATACGGGATGTGGGGCATGTTCCCGGCGTTCTTCCCCCTGCTCAAACCCGCCGGTGCGGTCGAGGTGCTCGCCCACCGGATCATCTGGAGCTTCCTGCTGATGGTCGTCGTGGTGGCCGTCGTGCGCCGGATGGGCGACCTGCGCCGGATCACCCGACGGGAATGGCTGCTGCTGACCGCGGCCGCGGCGCTGATCTCGGTCAACTGGCTGATCTATGTGTACGCCGTCAACAACGGACATGTCGTCGACGCGGCGCTGGGCTATTTCATCAACCCGTTGGTGTCGATCGCGCTGGGCATGCTGATGTTCCGGGAGACGCTGAACCGGTGGCAGATCGGAGCGCTGGCGCTCGCGGTGGTGGCGGTGGTGGTCCTGACCGTCAGTCTCGGAGAACTGCCCCTGGTCGGGCTGGGGTTGGCGTTCTCGTTCGGTCTCTACGGCGCGGTGAAGAAGCTGGTGCCCACCGACCCGCGGGTCAGCGTCGGCGTGGAGGCGGGACTGGCCACGCCGGTGGCGCTCGTCTACGTGATCGTCGCGCAGGCCGCCGGGCACGCCACGTTCACAGCGCACGGAGGCGGGCACGTCGCGCTGATGATCTCGGCGGGCATCCTGACCGCGCTGCCGCTGCTGTGCTTTGCTGCCGCGGCGCAGCGACTGCCGTTGGTGACGCTGGGCCTGCTGTTCTACATGACCCCGGCGATGCAATTGACGTGGGGCGTGCTCGTCGGCGGCGAGCCGATGCCGCCGGCGCGCTGGGTCGGCTTCGCCCTGATCTGGGTGGCGCTTTTGCTGTTCACCGTGGACGCGGTGCGCCGCGCCCGCACCGGTCGGCGGGGTGCGAACGTCGTCGACGCCGTGGCCTGAAGACACGCCTCCCCGACACGCCGAGCGGTGTCGGTGGGCGGCCATAGACTCTGGTGCCTATGGCTGACCCGTCTGATCCTCGCGCGGGCGCTGCTGGCGGCGCCTCCTTTGTGCACCTGCACAATCACACCGAGTACTCGATGCTCGACGGCGCCGCGAAGGTCAAGCCGATGCTGGCCGAGGCGCAGCGCCTGGAGATGCCGGCCATCGGCATGACCGACCACGGAAACATGTTCGGCGCCAGCGAGTTCTACAACGCCGCCACCGCGGCCGGCATCAAGCCGATCATCGGCATCGAGGCCTACATCGCGCCGGCGTCGCGGTTCGAGACCAAGCGCGTGCAGTGGGGCGACCCGAGCCAGAAGAGCGACGACGTCTCCGGCAGCGGGTCCTACACGCACATGACGATGGTCGCCGAGAACGCGACCGGGCTGCGCAACCTGTTCAAGTTGTCGTCCCTGGCGTCGTTCGAGGGCCAGCTCGGCAAGTGGGCGCGCATGGACGCCGAGATCATCGCCGAGCACGCCGAGGGGATCATCGCCACCACGGGCTGCCCGTCGGGCGAGGTGCAGACCAGGCTGCGGCTGGGTCACGAGCGCGAGGCACTCGAGGCCGCGGCCAAGTGGCGCGAGATCTTCGGCCCGGAGAACTTCTTCCTCGAGCTGATGGACCACGGCCTCGACATCGAGCGCCGGGTCCGCGAGGGTCTGCTCGACATCGGCAACAAACTCGGCATCCCGCCGCTGGCCACCAACGACTGCCACTACGTCACCCGCGACGCCGCCCAGAACCACGAGGCGCTGCTGTGCATCCAGACCGGCAAGACGCTGTCGGATCCCACGCGCTTCAAGTTCGACGGTGACGGTTACTACCTGAAGTCGGCGGGCGAGATGCGTGCGCTGTGGGACGGCCAGGTTCCCGGGGCCTGCGACTCGACGCTGCTGATCGCCGAGCGTGTGCAGTCCTATGCCGACGTGTGGAAACCGCGTGACCGCATGCCGATCTTCCCGGTCCCCGAGGGGCACGACCAGGCCTCGTGGCTGCACCACGAGGTGATGGAGGGGTTGAGGCGGCGTTTCCCGGCCGGGGTCGGGCAGGACTACATCGACCGCGCCGAGTACGAGATCAAGGTCATCTGCGACAAGGGTTTCCCGTCCTACTTCCTCATCGTCGCCGACCTGATCAACTACGCGAAGTCGGTCGACATCCGGGTCGGGCCCGGTCGCGGTTCGGCCGCGGGTTCGCTGGTGGCCTACGCGCTGGGCATCACAAACATCGACCCCATCCCGCACGGCCTGCTGTTCGAGCGGTTCCTCAACCCCGAACGCCCGTCGGCGCCCGACATCGACATCGACTTCGACGACCGCCGCCGCGGCGAGATGCTGCGGTACGCGGCCAACAAGTGGGGCAGCGACCGCGTGGCGCAGGTCATCACGTTCGGCACCATCAAGACCAAGGCGGCGTTGAAGGATGCCGCCCGTGTGCATTACGGGCAGCCGGGCTTCGCGATCGCCGACCGGATCACCAAGGCGCTCCCGCCGCCGATCATGGCCAAGGACATCCCGGTCTCGGGGATCACCGACCCGACCCATGAGCGGTACAAGGAGGCCGCCGAGGTCCGGGCGCTGATCGACACCGACCCCGACGTGCGCACCATCTACGAGACCGCACGCGGTCTGGAGGGGCTGGTCCGTAACGCCGGCGTGCACGCGTGCGCGGTGATCATGAGCTCCGAACCGCTGATCGACGCGATCCCGCTGTGGCGGCGACCGCAGGACGGCGCGATCATCACCGGCTGGGACTACCCGTCGTGTGAGGACATCGGCCTGCTGAAGATGGACTTCCTCGGGCTGCGCAACCTGACGATCATCGGCGACTGCATCGAGAACATCAAGACCAACCGCGGTGTCGACGTCGACCTGGAGTCACTGGCGCTCGACGATCCGAAGGCCTACGAACTGCTCGGCCGCGGCGACACCCTCGGTGTGTTCCAGCTCGACGGCGGGCCGATGCGGGACCTGCTGCGCCGCATGCAGCCCACCGAGTTCAACGACATCGTCGCGGTGCTGGCGCTCTACCGTCCCGGACCCATGGGCATGAACGCCCACAACGATTACGCCGACCGCAAGAACGGTCGCCAGCCGATCAAGCCGATCCATCCCGAGCTCGAGGAACCGCTCAAGGACATCCTCGCCGAGACCTACGGCCTGATCGTCTACCAAGAGCAGATCATGTTCATCGCGCAGAAGGTCGCGTCCTACACCATGGGCAAGGCCGATGCGCTGCGAAAAGCCATGGGCAAGAAGAAGCTCGAAGTGCTTGAGGCCGAGTACCAGGGCTTCCGCGAGGGGATGACCGCGAACGGTTTCTCCGAGGGCGCGGTGAAAGCCCTGTGGGACACCATCCTTCCGTTCGCCGGATACGCGTTCAACAAGTCGCACGCGGCCGGCTACGGGCTGGTGTCGTACTGGACGGCCTACCTGAAGGCGAACTACCCCGCCGAGTACATGGCGGGTCTGCTGACCTCCGTCGGTGACGACAAGGACAAGGCCGCGGTGTATCTGGCCGACTGCCGCCGACTCGGCATCACGGTGCTGCCGCCCGATGTCAACGAGTCGGTGCAGAACTTCACCTCGGTGGGCGACGACATCCGGTTCGGGCTGGGCGCCATCCGCAACGTGGGCGCCAACGTCGTCACCTCGCTGGTGAACACCCGCGCCGAGAAGGGCAAGTACACCGATTTCTCGGACTATCTGAACAAGATCGACATCGCGGCCTGCAACAAGAAGGTCACCGAATCGTTGATCAAGGCCGGCGCGTTCGATTCACTGGGGCATCCGCGCAAGGGGTTGTTCCTGGTGCACGCCGACGCGGTCGACTCGGTCCTCGGTACCAAGAAGGCCGAAGCGATGGGGCAGTTCGACCTGTTCGGCGGCGGCGACAGTGACGGGGACACCGGTGATTCCGCGTTCACCATCCGCGTGCCCGACGAGGAGTGGGAGGACAAGCACAAGCTGGCGCTGGAGCGCGAGATGCTCGGCCTCTACGTGTCGGGCCATCCGCTCAACGGCATCGCCCACATGCTGGCCGCTCAGGTCGACACCCAGATCCCGGCCATCCTCGACGGCGACGTCGCCAACGACACCCAGGTCCGCGTCGGCGGCATCCTCGCCTCGGTCAACCGCCGCGTCAACAAGAACGGATTGCCATGGGCCTCGGCGCAATTGGAGGACCTCACCGGCGGCATCGAGGTGCTGTTCTTCCCGCAGACCTACTCGATGTTCGGAGCCGAGATCGCCGACGACGTCGTGGTTCTGATCGGCGCCAAGGTGGCCATCCGCGACGACAGGATCTCGCTGATCGCCAACGAGCTTGTGGTGCCCGACTTCTCGAGCGCCCAGACCAACCGCCCGGTGGCGGTGAGCCTGCCCACCCGGCAGTGCACCGTCGACAAGGTCAGTGCCCTCAAGCAGGTGCTGGCCCGGCATCCCGGTCCGGCGCAGGTGCACCTGCGCCTGATCAGCGGTGAGCGCATCACCACGCTGGAACTCGACCAGTCGCTGCGGGTCACGCCGTCGTCGGCGTTGATGGGTGACCTGAAGGAGTTGCTGGGCCCGGGCTGCCTCGGCGGATGACCGCGCGTCCGCCGACGCGACTGAGCGCATGGCGGTTCGTCACGACCTTCGGCGTGATCAGCCTGCTCGCCGACATCGTCTACGAGGGTGCGCGTTCGATCACCGGCCCGCTACTGGCGTCGCTGGGTGCCACAGCCGTCGTGGTGGGCGTGGTGACCGGTGTGGGGGAGGCCGCGGCGTTGGTGCTGCGTGTCGTCTCGGGTCCACTGGCCGACCGCACCGGCCGGTTCTGGGCGTGGGCCATCGCCGGCTACTTCCTGACCGTGGCCACCGTCCCGTTCCTCGGGGTGGCGGGCGCGCTGTGGGTCGCTGCGGCGCTGGTGATCGCCGAGCGCGTCGGCAAAGCCGTCCGCAGCCCGGCCAAGGACACGCTGCTGTCGCACGCGACCGCCGTCACCGGCCGCGGCCGCGGTTTCGCCGTCCACGAGGCGATGGACCAGATCGGGGCGTTCGCCGGACCGCTCGCGGTGGCGGCCATGCTGGTGGCGTTCGACGGTGACTACGGGCCGACGTTCGCGCTGCTGGCGATCCCCGGTCTGGGCGTGGTCGCACTGCTGTTCTGGCTGCGCTCGGTGGTCCCGCAGCCCGACCTCTACGAGGTGCAGACTCCGACGCGGCCGCGCGGGCCGGCGCGGACCTTCGTCCGGACGCTGCCCCGCTCGTTCTGGGTGTACTCGGGCTTCTCCGCGCTGACGATGACGGGTTTTGCGACGTTCGGGGTGTTGTCGTTCCATCAGGTCACATCCGGGTTGGCCCCGGTGGCGGCGATACCGCTGATCTACGCCGCGGCGATGGCCGCCGACGCCGTCGCTGCGCTGATCATCGGGTGGCGATACGACCGGGTCGGTCCCCGCGTGCTCGGCTGGCTCCCGGTGCTCGCCGCGCTGGTTCCCGTTCTGGCGTTCGGTGACCACATCGCGATGGTCGTTGCGGGCGCCCTGGTCTGGGGTGCGGCGGTGGGCATCCAGGAGTCGACGTTGCGTGCGGTGGTGGCCGATCTCGTCGAACCGGGCCGGCGCGCCACGGCCTACGGCATGTACGCCGCGGTGATCGGGGTGGCAGCCGCCGCGGGCGGAGCACTCACCGGATTCCTTTACTCGCAGTCGATTACGGCACTGATCGTCGTCGTCACCGCGATCCAGGTCCTGGCGCTGGGGTTGCTTCCCGTGGTGCGCCGCACCGCGGCACTGCGGTGAGGAACCGGTAACACGACAGGGCGTCTCGGGTAACACCTCCGAAACAGCAGATGCATCTAATGCTCTGCATGCGTTGTATACAGGACACAACGGGCGGGCTCACCGTCATGGAATGGGCGGGACCGGCGCCGGACGAGGCGTTCACCGACCTCGCGCGGGTGGTCAGCCGTCGTCTGCACATCGCGGCCGGCGACGGTCGCCCGTGCTGCGCCTCGGAACTCGAACTGGTGGCCGTCGCAGCCGGTGACGGCACCCTGCCGGGCGGCACCCGCGCGGCGCTGGAACCGCTGGCACCGGGCCGAGCGGTCGCCTCGACCGAGCTCGAGGCCGTGCTCGGCGGCTGGATCGCCATGCCCGGCTTGGACATTCGCGTGGTTGCCACCGCCGACCTGGGTGGCCCGGCGATCGCGATCTCCTATGACGACGCCGCGGCGATGTTGGCGGCCGACCGGGACGGCCGGCTCGTGGTGCGCACCGTCGCGGTCACCACGGGCCCACCGCGGCCCGCGCAGGGCTGGCGGGTCCTCGGTAGCGGGTTCGGCCAGGTGGCGGCCTCGAGCGCCCTGATCGAGGGACACCGCGCGGGGTGCGCGGCATGAGCGAGACCCTGATCCTGACCCACGGCTGCTCGCTGTCGAACCTCCCGCTGTTCGTCGCCGTCGGCGAAGGGCTGTTCGCCGACGAAGGGCTGCGGGTGGAGGCCCCCTACTTCGCCGACATCAGCTCCACCGCAGAGCTTCTCGCCACCGGCGTGGCCGACCTCGGCACCGCGGGCTTCACCCAGCCGCTGATCGATTCCTGGCGTCCGGACCCGCCGGTCCTAGTCGCCGGCAGCGGTCTGATGGGCGTCTTCGTGTTCACCCGCGAACCGATGCCCGACGCGTCCCGGCTGGCCGGCGCACCGGTCGGCACCTTCCGCACCGACCCCATGGAGGTTCTGCTGCACGACGTCCTGGCCGCCGCCGGGTTGGCCATGACCGATGTCGAGATCCGGTACTTCGACGTGCTCGACGACGCGATCGAGGCGTTCACGGCCGGAGATCTGGCCGCGCTGACGCTCGCCGAACCGTATGCCGGTCGGGTGCGCGCTGCGGGCGGGCACGTCCTCAGCGGCGGCACCGACGTCTGGGGGTACCCGTTCCCCGACACCACGCTGGTGGCCTCCCGCCGGTTCCTGCGGGAACGTCCCGAACAGGTGCGCGCGGCGATCCGGGCGATGCTGCGTGCCTACGACGTGATCGTCGCCGACCTGCCGGGCTCGCTGCGGCACGCGCAGAAGTATTTCCCCGGATACGGCCTCGAAGAACTCGTCGACGCCGTCGGACGCCAACCCTCGATGGTCGACATCCGCCACCTCATCGACGTCGTCTACGGGAGATGGGACACCGTGCGGTCACTGGCACTGGTTCCCGAGGACGCCGAATTCCCGTTACACGCCGTCGATCTCGATCTGCTCAACGCCGAGCTCGCCACCGTCCCCGCCGCCGTCAAGGAGAACACCCGATGAGAGACAGACTCGATGCGCCCGTCAGCCGCCGCATATTCTTCCGTAACACCGCCATCGCCGGGGCAGCGGTCGCGGTCCCGGCCTGGTTGCTCAGCGGGTGTTCCGGCGCCGGTACCGCCGGCACCGCTGCCCCCGACGCGGCGGGGATGACCACGTTGAAGGCCACCCACGGAACGGGGTTGTGCAACCTGGGCATCTTCCTGACCAAGGAGCGCAAGCTCAGCGAACCGGGCGGCGCCGCAATTGAATTCGTCGTGACACCGACCAACGCCGATATCGTCACACTGTTCGGCGCCGGCCAGGTCGACATGTCGCTGGTGCCCTACACCCAATTCCTCACGCTGTACGACGCGGGCGCCCCGGTGACCGTCGTGGCCGGTGGTGGTGTCGAGGGATGCTCGATCGTGGCCCGGGAGGGCATCAACTCCGCGGCGGACATGAAGGGCAAGACGTTGGGCACCTTCCAGGCCGACACCCTCGAGATGCTGCCGTACGACTACCTGCAGAAGGCGGGAATGTCGTTCGGGGACATCGAGGTCCGCTACTTCGGGACCTCGCCGGAACTCGCCCAGGCCTTCATCAGCGGCTCCATCGACAGCATGTGCCACATCGAGCCCTACGTCACCCAGGCGCTGAACTCGCGTTCCGGGTCGGTGCTGCTGTCCGACGGCAAGGACGTCTACGGTCCCGGCTACACCGATTGCGTGCTCGCGGTGCGCAATCCGCTGCTGCAGGAGAACCCCGGCGCCGTCAAGGCGGTGATCAAGGGGCTGTTCGAGGCGCAGCAACAGACCGAGGCCGACCGCGCCGCCGCCGTCGAGGTGGCCGTCGGGACCTACTTCAAGACCAGCCTCGAGGACGCCCTGGATGCCTCGACCAAACAGCCCAACGTCGTCGACCAACGCAACAAGACCCAGTTCATGCTCGAGCGCGCCGTCGGCATGAAAGACCTCGGTTACCTCAAGAAGCTGCCCGACGAGAAGTTCGCCGACTGGTCGCTGCTCGAAGAGGTCATCAACGAGAACCAGAGCCTGTACAACTCGCTGAAGGTGAAGACCGCATGACCGCCATCACCCACATCGACCTGCCCGCGCCGCAACGGGCCACGGCGGCGCCCCGGCGCAAACCCACGCGGTATCGCCGCCTCGGGGTGGCCGCAGCGTGGTGGGTGGGGTCGGTCGCCCTGTTCGCCGGGATCTGGGAGCTCGCGTGGCTGCTGGGGTGGGCACCGGAGTTGCTGCTCCCGCCACCGCACATCTTCCTGCAGGACTTCAGCAGTCAGGCGCAGTTCTTCGACACCGCGACCATCGGTGCCGAGCAGGCCACTCCGCTGGTGGCGGTGACGACCACGGTGCTCGCCACGGTCCTGCGCGTGCTGGCGGGCCTGGCGCTGGGTTTTCTCGCCAGCCTCGTCACCGGTGTCCTGATCAGCCAGTTCCTCCTGGTGCGCGGCCTGGTGTTGCCGACGGTCACGCTGCTCGCGCCGATCTCACCCATCGCGTGGTTGCCCGTGTCGATCTTCCTGTTCGGCATCGGCAACGGACCGGCGATCTTCATGGTCTTCATCGGCGTGTACTTCGTCATGACGCTGGCCACCATCGGCTTGATCAACGACGTACCGGCGACCTACGTCGACGTGGCCCGCACGATGGGCGCCTCGCGGCGCCAGATCCTGTTCCAGGTCATCCTGCCCTCGATCCTGCCCGGTCTGCTGCAGAGCCTGCGGCTGAACCTGTTCGCCGCGTGGATGGTGGTGCTGCTCGCCGAGGCCGTCGGCGTCGGCAGTGGGCTCGGCCAGGTGGTCATGTTGGCCCGGAACACCTTCAACTCGAGCCTGGTGTTCTTCTCGATGACCGTCATCGGGGTCGCCGGTTACCTGCTCGACGTCCTGTTCCGCCAGATGCAGACCCGGTTGCTGTGGTGGCAACCGGCCGGAAAGGGGGCCCTACGATGACGCAGCCGGCCACGGTGAGCAAGCAGGTCACCGGCGCGGTGCAGTGCCGCGCAGTCATTAAGGTGTTCGGCGACAACGGATCCGAGGTGGTCGCGGTCGATTCGGTCGATCTCGACGTGGCGGCCGGCGAGTTCGTCGTGATCCTCGGCCCCAGCGGTTGCGGAAAGAGCACGCTGCTGTCGATGATCGCCGGACTCGAGTCGATCACCTCCGGTGAGATCGTCGCCGACGGTGAGCCGGTGACCGGACCGGGTCCGGACCGGTGCATGATCTTCCAGCAGTCCTCGCTCTACCCGTGGATGTCGGTGGCCGACAACGTCGGTTTCGGTCTGAAGCTGCGCGGGATGCCCAAGGCGCAACGCCGGCAGACCGCGCGGGAGCTGCTGCAGACCATGGGGCTCGGCGACTTCGCCGACGCCCATCCCGACGGTCTGTCCGGCGGCATGCGGCAGCGCGCGGCGATCGCCCGCGCGCTGGCGATGCAGCCCCGGGTGCTGCTGATGGACGAACCGTTCGCCGCGCTCGACGTGCAGACCCGCGCCAAGCTGCAGAACTACATCGGCCAGGTCCGCGAGGAGAGCGGCGCCTCGGTACTGTTCGTCACCCACAGCATCGACGAAGCCGTCGCGCTGGCCGACCGGATCGTGGTCTTCACCGCCCGCCCCGGACGCATCAAGGCGATGGTCGAGGTCGACATGCCGCGGCCCCGCGACCCCCGGTCCCCGGAGTACCACTCGCTGCACGACCAGCTCGTCGACCTGCTGGCCGACGAGGTCGACCGCGCATTCGCACAACAGGAACGGGCGCGCACGTGAGCACACTCGTCGTGGCCGCCGCGCAGCTGCCGGCCTGCACCGACGACCGCGAGAAGAACCTCGCCGTCGTCGAGGCGGCGCTGGCCGACGCGGCCGCCGCGGGCGCGCAGCTCGTGGTGCTCCCGGAGCTGGCGGCCACCCCGTACTTCTGCGGTGAGCCGGTCGGCGCCTACCAGGACTGGGCAGAGCCGGTCCCCGGGCCGCAGAGCCACCGGATCGCCGCGCTGGCAGCAGATCTCGGCGTCGCCGTGGTCCTGCCCCTGTTCGAACGCGACGCCACCGCGCAGACGTTCCACAACGCCGCGGTGGTGCTCGACGGAGGCGAGGTCGTGCCGAGCATCGACCGCACCGGCGCTGCGCACCCCGTCGCGCGCAAACTGCACCTGCCGGTCGGTGACCATCCCGCACCCGGCTTCGACGAGCCCGCCCACTTCACGGCCGGCCGATGGCTCGGAGTGCACACCGTCCGCGGTGCCCGCATCGGGGTCCCGATCTGCTACGACCGGCGGTTCCCCGAGTGCTGGCGCGAACTGCGGGCCCTGCAGGCCGATCTGGTGACGGTCCCGGTCGCCGGCAGCGGCGGCGACAGCGTCGACTTCTTCCTCGCCGAACTGCGCACCCACGCCCGCGAGAACGGCGTCTTCGCCCTGGCCGCCAACAAGATCGGCGTCGAATGGGTCGGCGGTCACCCGATCGACAACTACGGCGAATCGTGCATCGTGGGGCCCGACGGGGAGATCATCGCGCACCGGCCCGGCCCCGACGGACCCGGCCTGGTGATCGCCGAACTCGACCTCGGCAGCCTCACCGAGACCCGCAGGGCCCTGCGCTATTTCGACCACCGCCGCACCGACCTGTTCCCCAACGCCGAGGAGATCCGATGACCACCCTGTTCCGCAACGCCCTCGTCGTCACCATGGACGACACCCACCGCAGCAACCCCATCCGGTCGGATGTGCTCGTCGTCGACGACCGGATCACCGCGGTAGGTCCCGATCTGGCTGTCCCCGAGGGGGCGCAGGTCATCGACTGCACGCACCGGCTGCTGATGCCCGGCCTCGTCAATGCCCACGTGCACTCGTGGGAAGCGCTGTTCAAAGGCCGCTACGACAACCTGCCGCTCGAGCTGTGGATGCTGCTGTCCTATCCGATCCTCGGCCTGGAACCGATGTCGGAGCGGCTGATCTACCTGCGCACCCTGCTGGTGGGCATGGAGTCGCTGCGCAACGGCGCCACCTGTCTGCTCGACGACGTGATCGAATCACCCACCCAGAGCCTGGCCGCGCTGGAAGCCGTCTTCGGTGGCTATGAGGACATCGGGATCCGGGCCAACTGCTCGGGCAACATCGTCAACCGGCACTACATCGACACGATCCCGTACGTCGACGAGATGGTGCCGCCCGACCTGCTCGCCGAGGCCCGCGCGATCACACCGCGGACCACCGAGGACTACCTGCAGTTCAGCAAGGAAGCGTTGACGCGCTTCCACGGCCGGGCAGGGCGCCTGCGCTACGTGATCGCCCCCAGCGGTCCGCAGCGGTGCACCGACGAGCTGTTCGTAGCGGCCGACGAGCTGTCCCGCGCGCACGACACGACCTTCCACGTGCACGTGCTGGAGACCAAGATGCAGGCCGTGACCGGCCGCGAATTCTACGGGTCGACGCTGGTCGAGTACCTGGATTCGCTCGGCGTGCTGACCGACCGCGCGACGCTGGCCCACGGAATCTGGTTGACCGACAGCGACATCGAACGCCTCGGTGCGGTCGGCGCCTCGGTGGCCCACAACCCGGTCTCGAATCTGAAGCTGGGCTCCGGCATCGCGCCGTGGCGCACCCTGCTCGACGCGGGAGTCAACATCGGCCTGGGCTCGGACGGCCTGTCCAGCAACGACTCGGCGCGCATGTTCGACGTGGTGAAGTTCGCGGCACTGCTGCACAAGGTGACCCAGCCCGACTTCGACATGTGGCCCACCGCCGACGAGGTGCTGTGGGCGGCCACCCGCGGCGGCGCCCGGTCGGCCCGGCTTGCCGACGAGGTCGGCGCGATCGCGCCCGGTCGCAAGGCCGACCTGGTGCTGTTGGACCTCAACGCACTGAACTTCACCCCGGCCAACGACATCGCCCAGCACCTGGTCTACGTGGAGAACGGTGACTCGATCACCGAGGTGTGGGTCGACGGCGAGGTGGTGGTGCGCGACGGACGCTGCCTGCACATCGACGAGGAGGCGGTCCTGGCCGAGGTGCGGGAACTCGGCGGCGAGTACCTGGCGCGCTATGCCGCGATCGAACAGCGCAATCACGCGCTGATGCCGCACTTCCGCGCGATCTATCAACGGTGCTGCCGAGAGGACATGGGCATCAACAGGTTCAGTGACGACGACCGGGCATGGGTGGGGACGCTGTGAGCCTGCTGATCAAAGGCGCGCGGGTGGTCACCGCCGCCGACGACTACATCGCCGACGTGTACGTCGCCGACGACAAGGTGACCACGATCGGTGCGGCGCTGGATCTGCCGGCCGACCAGGTGATCGACGCCAGCGGCTGTTATCTGCTGCCGGGCGGGGTGGATCCGCACACCCATCTGGCGTTTCGCATGGCCGACACGACCACCGCCGACGACTATGCGTCCGGCACGATCGCCGCGGCGATCGGCGGGACCACGACCGTGGTCAATTTCGCTCAGCAACGCCGGGGACAGCACCTGCGTGCCGCCATCGACGACGGACTGGCCGCCGCGGAGGGCAAGGCCGTCATCGATTACGCCCAGCACATCGTGATCACCGACCTGGCCGGCGAATCACTGGGGGAGATCGACGAACTGGTCTCCGAAGGTGTCACCAGTATCAAGATGTTCATGGCCTATCCGGGCGAGTTGATGGTCGACGACGCCACGCTGTTCCAGGTCATCGAACGCGCGGGCCAAGTCGGGGCGCTGTGTTGCATCCATGCCGAGAACGGTCCGGTGATCGATGTGCTGGTGCGGCGTGCGTTGGCCCAGGGCCGCACCAACCCGTCGTGGCACGGACGGACCCGTCCGGAACTGGCCGAGGCCGAGGCCACCCACCGGGCCATCGCGCTGGCCGAGATGGCCGATGCGCCCGTGTATTTCGTCCACCTCTCGTGTGCCGAGGCGCTGGCGGAGGTGACCGCTGCGCGTGACCGCGGCCGGCCGGTGTTCGCCGAGACGTGTCCGCACTACCTGTTCCTGGACTCCAGTGTCTACGACGATGAGAGCTTCGACACCGCCAAGTACGTGCTCACCCCTCCGCTGCGCCCCGCGCACCACCACGAGCATCTGTGGCGCGGTCTGCGCACCGACGACCTGCAGGTGGTGTCGACCGACCACTGCCCGTTCTGCCTGAACGGGCAGAAGACCATCGGCGCGCACGACTTCTCGCAGATTCCCAACGGCGGCCCGGGCATCGAGCACCGCTTGCAGCTGCTGTATTCCGGAGGTGTGGTGGCCGGCCATCTTTCGTTGCGCCGGATGGTCGACGTGTTCTCGACCACTCCGGCGCGGCTGTTCGGCCTCTTCCCGCGCAAGGGCACCATCGCGGTCGGCTCCGACGCCGATCTGGTGATCTTCGACCCGAACGGTGCGACGACCATCAGCGCCGAGACCCATCACATGAAGGTCGACTACAGCATGTACGAGGGCTGGCAGCTCACCGGTGCGGTGCGCACCGTCATCGCGGCCGGACGGCCCGTGGTCGTCGACGGGTTGTTCGTCGGCAAGCACGGCTCCGGGCGGTATCTGCGGCGCGATGCGAGCGGGCAACAGTGAACGGGCCCGAGCGTCTTCAGGGGGTGGCCTCGCTGTCGGTGCAGACCCGGCGCAAGACCTACGAACACGTGTACCGGGCGCTGCGGCACGCGCTGATCACCGGGCAGATCCCGCACGGCACCCATCTGGTGGAGACCGAGCTGGCCGCGCAGCTCGGGGTCAGCCGGACGCCGGTGCGGGATGCGTTGCGCCGCTTGGAGAGCGACGGTTTTGCCGAGCGCGGCAGCGCGGGCGGTCTGTGGTCACGCGGGATCGGCGCCGACGAGATCGAGGATCTGTTCCTGGTCCGCACGGAGCTGGAGAAGCTGGCCGCCCGGTTGGCCTGCGAGCGCGCCAAACCCGAGCAGTGGGCCGAACCCCGCGGGCTGCTGGTCACGATGGCCGAGGTGATCGACACGCACGGGGTCGGATCCGAGGAGTTCTCCGAGATCCATCTGGCGTTCCACAGCTCGATCTACCGCATCGCGTTCGGCGACCGCTTCGCCGGTCTGCTCGACGGCTACCTGCTGCAGTGTCTGGACGTGGCCGGCGAACTGAGTTACCGCGACCCGCAGCGCACTCTTCCCGCGGTCGAACAACACCAACTGCTGCTCACCGAATTGTGCAGTGGGGACGTCACGCGGGCCGTCGCTGCCGCCGAGTCCCACGTGCGCCGCGGCGCCGACGACGCGCAGCGCGCCCACACCGACACCGCGCTGTCCTGAATCCGACGAAAGGTCTTTTCGTGCAACACATGTTCCTCAACGGCACCGCCATGTCCGGGCAGAAGGACCACGGCTGCATCGCCGGTCTGGCCACCCCACTCGGCGCGGCCGCGACCGCGCCCGACTTCCGGTTCTTCGCGGTGCGCGACGAGTTCCCGGGCCTGTTCCCGGTGTCCAGTGGCGGCCTGTCTATCACCGGCGAGCTCTACGAGATGACCGACGAGCTCCTCTTCGACATCCTGTTGCCGCAGGAACCCAAAGAGCTCGAACTCGGGTCGATCCGGCTCGTCTGCGGGAGCACCGTGCGGGCGATGATCCTGCAACCGGGCCGCATCGCGACCGGCGACAAGGTGGTCGACATCGCCGACTTCGGCGGCTGGCGGGCCTATCAGGCGCATCTCGACGCCAACGCGCGGATCCATGACGTCCTCGGCCTGTGATCTGAAGGTCGCCGGTGACCTCGTCACCGCGCGGCTGGCCGAATTGGCGACGATCGGCGCCGACTCCGCCGGTGGGGTGACCCGGCTGGCCTACACGCCCGAGGATGTCCGCGCCCGCGACACCGTCGCGCAGTGGATGGCCGCAGCCGGCCTCGAAGTCTGGACCGACGCAGCCACCAACCTGTTCGGTCGGCTCCCGGGCAGCGACCCGGAAGCCGGAGCGCTGCTCAGCGGAAGCCACCTCGACAGCGTGGTCCGCGCCGGAGCGCTGGACGGACCGGCCGGGGTCGTCGCGGCGCTGGCCGCCGCACAGACTCTGCGCGAAGCCGGCCACACCCTGCGTCACGACCTGGTCGTGGTGGCGTTCAGCAACGAGGAGGGGACGCGCGGCACACCGGGGATGGTGGGCTCCAAGGCAATCGCCGGGCTGCTCACCCCCGAGGATCTGGCCCGACCGGGCGACGGGGCGGTCACGCTGGCCGAGCGGATCCGCGGCGCCGGCGGCGATCCCGCCCTGATCGGCGAGGCCGCCTGGCCGCGCGACCGTGTCGCCGCGTTCATCGAGATGCACATCGAGCAGGGCCCGGTACTGGAGGCCGAGGGCACACGCATCGGAGTGGTCAGCGGGATCACCGGGCAGGTCGGCGTCACGGTGACCGTCACCGGCGCGGCCAACCATGCGGGTTCCACGCCGATGGAGCACCGCCGCGACGCCGCGGTGGCCGCGGCGGAGGTCGTCCTGGCGGTACGTGGTCTGGCTACCGAGGGACGGGTGCGCGTGGCGACCACGGGCATCCTCGGAGTCGCCCCCGGCGTGCGCAACGTGATCGCGGGGGAGGCCGTGCTGGGCGTCGACATCCGGGACGGCGACAGCAGCCGCATCGTCGACGCGCTCAGGCACCTCGAGAGGCAGATCGCCGAGATCGCGGGTCGGACGGACACGGTGATCGAGATGTCAGCGACTCCGGTGCAACCGCCGGTCGACACGGATCCGAACCTGGTTGGTCACATCGTCGCGGCCGCCGAAGCCTTGGGGGCGCCGTGGCGCGAGCTGCCGAGTGGGGCAGGACACGACGCACAGATCATGGCGGTCCTCGCGCCCATGGCGATGGTGTTCGTTCCGAGTCGGGGCGGGGTCAGTCACTCCCCGGACGAGGCGACCGACCCCGAGGATCTGATGTTGGGCGCCGACGTGCTGCTGCGCGCCCTCGTCGCCGCCGACGCCGACCTGCCCTGAGCCGGGCGGTCAGTGACGGGACGAACTGACCGTTCCGCCGATCCAGATGACGCTGGCCACCGCGGCGGCGGTCAGCACCGCGGGCCCGGGCGCAGCGACGATCACAGCCACCAGCGCGAAGGTCAGGAACCCCACGAGGAGGGCGACCACCTTGTAGACCGGCCAGGGCACACCGGCGACCGAGACGGTGGCCGCGCGGGGCGCGGTCACGTCGCGTGCGTGTTCGGCGGTGGTCATGACCTCAACGATAGCCCTCAAGATTGATTTCGGCCACCCGAAACACTGGATTGGGATCGCCCTGTCCCAGCATGCGAATTTCCGGTGAGGTGCAGGCAGATGGCACCATTGACCGGTGTCCACCCCGCTGAGTCAGCAGTATCGTCTCGATCCGGCCGCACCCCTGTGTGCCGCCGACATCGAGGGAGCTGCGCAGCGAATTTCGGGGGTGGTGTCGAAGACCCCGTTGCAGTTCAGCGACCGGCTGTCCGACATCACGGGCGCCCAGGTCTACCTGAAACGGGAGGACCTGCAAGCCGTGCGGTCCTACAAGTTGCGCGGTGCCTACAACCTGCTGATGCAGTTGACCGCCGACGAGACCGCCGCCGGCGTCGTGTGCTCCTCGGCCGGCAACCATGCCCAGGGTTTCGCGCTGGCCTGTCGATCGATGGGGATCCGCGGCCGGGTCTACGTGCCGGCCAAGACGCCCAAACAGAAGCGCAACCGGATCCGCTATCACGGCGGCGACTTCATCGACCTGATCGTCGGCGGCAAAACCTATGACATGGCCGCCCAGGCCGCCATCGACGACGTGGCCCGCACCGGAGCCACCCTGGTCCCGCCGTACGACGACCTGCGCACGATGGCCGGCCAGGGCACCATCGCCGTGGAGATCCTCGACCAGCTCGGCGAAGAGCCCGACCTGGTGATCGTGCCGGTCGGCGGCGGCGGCTGTATCAGCGGCATGACCACCTACCTGGCCGAACGGACCGCGGCGACGTCGGTGCTCGGCGTCGAGCCGGCTGGTGCGGCCTCGGTCGTCGCCGCACTGGCCAGCGGGACGCCGGTGACCCTCGAGCACGTCGATCAGTTCGTCGACGGCGCGGCGGTGGCACGCGTCGGCGCCCTGCCGTTCGACGTGCTCTCCGCCGCGGGTGACATGGTGTCGATGACGACCGTCGACGAGGGCGCGGTCTGCACTGCGATGCTGGACCTGTATCAGAACGAGGGCATCATCGCCGAGCCCGCCGGCGCACTGTCGGTGGCGGCCCTGCTGGATGCCGACCTCGACCCCGGTTCCACAGTGGTCTGCCTGATCTCCGGCGGCAACAACGACGTCTCGCGGTACGGCGAGGTGCTGGAGCGATCGCTGGTGCACCTGGGACTGAAGCACTATTTTCTGGTCGACTTCCCGCAGGAGCCCGGGGCGCTGCGCCGCTTCCTCGACGACGTGCTGGGGCCCAACGACGACATCACGCTGTTCGAGTACGTCAAGCGCAACAACCGGGAGACCGGGGAGGCGCTGGTGGGCATCGAGTTGGCCTCGGCGGCCGATCTCGAGGGCCTGCTGGAGCGGATGCAGGGATCAGAGTGTCACATCGAGCTGCTGGAGCCCGGCTCGCCGACCTACCGCTACCTGACCTGACCCGTCAGGTGCCCACCCGCAGCACTGCCGCGGAATGCGCACCCATCCGGGACGCGGCACCGGCAGCGGCCACCTCGCCCCACGACAGCACCACCTCGCCCGACACCGGAACCTCGACGGTGTCCGTGCCGAGATTGCAGACGATGTCGAAGCCGCCGCGGTGCATGACGAACCACCGCGCGTCCTCGTCGAAGTCGATGCGCAGATTGTCCAGCCACGGATCAGCCAGGTCGGGTTCGTTGCGGCGCAGCGCGATCACAGCCCGGTAGAACGCATACAGCTCGGCGTGCTCGCCTCGGCCGACCTCGTCCCAGTCGAGCTTCGACCGTTCGAACGTAGCGGGGTCCTGCGGGTCGGGGATCTCGTCGGCGTCCCAGCCGTGGTCGGCGAACTCGCGTTTGCGGCCTTCGGCGGTCGCGCGGGCCAACTCCGGTTCGGGGTGCGAGCTGAAGAACTGGAACGGCGACGACGAAGCCCACTCCTCGCCCATGAACAACATCGCCGTATAGGGCGAACCGAGTGCCAGCGTCGCCTTGATGGCCAGCTGACCCATGGACAGGTTCTGCGAGGGGCGGTCCCCGATGGCCCGGTTGCCGACCTGATCGTGGGTGAGTGTGTAGGCCAACAGGCGGGTGGCCGGAATCCGCGACGTGTCCAGCGGCCGCCCGTGCCGGCGTTTTCGGAACGACGAGTAGGTGCCGGCGTGGAAATAGCCGTGGCGCAACGTTTCCGAGAGTGCCTGTAGCGAGCCGAAGTCGCCGTAATAGCCCTGCCGCTCACCGGAGACGGCGGTGTGGATGGCGTGGTGGATGTCGTCGTCCCATTGCGCCGTCATGCCCAGACCGCCCTCGTCGCGAGGGGTGATCAGCCGGGGATCGTTCATGTCGCTCTCGGCGATCAGCGACAGGGGACGTCCGAGTTCGGCGGCCAGCGCGTCGGTTTCGGCGGAGAGTTCCTCGAGGATGTGGTACGCCGTCGTGTCGACCAGCGCGTGCACGGCGTCCAGGCGCAGGCCGTCGGCGCGGAAGTCGCGCATCCAGCGCAGCGCGCAGTCCAGGATGTAGCGGCGCACCTCGTCCGCACCGGCGTCGGCGATGTTGATCGACTCGCCCCACGGGTTGGAGCCGCTCGACAGGTACGGGGCGAACTTCGGCAGGTAGTTGCCCGACGGACCGAGATGGTTGAAGACCGCGTCGATCAGCACGCCCAGGCCGCGGCGGTGGCAGGCGTCGATGAACCGGATGAGTCCGTCCGGGCCGCCGTAGGGTTCGTGCACCGCGTACCACAGCACCCCGTCGTAACCCCACCCGTGGGTGCCGCCGAACGCATTGACGGGCATGATCTCCACGAAGTCGACACCGAGGTCCACCAGGTGGTCCAGCTTCTCGATCGCCGAATCGAATGTTCCTGCCGGCGTGAAGGTTCCGATGTGCAGCTCGTAGATCACCGCACCTTCGATCGACCGGCCCTGCCAGTCATGGTCGCTCCACGCGTCGGCGGCGAGCTGCCACAGTTGGGACCGCTCGTGCACACCGTCGGGCTGGCGGGGGGAGCGGGGGTCGGGAAGGACCTTCGGGTCGTCGTCGAGCACGAAGCCGTAACGGGCCTGCGGCCCGGCGTCCACCACCGCGCGCCACCATCCGTCGTCGGAGCGCTGCATCGGATGCAGCACCCCGTCGACGTCCAGACGCACCTGCTGCGGTCGCGGTGCCCAGACCGCGAACTCCCGCTCAGCCATCGCCGCGCACCAGCAGGGCCACGGGCAGGTCGGCGAACAGGCCGGCGACACCGACGGTGCCGCTGTATTTCGCACCGCTGAGCCGGTCGATCCAATTGCCCTGCGGCAGAGTCAAGGTGGTCTCGCCCCATCCGCTGTCGGCCAGCCTGACGGTCCAGCGGCTCACCGCGACCAGCACGTCGGTGCCGCGCAGGAACGCGACCACATGCTCACTGCGGTCGCCGTCGGCGACCACCGGCCGATACCCGCCGGAAAGGAACGTCTCCGGTCGCTCCCGCCGCAATTGCAGCGCCGCGCGCACGACCCGCAGCTTCGGGTGCGTCATCTGCGCCAGCGCGGTCCGTCGGGCGGCGTAGTCGACGGGGCGCCGGTTGTCGGGGTCGACGAGGCTGTCCTCCCAGAGCTCGGTGCCCTGGTAGACGTCGGGGATGCCCGGGGCCGTGAGGTTGATCAGCTTCTGTCCCAACGCATCTGACTGTGCGTGCGGTGACAGCCGCGACACCAGTGCGGTCATCTCGGTTGCGGTCGGGCCGTCGAGAATCTTGTCGAGCCAGCGGTGTACGGCTGACTCGAAGGAGTCGTCGGGGTCGTTCCAGGAGGTGCGCAGGGCCGCCTCCCTCATGGCCTTTTCGGCGTAGGCGTGCAGTCGTGCGCGCAACTCGTCGGTGACTGCGCCGTCGGAAGGCCAGACGCCGAAGATGTTCTGCCACAGGAACAGACCCGTCTGAGCATCGGGGGAGGGATTGACCTTCTCCCAGCCGCGGACCATCTCCGCCCACAGGCTGGGCACCTGGGAGAGCACCCCGATCCGGGCGCGCACGTCCTCGCCGCGCTTGGTGTCGTGGGTGCTCAGTGCGGTCATCGCCTGCGGCCACAGGCGTGCGCGGACCCCGGCCCGGCGATGGAACTCGGCGGCGCTCACCCCGAACCGGTCCGGCTCGCCGCCGACCTCGTTGAGCGACACCAGCCGGGGATCGCGGTAGAACAGGCAGTCCTCCATGGACTTCGCGGTCGCCGCGCCGCACAGCTGTTGCAGCCGCACCTCGACCTCGGCGTCAGCCGCCAGAGCCGCAGCCACCAGGGTCAGCGGCTCGTCGAGTTCGGGACGGTGGGCGGCGGTCTCGGCGAGTGCCGCAGGCAGAACCGATGCGGTGGCGCGGTAGTCCGACCGGTACACCCCGACGTGGCTGAGCAGGGCAGCCACCGAGTCGGCGAGTTGCGGGTGGTCACGCCCGGTGGTCGCGACGATGGTCCGGCACAGGCGGGCCAGTTCGCTGGCCAGCGTCGCGGTGACGGCCTGGACCTTCAGCGTGCGGGCGTGATCGGCGAAGCCGTGATGGTCAATGCCTACGGATCCGACCAGCTCGGTCAACGCGTCGGCCCCCGTGGGGTCGACGAAGACTCCGCCGGCTTCGCGCAGGGCGTCGTATCCGGTGGTGCCGTGCACCGGAAGGCTCGGGTCCAGCGCTTCGTCGACGGCGAGGATCTTCTCGATCACCAACCAGGACTGCGGACCGATCACCTCGCGCAGCCACGTCAGGTAGCCGGTGGGGTCGGACAACCCGTCGGGATGGTCGATGCGGATCCCGTCGACCACCTTCTCGGTGAACCACCGTCTGACCTCGGCGTGGGTGGCCTCGAACACGGCGCGGTCCTCCTGGCGCAGACCCGCCAGCGAGGTGATCGAGAAGAAGCGCCGGTATCCGCACACACCGTGGCGCCAGCCGATCAGCTTGTAGTTCTGGCGGGCATGCACCTGGGCGCCGGTGGCGCCGTCCTCGGCGGTGCCCGGCGCGATGGGATACACCAGGTCACCGAGGCGCAGCACGTCGCCGTCCACCACGAGGTCGTCGACGTCGTCGTCGGATCCCAAGACCGGCAACACGATCCGGCCGGACGGGTCCAGATCCCAGTCGATGTCGAAGTACGTCGCGTATCGGGACTGCCGGCCGTGGGTGAGCACATCCCACCACCACGGGTTCTGGCGAGGGACGTCCACGCCGACGTGGTTGGGGACGATGTCGACGACCAGGCCGAGGCCGGCTGCGCGAGCAGCGGCGGCCAGACGGTGCAGACCGTCGGGGCCGCCGAGTTCGGCCGACACCGTGGTCGGGTCGGTGACGTCGTATCCGTGCGTGGAGCCCTCGGCGGCGGTCAGGATCGGTGACAGGTACAGATGGGAGACGCCGAGATCGGCGAAGTAGTCCACGAGCTTCTCGGCGTCGGCGAAGGTGAACGCCTCACCGCTGGCCGCACCGCGCATCTGCAGCCGGTAGGTCGACAGGACAGCCATCGTCACGCCGTCTTACGCAGCACGAGCAGGGAGCGGGGGCTCAGGGAGATGGTCTGTCCGGCAGCAACCTGCAGATCCGTTTCGCCGGTCGGGTGGGTGGTGTCCAGCACGCCTGCCCAACCGTTGGCGTACACCCCGTCGGGGGTGACGAAGTCCTGCGCCTCGGCGTGTGCGTTGAAGCACAGCAGAAACGAATCGTCGACGACGCGCTCGCCCCGCTCACCCGGCGCGAAGATGGCCTCTCCGTTGAGGAACACCGCCACGCAGGTGTCGAGACCGGAATCCCAGTCCTCGAGTTCCATCTCCTTGCCCGAGCGGGTCAGCCACGCGATGTCGCGGACCTCGTCGCCGCTGCGGATCGGCTTGCCCTCGAAGAATCGGCGCCGCCGGAAGACCGGGTGGCTCTTGCGGAAGTCGACCACCTTGCGGGTGAACTCCAGCAGGTCGGCGTTCGTCTCGCACAAGGACCAGTCCATCCACGACAGCTGCGAATCCTGGCAGTAGACGTTGTTGTTGCCCGCCTGGGTGCGGCCGATCTCGTCGCCGTGCGAGATCATCGGCGTGCCCTGCGACAGCATCAGCGTCGCCATGATGTTGCGCATCTGCTTGCGCCGCAACGCATTGATGTCGGGGTCGTCGGTGGGTCCCTCCACGCCGCAGTTCCACGACCGGTTGTGGCTTTCCCCGTCGCGGTTGTCCTCGCCGTTGGCGTGGTTGTGCTTCTCGTTGTAGGACACCAGGTCGGCCAACGTGAAGCCGTCGTGACACGTCACGAAGTTGATGCTGGCGCTCGGCCGGCGGCCGGTCGCCTCGTAGAGGTCCGACGACCCGGTCAGCCGGGAGGCGAACTCGCCCAGGGTTGCGGGCTCGCCCCGCCAGTAGTCACGCACAGTGTCGCGATACTTCCCATTCCACTCGGTCCACAAACCTGGGAAGTTGCCCACCTGGTATCCGCCTTCGCCGATGTCCCACGGCTCGGCGATCAGCTTGACCTGGCTGACCACCGGGTCCTGCTGAACCAGGTCGAAGAACGCGCTGAGCCGGTCGACGTCGTAGAACTCACGAGCCAGGGTGGCGGCCAGATCGAACCGGAAACCGTCGACGTGCATGTCGAGCACCCAGTAGCGCAGCGAGTCCATGATCAGCTGCAGTGTGTGCGGGTGGCGGGCGTTGAGGCTGTTGCCGGTGCCGGTGAAGTCCTTGTAGTAGCGGCGGTCGCCGTCGAGGAGGCGGTAGTAGGCGGCGTTGTCGATGCCGCGGAAGTTGACGGTCGGGCCCAGATGGTTGCCCTCGGCGGTGTGGTTGTAGACCACGTCGAGGATCACCTCGATCCCGGCCTCGTGGAACGCGCGCACCATCGCCTTGAACTCCGCGACCGCGCCGGCGGCGTTACCGGTGGCGGCGTACTCGTTGTGCGGGGCGAAGAACCCGAACGTGTTGTAGCCCCAGTAATTTCGCAGGCCCAGGTCCAGCAGCCGATGGTCGTGCATGAACTGGTGCACCGGCATCAATTCGATGGCGGTGACGTTCAGCGACTTGAGGTGATCGATGATCGCAGGATGGGCCAGGCCCGCATACGTGCCGCGCAGCTCCTCGGGGATGCCGGGATGGGACTGCGTCATGCCCTTCACGTGCGCCTCGTAGATCACCGTCTCGTGGTACGGGGTGCGGGGCGGACGGTCGGAGCCCCACTGGAAGAACGGGTTGATCACGACGCTGACCATGGTGTGGCCCAGCGAGTCGACACGCGGCGGAACGCCGCCGCTGGCCAGGTCGTCGGCATTCAGGTCATAGGAGTACAGCGCCTGACCGAAGGTGAAATCCCCGTCGAAGGCCTTGCCGTACGGGTCGAGAAGCAACTTGCTGGGATCGCAGCGGTGCCCGCCCGCCGGGTCCCAGGGGCCGTGCACGCGGAAGCCGTAGCGCTGGCCGGGCGTGACCGTGGGCAGATAGCAGTGCCAGACGTAACCGTCGACCTCATCGAGTTCGATGCGCCGCTCAGTGCCGTCGCGGGCGATCAGGCACAGCTCGACGCGCTCGGCGACCTCGGAGAACAACGAGAAGTTGGTGCCCGCACCGTCGTAGGTCGCACCGAGCGGGTACGGCTCGCCGGGCCACACCATCGGGAACGACGCCGGCTCGGGCGAGGACATCAGTCCTTCCACCAACCGGTGGCCTCGCCGACCTGACGTCCCAGTTCACCGGTCATCGTGCGCATGTAGGTCGACGAGATGTGGTGAGCATCGTGGTAGACCAGCACGTTCCCCTCCACAGCCCGGCAGTAGTCGGCGCGGCACACCGCGTCGCTCATGTCCAGGGGGATCAGCAACGGGAATCGCGCGGTGTAGTCCAGGGTCGGGTTCGAATCCGACAGTACTTCGGACCGTTCGATTCCGCAGGAGATGGCGTCGCCACCGCCGGCCAGGCAGTCCCTCGGCAGGAACGGATCGCCGTCGCGGACCATCCAGGGGGTGTCGCGCATCGCCAGGATCGGTATTCCGTTGTCGTTCAGGGCTTCCCAGATGCCGAGGTAGGTCGACGGCATGACGTCGCCGGGTTTGATGTTCCACGGTCGCGTCGAGGTGGTGAACACGAAGTCCGGCCGGTCGGCGATGAGCCGGGGCAGGACCTTGTCGTTCCATTCGCGGCAGCTCGGGTAGGGATTGTTGTTGCCCATCACCCGGGGCGTCTCCGCGGTGGTCAACGGGCAGCCCATCTTCAGGTAGGTGACGACCTTGAAGTGGTGCATGCGTCCGAGGATGTCCAGGGCGGTGATCCAGTGCTCGGCGTGCGATCCGCCGGCCAGGGCGATGGTCCGCGTCGCGGCCCGGTCGCCGTAGGTGCAGTTGATGACGTCGGAGTCGCCGAAGTCGCTGATGCACCCGTCGAACGTGCTCTGCGGAATGTCGTCCTCGGCTTCGAGCACCGTAGGGCGCATCGGCAATTCGGGGACCTTGACCTGATCGACGAGCGCGCGCGCACCCGGGTAGTCGCGCAGTGACAGGCCCGACAGTTCCTTGCCGTTGGCGCGCAGCACCGTCACGTGCTCACGCCAGGTGAACGACGTCGCCGTCAGCGCCACGCCCAGCAGCGCGACCGTCGAACCCAACACGATGGTGGGGCGGCGCAGCCTCCGCCGCAACGGCACGGTGGGCACGCGTGTCTTGGCGGTCGCCGACGAACGGGATCGCAGCGGGTCCTCGACGTAGCGGGTGGTCAGCCAGGCCAGGACGCCGGAGACCGCCAGCACACCGGCGCCCTCGAAGAACCCGACCCGGGAACTGCCCGTGTAGACGAGGTAGAAGATCAGCAGCGGCCAGTGCCACAGGTACAGCGAGTACGCCATCGCGCCCAGCGCGACGAACGGTTTGGTCGCCAGCAGTCGGTTGGGCGCGGGAATCCGCCCGCCGGTGAACGGGTCGGCGTGGCGGTTGGCGGCCGACAGGATGAACAGCAGGGTCGCACCCACAGGTACCAGCGCCCAGGGCCCCGGGAATTCCTGGACGCCGTCGATCAACGCGCCGCAGGACAGGATCGCCGCGAGGGCGACGGTCGCGGCGAGTGTGCGCAGCCACATCGGGGCGCGGACGTAGGGGACGACCGCACCGACGAGCGCGCCGAGGAGCAGCTCCCATGCGCGGGCGAAGCTGTTGTAGTACGCCGTGGCCTGGTCGGCGTTGTGCGCGATCGTGGCGTAGACGAACGACGCGACCGTCAGGGCGGTGAGCAGCACCACGAACACGACCCGCATGTACTTGCCCAGCGGGCGGCGGAACGCGAACGCCGAGAGCAGGATCAGCGCCAGGAACGCTATGTAGAACTGCCCCTGCACCGACATCGACCAGATGTGTTGCAGCGGACTGACCGACTCGCCGGCGCGCAGATAGTCCGACGCCGTCCGCGCCAGCTCCCAGTTCTGGTAGTAGCCCAGACTGGCCAGGCTCTGGTCGGCAAAGGTCTCCCAGCGTGTCTCGGGCTGGATCAGGATAGTCAGCACCGCCGATGCGGCCAGCACGACCACCAGCGCCGGCAGCAACCGCCGAACCAGTCGGGTGACCTCGGGAAGCGGCCGCAGCGACGCGTCCGGCATCAACGCGTTGCGCAGCAGGCGACCGCCGAAGAAGAAGCCCGACAGCACCAGGAACACGTCGACGCCGCCGGAGACCCGACCGAACCACACGTGGAACACCGCGACCAGCGCGATGGCCACACCGCGCAACCCGTCCAGATCGTGCCGGTAGAACCCGCTGTTGCGGGTGCCCATGCCAGGTGCCGGGGGTTTCACGGCAGTCCGGACTGAGCCCGGGGTGGCGCGCGACGCCGGCCGGGCAGGGCTGAGGGTCATCATGATCGGGGGCTAATCTACCGAAGGTGAGTGCGTTGACGCCCATCGAGATCAGCGCCATCGACGCCGCTCACATCTGGCACCCGTACAGTCCGATCGGTTCCGACGCCGTGGCGCCCCTGGTGGCGCTGGCTGCTCACGGGCCCTACCTCACCGTGTTCCACCAGGGCCGCGAGATCGACGTGCTCGATGCGATGGCGTCCTGGTGGACAGCGGTGCACGGCCACGGACACCCCGTCCTGGACGCCGCCATCACCCGGCAGCTCGGCCGGATGAACCACGTCATGTTCGGGGGTCTGACCCACGAGCCGGCGGCACGGCTGGCGCAGCTTCTCGTCGAGGTCACCCCCGCAGGGCTGGAGACGGTCTTCTTCAGCGACTCCGGTTCGGTCTCGGTCGAGGTGGCCGTCAAGATGGCCCTGCAGTACTGGCGCAGCAGCGGCCACGCCGCCAAGAGCCGCCTGATGACCTGGCGCGGCGGCTACCACGGCGACACGTTCACCCCGATGAGTGTCTGCGATCCCGACGGCGGAATGCACCAGCTGTGGCGAGGGGCGCACTCGCTGTTGGCCGACCAGATCTTCGCCCCGGCGGTGCCCACCGATTACGACCCCGGATACGTCGAGGCGTTCGCCGACCAGATGGCACAGCACGCCGACGAACTGGCCGCGGTGATCGTCGAACCGGTCGTGCAGGGCGCCGGCGGGATGCGCTTCCACGATCCCCGCTACCTGCGCGATCTGCGCCGCCTCTGCGATGAACACGGCGTCCTGCTGATCTTCGACGAGATCGCCACCGGCTTCGGCCGCACCGGCGAGTTGTTCGCCGCCGACCACGCCGGCGTCAGTCCCGACATCATGTGCGTCGGCAAGGCGCTCACCGGCGGCTACCTGACCCTGGCCGCGACGCTGTGTACCCGTGAAGTGGCCGCGACCATCAGTGACAACGAGCCCGGCGCCTTGATGCACGGGCCGACGTTCATGGCCAACGCGCTGGCGTGTGCGGTGTCGGTGGCCGCGGTGGAACTGTTGATCGCGGGGGACTGGCGCACCCGGGTGCGCGCGATCGAGGCCGGTCTGACCGACGGGCTGGCTCCCGCTCGCGACCTCGCCAACGTCGTCGACGTGCGGGTGCTCGGCGCCATCGGTGTCATCGAGGTCGACAGACCCGTCGACCTGCGCGTGGCGACCCCGGTCGCCGTCGAGAACGGTGTCTGGCTGCGTCCGTTCCGCAACCTCATCTACGTCATGCCGCCCTACATCTGCACACCCGAGCAGATCAGCGACATCACCTCGGCGATGATCGCCGTCACCCGTGCACTAGCCTGAACGGTGTTCAAGATCTCGGCTCGGCCGAGGCGATCCGACGTCCGAGGAGCCCGCATGACCCGCGTGGACACCGATCCGCTGGCGTGGCTCGCCGAGGTGGCGGCGCAGCGCCGGGACGCGGGGCTGCGCCGGACGCTGCGTGCCCGCCCGCCCGTCGGCGCCGAAGTCGACCTGGCCTCCAACGACTACCTGGGCTTGTCCCAGCACCCCGCGGTCATCGACGGCGGCGTGGCCGCGTTGCGCACCTGGGGCGCCGGAGCGACCGGATCGCGGCTGGTCACCGGCAACACCGAGCTGCATGAGACCTTCGAGCGCGCGCTGGCCGACTTCGTCGGCGCCGAGTCGGCGCTGGTCTTCTCGTCCGGGTACACCGCGAACCTCGGGGCCGTCGTCGCGCTGTCCGGCCCGGGGTCGCTGGTGGTGTCCGACGCGCTGACCCATGCCTCTCTCGTCGATGCGTGCCGGCTGTCCCGGGCGCGGGTGGTGGTCAGTCCGCACAACGACGTATCGGCGGTCGACACCGCACTGGCCGCACGTGACGAAGACCGGGCCGTTGTGGTCACCGACTCGGTGTTCTCCGCCGACGGCACGCTGGCACCGATCCGCGAGCTGCACGACGTGTGCCGCCGGCACGGCGCGCTGCTGCTCGTCGACGAGGCGCACGGCCTCGGGGTGCGCGGCGAGGGCGGCCGCGGGCTGCTGCACGAGGTGGGCCTGGCCGGAGCCCCCGACGTCGTGATGACCACCACGCTGTCCAAAGCGCTGGGCAGTCAGGGCGGCGTCGTGCTCGGCCCCGCCGCGGTCCGCGCGCATCTGATCGATGCCGCCCGCCCGTTCATCTTCGACACCGGCCTGGCCCCGGCCGCCGTCGGTGCCGCGCACTCCGCGCTGCAGCTGATCATCGCCGAGCCGTGGCGCGCCCAACGCGTCCTCGACCGCGCCGCCGAACTCGCAGCGATGTGCGGTGTCGACGACGTTCCCTCCTCCGCGGTGGTCTCGGTCATCCTCGGCGATCCGGACGTCGCCGTTGCCGCGGCCGCGGCGTGCCTGGACCGCGGGATCCGCGTGGGTTGCTTCCGGCCGCCCACCGTGCCGGCCGGCACGTCCCGGTTGCGCTTGACCGCACGCGCGTCGCTGACCGACGACGAGATGGCCGCCGCGCGGCAGGCCTTCGGCGAGGTGCTCTCACCCGCGTGAGCGTGCTCGTCGTCACCGGAACCGACACCGGCGTGGGAAAGACCATCGCCACCGCGGCGCTGGCATGCCATGCGCGGCTGGCCGGGATCGACGTCGCGGTGTGCAAGCCGGTGCAGACCGGCACCGCCGACGGCGACGACGACCTCGCCGAGATCGGTCGGCTCTCCGGCGTGGCCGACCTCCGCGGACTGGCGCGTTTCCCGGAGCCGTTGGCCCCGCGGGCCGCCGCACACCGCGTCAGCGCGTCCCTCCCGACCCGCGAGGACCTGGTGGAGCTGGCCACTGCGGCAGACCGACCGGGACGCCTCACCTTGGTCGAGGGCGCCGGCGGGCTCCTCGTGGAGATCGGTTCGGCCGAGGCGACTCTGCGCGACGTCGCGGTGGACCTCGGTGCACCGGTCCTCGTCGTCGTCCGGCCCGGACTGGGCACGCTCAACCACACCGCGCTGACCTTGGAGGCGCTGCGCACCGCAGGGCTGCAGTGCGCCGGCTTGGTGATCGGCGCCTGGCCCGAGGCGGCGGGGGTGGCCGAACTCGACAACCGTGACGCCCTCGCAAGGCAGGCGCCGATACGTGCCGTGCTGCCCGCCGGTGCCGGCGGCGTGACCGTCGACGAATTCGCCGCGATCAGCCGATCCGCCTTCGACACCGCGTGGGTGCGGGCGCTGGTGGACTGATGGTCCATTCCGTCGAGTTGCTGTTCGACGACGAGACCGAGTCCGCGGTCCGTCAGCTCTGGCAGGACCTCGCCCAAACCGGCATCCGCAGCCTGGCCGGGCACACCTCACCGACCAACCGCCCCCACGTGACGCTCACCGTCGCAGAGCTCCTCGACGGGGCCGTCGACGACGCACTCGCACCGCTGACCGACCGACTACCGCTGCCGTGCGTGATCGGTGCCCCGATGCTGTTCGGTTCGGGACGCACGCGCACGTTGGTGCGTCTGATGGTGCCGTCGTCCCCACTGCTGGACCTGCATGCCGAGGTCGACCGGGTGACGCGTCCGCACATGCCCGCCGGTCCACTGCCGCACGCCGATCCCGGCCGCTGGACACCGCATGTCACCCTGGCGCGGCACGTCCCGCTCGACCTGCTCGGCACGGCGGTCGGACACCCGGGAATCGCCCGCGACCTCGTCGGCACCGCGGTCGCGTTGCGGCACTGGGACGGCAACGCCAAAGTGGTGCACCCGATCGGTTGACGATCAGGCGTCGGCGCGACTGTGCACGGCGATTCCGTCGATCAGCAATCGAAGCCCGAATTCAAAACGGGCCGTGGCGTTCTCGGTCCACACCGTGTGAGCGACCTCGGCACCGGCGGCGTCCCACTGCAATCGGGACTGTTCGTCGACGGTGAAACCCAGCACGTAGTACACGACGGTGCGGGCGGCCAGCTCTGCGTGGGCGGGAGCCACCTCGGCCTCCACGACCGCGTCGCCGAGAAGCGTCAGCACCCCGTCCATCGACGAAGACTGGCCCGCCGCGAAACTCGCCGACACCAGTTCCGCGCCGTCGGTATGGGACAACAGAGCGTCGCGGAGCCGATGACAGATGGCGGGGATGCGCTCGGTCCAACTCCCGCGGACGTCGTCGAAGACCGGTAGCAGATGATCGGCCACCGCCCCCAGCAGCTCTTGCTTGTTGGCGAAGTGCCAGTACAAGGCGCCGGGGGAGACCTCGAGCTCCCGCGCCAACCGCCGCATGGTCAGATCGGCCAGGCCGTAACTGTCCAGCAGGGCGGTCGCTGCTTCGACCACGTCGCGTTTGTGGAGCTGCACCCCCGTACCCTAACCTGAACGGTGTTCAACTGTCGGTTCGACCGACGCGTTCAACTGTCGGCTCAGCCGACGTGTTCAACTGTCGGTTCGACCGACGTGTTCAACTGTCGGCCCAGCCGACGTGACCAGACATGGGAAGGCATTCGGTGAGCGACATTCTGGCGGTGGCCCGCGAGCAGGTACTGGAGCGCGGCGAAGGGCTGAACCAGGAGCAGACCCTGCAGGTGCTGCAGCTGTCCGACGACCACCTGGACGACCTGCTCGCTCTGGCCCACGACGTGCGCATGCGGTGGTGCGGCCCGGACGTCGAGGTCGAGGGCATCATCAGCCTCAAGACCGGCGGCTGCCCCGAGGACTGCCACTTCTGTTCGCAGTCCGGTCTTTTCGCGTCCCCGGTGCGCAGTGCCTGGCTGGACATCCCGAGCCTGGTGGAAGCGGCCAAGCAGACCGCCAAGACCGGTGCCACCGAATTCTGCATCGTCGCCGCGGTACGCGGACCCGACGAGCGCCTCCTCGCACAGGTCGCGGCCGGTATCGAAGCCATCCGCAACGAGGTCGACATCCAGATCGCCTGCTCGCTGGGCATGCTCACCCAGGAGCAGGTCGACCAACTCGCCGCGATGGGTGTGCACCGCTACAACCACAACCTCGAGACCGCCCGCTCCTTCTTCACCAACGTCGTGACCACGCACTCGTGGGAAGAACGTTGGGGCACACTGCAGATGGTCCGCGAAGCGGGCATGGAGGTGTGCTGCGGCGGCATCCTCGGCATGGGCGAGACACTCGAGCAGCGCGCCGAGTTCGCCGCCAACCTGGCCGAACTCGACCCGCACGAGGTGCCGCTGAACTTCCTCAATCCGCGACCGGGCACACCCTTCGGTGACCTCGAGGTGCTGCCGGCCAGTGAGGCACTCAAAGCCGTCGCCGCGTTCCGGCTGGCGCTGCCCCGCACCATGCTGCGCTTCGCGGGCGGGCGCGAGATCACCCTCGGCGACCTCGGCGCCAAGAAGGGCATCCTCGGCGGCATCAACGCCGTCATCGTCGGCAACTACCTGACCACGTTGGGCCGGCCCGCCGAGGCCGACCTCGAGCTGCTCGACGACCTCCAGATGCCCATCAAGGCGCTCAACGCCACACTGTGATGGTCGCCGATCTCCCGGCGCCCGTCGGCGCGGGAACCTACAACGTCTACACCGGTGGTCCGGCCGGCAGTTCGGTCCCGACCGCCGCGCAGCTCGGGCTGGAACCACCGCGCTTCTGCGCCGCCTGCGGGCGCCGGATGATCGTGCAGGTGCGCCCGGACGGTTGGTGGGTCAAATGCTCCCGACACGGCCTCGTCGACTCCCACGATCTGGACCTCTACCGATGACCGGCGCCGAACCGACGATCCCCCTCCGTAGGGCCGTGGTGCGGGTGGTGGCGGCGTTCGTCGTCGCCGGAGCCGCTGTCGGCGTGGGATGGGCGCTGTTGGCTCCGCCCATCCGCGGGATCGTGGCGCTGACACGCGGCGGCGACCGGGTCAAGGCGGCTCTGGGCGCCGAGGCCGATCACTGGTTCACCGCGGCGGCCCTGTTCGTCGGCATGATGTCGGTCCTGGCTGTCGTGGCGGCGGTCGCGGCCTGGCAGTGGCGCGCCCACCGTGGCCCGGTGATGCTGGGCGGCCTGGCCGTGGGCGCCGTGGCGGCCACGCTGGCGGCGGCCGCCACGGCCACCGCAGTGGCCGGATTCCGTTACGGCGCCGTCGATGTGGCCGGGGCTCCGGTCAGCGAGGACGACCGGATTCACTACATCACCGAGGCGCCGGCGGTGTTCTTCGGTCACACCCCGCTGGAAATCGCCTTGACGTTGCTGCTGCCGGCCGCGGTCGTCGCGGTCGTGTACGTGCTCGCCGCCGTCGCCACGCCGCGTGACGATCTCGGCGCCTGGCCGCCGGTGGAGTATCCCGTCGTGCTCACCGATCGAATTGCGACAGGGGCTGACGTTCCACCCTCCGTCCCGTGAGTACCTTCGCGGTGATCTTGGTCAACGTCAGCATCCCCCGGTAAGTCGACGGGTTCAGCAGCGTCGGCCACTTGGTGCGCGTGATGTTGGTCCCGAGCGGTCGGCCGGCGAACCGGTCGCGCAGCCAGCGCAGGGTCATCGGCGCCGACATCGGGTGCAACAACAGGTGCTCGCTGAACATGTCGCGGTGGTAGGTCACGCTCGCGCCGCCGCGGGTGTAGGTCTCGATCAGGACGTCGATGTCGTCGACGGACACGATCCGGTCGTGCACGGCCTGCACGATGAGCACCGGCGTCTTCGGAGCGCTGGTCCCCAGCTTGATCGAATCGAAGACGTTCTGCACCTCTGGGGTCAGCAGGATCTCCTCGAGCGGCCGGTCGACCATCGTGGCCATGTCGCGGCCGACCAGCGTCAGCATCGCGTGCAACGTGGTCATCTTCTCGATGCGGGCCAGCAGCGCCTTGCCCTCGACGGTGGCGTGCTCGTCGATGATGCGGTGCAGGTCGGGATAGACGTGGGTCAGAGCAGCGACGACGAGGGCCGGCAGGCCGGAGTAGACACTGCCGTTGAGCCGCTTGAACGCGTGCCCGAGATCGCCGACCGGTGACCCGAGAACCGCACCGACGAGGTTGAGTTCCGGCGCGTAGTCGTCCTGAACCTCGGCGGCCCAGGCCGAGGCCAGTCCGCCCCCGGAATACCCCCACAGGCCGATGGGGGAGTCCGCGGCCAGGCCGAAGGAGTGGTGGTTGATCGCCGCGCGCACACCGTCGAGCACGTGGTAGCCCGGCTCGTAGGGCGCCCCCCAGATACCGGTCGAGCCCTCGTGATCGGGCACCGACACCGCCCAGCCCTCGGCCAGCGCCGCAGCAACCAGGAGGAACTCGAACTGCGCCATCGATCCGATGGCTTTCGCGCCGCGCCGCAGCGCATAGGACGGGAAACAACGTCCCGCCACGGCGTCGATGGCGCACTGGTACGACACGATCGGCAGCGGACGGTCGGTCGCCCGCTCGGCCGGGATCAGCACGGTGGTGACGGCGGCCTGCGGATCCCCGTTGAGGTCGTTGGTCCGGTACAGCAGTTGCGTGGCGACGAGCTTCTGCGGGATCAGGCCCATGAACGCCAGCTCGACCTCACGGGAGCGCAGAACCGTGCCGGGCCGTGCGTGCTCGAAACCGTCGGGTGGTTGATAGAACGGGTCCTCGCTGGGCAGCAGAGGCCGGGTTCCGCGACGCAGCGGCTCGTGGGGTGTCTGACCGATCCATTCCGCACCGGTCGACGGGGCCGCACTGCCGAAGTCCATCCCGGCATTCTTACTTAAGAAGGCATTAAGAATCCAGTCCGCCTCACACCGGCGGGCGCAGGGCCGCGAACTCATCGGTGACCCGGTAGCGCGACTCGGTGAAACGATACAGCGCGGCGGGCCGCCCGCCGCTGCGTCCGGACCGGGCCGTGGTGCCGGTGCGGGTGATCACCCCGCGACGTTCCAGCACACGTTGCAGGTTCGTCGCGTCGACCTGGTAACCCAGCGCCGCGCCGTAGATGTCGCGCAGCGTCGATAGTGCGAATTCCGCAGGGGCCAAAGCGAATCCGATGTTGGTGTAGGACAGTTTGGCGATCAGGCGCTGGTGGGCGTGGGCCACCATCGGGCCGTGGTCGAACGCCATCGGCGGCAGTTCGCTGACCGGATGCCAGTGGGTGTCCGACGGCAACTCCGGCGTGGCGGGGGAGGGCACCAGTCCCAGGAACGTCGACGCGATGGTGCGCGGGCCGGGCACCCGCGACGGTTCGGAGAACACCGCGAGTTGTTCCAGGTGCGCGAGTTCGCGCAGGTCGACCTTCTCGGCCAGTTGCCTGCGCACCGAGCTGGTCAGGTCCTCGTCGGCGCTCAGCGAGCCGCCCGGCAGCGACCACCGTCCGCGTTCGGGGTCGAGTGCGCGCCGCCACAACAGCACGTGAAGTGCGGGTTTCCCGTCGGATGCCGACACATCGAGGGGTCGAACCTGGAACACCACGGCCAACACTTCGTGCGCGGTGCTAGTATGAGCCATGTTTTCGATTGTAAGTCGAAAACCTCGAACTGGGAAAGGAGGCGGCGATGACGGTGATCGCTGACGATCTTGCGAATCGGATCGTGGACGGACCCGACGGCTTCAGCGGCGTCGAGGCCGACCAGGCGTGGGCCGACGAGGTGCGCCGCCTCGTCGAGCTGCGCGGCGCGACGCTGCTGGCGCACAACTATCAGCTGCCCGCCATCCAGGACGTCGCCGACCATGTCGGCGACTCCCTGGCGCTGTCGCGCATCGCCGCGGAGGCCCCCGAGGACACCATCGTGTTCGCCGGCGTGCACTTCATGGCGGAGACGGCCAAGATCCTCTCCCCGGACAAGACGGTCCTGATCCCCGATCAGCGGGCCGGCTGCTCGCTGGCCGACTCCATCACCGCCGAGGAGTTGCGTGCCTGGAAGGCCGACCATCCCGGCGCCGTCGTGGTGTCCTACGTGAACACCACCGCGGCGGTGAAGGCCGAGACCGACATCTGCTGCACATCCTCGAACGCCGTCGAGGTCGTCGCGTCGATCCCCGAAGACCGTGACGTGCTGTTCTGCCCCGATCAATTCCTCGGCGCGCATGTCCGGCGGATGACGGGTCGCAAGAACCTGCACATCTGGGCCGGCGAATGCCACGTGCACGCCGGGATCAACGGCGACGAGCTCGCCGAGCAGGCCCGCAGCCATCCCGATGCCGAACTGTTCGTCCATCCCGAATGTGGTTGCGCCACATCGGCGCTCTACCTCGCCGGCGAGGGATCCTTCCCGGAGGAGCGGGTCAAGATCCTCTCGACGGGCGGCATGCTCGACGCCGCACGAGAGACCGGTGCGCGCCAGGTGCTGGTGGCCACCGAGGTCGGCATGCTGCACCAATTGCGTCGTGCGGCACCCGATGTGGACTTCCGCGCGGTCAACGACCGCGCTTCGTGCCGGTACATGAAGATGATCACCCCGGCGGCGATGCTGCGCTGCCTCATCGAGGGCGCCGACGAAGTCCATGTCGATCCCGAGACCGCCCGTGCAGCGCGCGCCAGCGTCACTCGCATGATCGAGATCGGGCAGCCCGGCGGCGGGGAATGACCCCAGCCTGCGGCGGCGCCGAGATCTGGCGCCAGCGCGCGGACGTCGTGGTCGTCGGCACCGGCGTCGCCGGGCTCACCGCGGCTCTGACTGCACATCGCACCGGCCGGAAAGTGGTGGTGCTCAACAAGTCCGGGCACACCGCGACGTCCTACGCCCAGGGCGGTATCGCGGTCGTCCTGCCGGGTGAAGACGATTCGGTGGACGCGCACGTCACCGACACCGTCGCTGCCGGTGCCGGTCTGTGCGATCCCGCGGCGGTGCGATCCATCGTCGCCGACGGGCACCGCGCAGTGCGCGAACTCGTGGAAGCCGGCGCCGTTTTCGACGAATCCGCCGAGGGGCAGTGGGCGCTGACCCGCGAGGGCGGTCACTCGCGGCGGCGCATCATCCACGCCGGCGGCGACGCCACCGGCGCCGAGGTCCAGCGCGCGCTGGACCATGCCGCCGCGATGCTGGACATCCGCCCCAACCATCTCGCCCTGGACATCCTCGTCTCTGACGGCGCGGTGGCCGGCGTGCTGGTGTCGGGTCCCGATGGCCTCGGGGTCATCCATGCCCCGGCGGTCGTCCTGGCCACCGGGGGACTGGGCCACCTCTACCAGTCGACCACCAACCCGTCCGCGTCCACGGGCGACGGCGTGGCGCTGGCGCTGTGGGCCGGCGTGCCGGTCTCCGACATCGAGTTCGTCCAGTTCCATCCCACGATGCTCTACACGGCCGACAGCGGCGGTCGGCGCCCGCTGATCACCGAGGCGCTGCGTGGGGAAGGTGCACGGCTGGTCGACCGGCGGGGTGCCGCGGTGACCGCCGGGGTGCACCCGATGGGCGACCTCGCGCCGCGCGACGTCGTCGCGGCGGCCATCGAGGCGCGGCTGAGCGTCTCCGGCGACCCGTGCGTGTTTCTCGATGCGCGCGACGTTGCCGACCTGCCGACGCGGTTCCCCACCGTGACCGCAGCCTGCCGGGCCGCCGGCATCGATCCCACCCGCCAACCCATCCCGGTGGTACCGGGCGCCCACTACAGCTGCGGTGGCGTCGTCACCGATGTCGAGGGGCGCACCGCGCTTCCGGGTTTGTTCGCCGCCGGGGAGGTCGCCCGCACCGGGATGCACGGCGCGAACCGGCTGGCCTCCAACAGCCTGCTCGAAGGGCTGGTCGTCGGTGGCCGGGCCGGTCACGCGGCCGCCCGCCACGCCGTAGCCGCCGGGCCCGTCCGCCTGCAGACGCCCACGACACCGGTGCGCCCCGTGCTGCCGCGCGCACAGATCCAAGCGCTGATGAGCCGGCACGTGTCGGTCATGCGCACCGGCAACGATCTCGCCGACGTGATCGGGCAGCTCCACAGCGCCCCCGAGCGGCCGCTGAGGAGCCGACACGACATCGAGGATGCGGCACTGACCGCCGTCGCGTCCGTCGTCGCGGTCGCCGCGGCGGCGCGCACCGAGACCCGCGGATGCCATCATCGAGCAGATTTTCCGGACACCGACCCGGCGCAGGCGCTCAGCTCCGAGCATCTGGCGGCCGGCCTGACTCCCGTGGGGTGCTGATGGAATTCGGCGAAGCCGAGCGCATCGAGGCGCGCGACCTGATCGCGCGAGCTCTGCAAGAGGATCTGCGCTACGGACCCGATGTGACCACCCTGGCCACCGTTCCCGCCGACGCCACCACCACCGCCTCGGTGATCGCCCGCGAACCCGGGGTCCTCGCCGGTTCGGAGCTCGCCTTTCTTGTCCTCGACGCGGTCCTCGGCGCCGAGGGCTACCGCGTCGCACACCGTGTGGCCGACGGAACCGAACTCGCCGCACGCGATGCCGTGCTGACCGTCGAGGCCTCTACCCGGGGGTTGCTGACCGCTGAACGCACCCTGCTGAACCTCGTATGCCATCTGTCGGGTGTCGCCACCGCCACCGCCGCGTGGGTGGCAGCTGTGGCGGGCACGTCGGCGCAGATCCGGGACACCCGCAAGACCCTGCCCGGGCTGCGGACCCTGCAGAAGTACGCGGTGCGCGTGGGGGGTGGCGTCAACCACCGCATGGGACTCGGCGACGCCGCGCTGATCAAGGACAACCACGTGGCCGCCGCCGGTTCCGTCGTCGCGGCGTTGCGCGAAGTGCGTTCTGCCGCACCTGATCTGCCGTGTGAGGTCGAGGTCGACTCGCTCGAACAACTCGACGAGGTACTCGCCGAGGGCGTGGAGTTGGTCCTGCTCGACAACTTCCCGGTCTGGCAGACCCAGATCGCCGCGCAACGCCGCGCCGCGACCAGTCCACACACCAAACTCGAGTCCTCGGGCGGGCTGGCGCTGGAGAACGCCGCGGACTACGCCCGAACCGGCGTCGACTACCTCGCCGTCGGTGCGCTCACCCACTCGGTACGGGTGCTCGACCTGGGGCTGGACCTGTAGTCGATGAAGGCGTCCCTGACCATCGCGGTCCTCGCGCTGGTGGTCGCGGTGTTCGCCCTGGTGCGGACATTCGACACCACTGCCTCCTACAGCGAGGAACAACGCGCCGCCGCGCTGGCCGCAGCCTGTTCGGCCTATGAGACCGTCCGCACCGCCGTGGCGGCCAACACCAACACCGAGCCGCCCGGCGGTTCCGGCGACATCTCCGGCGCGCTGGCAGCCGCGGCGAACGCGCGCGTCGCGCTGCTCGACGGCGGCCAGTACCTCCTGGCCCGGTTGGACCCCGCCACGCCGAGCGACGTGGCCGACGACATGCGGCGGTTCGCCAACCAGCTGATGGACATCGGCGCCGCGGCCACCGCCGGGGTGCCGAACACCGACGCCGACCAGGCGAAGCGACTCGCCGACGCCGAGGCCGCCAGCGCCGCGATCAGCAGCCGCTGCCGCTGATCGTCAGGCGATGTCGGCGACGAAGACGCCCGACCGCTTCGCAACCACCTGCGCCATCTTCGGCAACGACGGGTCCTGTGTGCCGGCAGGCAGGACCCGGGGCCGGACGAGATGCAGCGTGGTGCGTCCGATCTGGATGTCGGCCTCCCCGGCGGCGAGTACGTTCTTCACCCAGTTCGTCTTGCCGTGCGCCAGCCCGATCGCGACCAGCGAGCCCTTCCGGTACGGCGTGACGATCGTCTCGTATTCCTTGCCCGACGTCCGGCCCCGGTGACGGATCACCCCGAGCCCCGGCAGCCGCTTCGAGAACGGCCGCACCAGCGGGTTGAGGTACTTGATCTGCAGCCTTTCGAACCACGGCGGGAAGATCATCGGCACACCGGGCGCGTGGTTGGGATGGTTCCTGCCGGATCTACCGGACATGACGCCTCCGATACGGATTTGTGCAGCTCTGGGACAATGGTCAGCGTGAATGTATCGCCAGGACTTCTGCGGCGCATCGACCTGCGTGGCACGACGCTGTCCGCGGCCCGTCTGCGCACGGCACTGCCGCGCGGCGGGGTCGACGTCGACGCCGTCCTGCCCAAAGTCCGGCCCATCGTCGAGGCGGTCATCGACCGGGGAGCCGACGCGGCGCTCGAGTACGGCGCGTCCTTCGACGGCGTGCGCCCCGACGGTGTCCGCGTACCCGCCGACGAGCTCGCCGCCGCGCTGCAGAACCTCGACACTGACGTCCGTGCCGCCCTCGAGGTCGCCATCGAGCGGGCCCGCGCCGTGCATGCCGACCAGCGACGTACTGACACCACCACCACCCTGGCGCCCGGCGCCACCGTCACCGAGCGGTGGGTGCCCGTGGAGCGGGTCGGGCTGTATGTGCCCGGCGGCAACGCTGTCTACCCGTCCAGCGTCGTGATGAACGTGGTGCCGGCCCAGACCGCCGGGGTCGACTCGCTGGTCATCGCCAGCCCGCCGCAAGCCGAGTTCGCGGGGCTGCCTCATCCGACCATCCTCGCAGCGGCCGCGCTGCTCGGCGTCGACGAGGTCTGGGCGGTCGGCGGGGCGCAGGCGGTCGCGCTGCTGGCCTACGGCGGCACCGACACCGACTCCTACGAGCTGGTACCGGTGGACATGATCACCGGGCCGGGCAACATCTACGTCACCGCGGCCAAGCGAATCTGCCGTTCGCAGGTCGGCATCGACGCCGAGGCCGGACCCACCGAGATCGCGATCCTCGCCGACCACACCGCCGATCCTGTGCACGTCGCCGCCGATCTGATCAGCCAGGCCGAACACGACGAGATGGCCGCCAGCGTGCTGGTCACCGACAGCGCCGAGCTGGCCGACGCCACCGACCGCGAACTGGACGCGCAGCTGCAGACCACCGTGCACCGCGAGCGGGTGACCGCGGCGCTGCGCGGGCAGCAGTCGGCCATCGTGCTGGTCGACGACATCGATGCCGGCATCCGTACCGTCAACGCCTACGCCGCCGAACACCTGGAGATCCAGACCGTCGACGCCGCCGGTGTCGCCGACCGGATCCGTTCCGCCGGTGCGATATTCGTCGGTCCGTACTCACCGGTGAGTCTGGGTGATTACTGCGCCGGGTCCAACCACGTGCTGCCCACCGCGGGCTGCGCGCGGCACTCCAGCGGCCTGTCGGTACAGACATTCCTGCGGGGTATCCACGTCGTCGACTACACCGAGGCGGCGTTGAAAGACGTGTCCGGACACGTCATCACGCTGGCGAAGGCCGAGAACCTGCCCAGTCACGGCGAGGCGGTCCGGCGGAGGTTCGAGCGATGACCTCGGTGACCCTCGACGATCTGCCGTTGCGCGAGGACCTGCGGGGCAAGTCGCCCTACGGGGCGCCGCAGTTGGCGGTCCCCGTGCGGCTGAACACCAACGAGAACCCGCACCCGCCGACCGAGGCGCTGATCGAGGACGTCGCCGCCTCGGTGCGCGACGCCGCGGCAGAACTGCACCGCTACCCCGATCGGGACGCGGTGGCGCTGCGCACGGACCTGGCCGCGTATCTGACAAAGCAGACCGGCTACCCGGTTGGCGTCGAAAACGTCTGGGCGGCAAATGGATCCAATGAGATCCTGCAGCAGTTGCTGCAGGCGTTCGGCGGTCCGGGGCGCAGCGCGATCGGTTTCGTGCCGTCGTACTCGATGCATCCGATCATCGCCGACGGAACCCAGACCACCTGGTTGGTGGCCAATCGCGCCGAGGACTTCAGCCTCGACACCCGGGTCGCGGCGCAGGCCATCAAGGAGCACACGCCCGACGTGGTGTTCGTGGCCAGCCCGAACAACCCGTCCGGGCAGAGCGTCCCGCCGCAGGATCTGCGTGAGCTGCTCGAGGCTCAGGCCGGCGGCATCATGATCGTCGACGAGGCCTACGGCGAGTTCTCCTCGCAACCCAGTGCCATCGGGCTGATCGAGGACTATCCGACCAAACTCGTGGTGTCCCGGACCATGAGCAAGGCGTTCGCCTTCGCCGGTGGACGGCTGGGCTACCTCGTGGCCACACCGGCGATGATCGACGCGATGCCGTTGGTGCGCCTGCCCTACCACCTGTCCTCGCTCACCCAGGCCGCCGCCCGCGCCGCGCTGCGCCACGCCGACGACACCTTGGGCAGCGTCGCGACGCTGATCTCCGAGCGCGAACGGGTATCCCGGGAATTGCAGGCCCTGGGGTTCAGCGTTGTACCCAGCGACGCGAACTTCCTGATGTTCGGGAAGTTCGCCGACGCCCACGCGACATGGCAGCGTTATCTCGACGAAGGCGTCCTCATCCGCGACGTGGGTATCCCCGGCTACCTGCGAACCACGATCGGCCTGGCCGACGAGAACGACGCGCTGCTGGCTGCCAGCGCACGAATAGGAGCATCGTGACCACTTCCACCGGCGAGCCCGAACGCATCGCCCGCCGCGCCTCGATCACCCGCACCACCAAGGAGTCCGACATCGCCGTCGAGTTGAACCTCGACGGCACCGGGCAGGTCAGCGTGGACACCGGTGTGCCGTTCTTCGACCACATGCTCACCTCGCTGGGCAGTCACGCCAGCTTCGACCTGACGATCAAGGCGACCGGTGACATCGAGATCGAGGGCCACCACACCATCGAGGACACCGCGATCGTGCTCGGCCAGGCACTGGGCCAGGCCCTCGGCGACAAGCGCGGTATCCGTCGCTTCGGTGACGCGTTCATCCCGATGGACGAATGCCTCGCCCACGCCGCGGTCGACGTGTCCGGTCGGCCCTACTTCGTGCACACCGGCGAACCCGACTACATGATCGAATTCACCATTGCCGGGTCGTCGGCGCCGTACCACACCGTCGTCAACCGGCACGTGTTCGAGTCCCTGGCGTTCAACGCCCGCATCGCGTTGCATGTGCGCACCCTCTACGGTCGCGATCCGCACCACATCACCGAGGCGCAGTACAAGGCGGTGGCCCGGGCGCTGCGCACCGCGGTCGAGTACGACGCGCGGGTCAGCGGTGTGCCGTCGACCAAAGGCACCCTGTGAGCGCCAAACTCGTGGTGCTCGACTACGGGTCGGGAAACCTGCGCTCGGCCCAGCGTGCGCTCGAGCGCGTCGGCGCGCACGTCGAGGTGACACCCGACCCGACCGCCGCGATGGACGCCGACGGTCTGGTCGTGCCCGGCGTCGGGGCATTCGAAGCATGCATGGCCGGCCTGCGCTCGATCGGCGGGGAGAAGATCATCGCCGACCGTCTTGCGGCCGGGCGACCGGTTCTCGGGGTGTGCGTGGGCATGCAGATCCTGTTCAGTCGCGGGGTGGAATTCGGGGTCGAGACCACCGGATGCGGGCAGTGGCCCGGCTCGGTGGTCCGGCTGGACGCCCCGGTGATCCCGCACATGGGCTGGAACGTCGTCGACGCGCCGGCCGCCAGCGTGCTGTTCGCGGGGATGAGCGCGGACACCCGGTTCTACTTCGTGCACTCGTATGCGGCCCAACAGTGGGAGGGCAACCCGGATGCCCGGCTGACGTGGGCGACCCATCACGTGCCGTTCCTGGCCGCGGTCGAGGACGGACCGCTGTCGGCCACCCAGTTCCATCCGGAGAAGAGCGGGGACGCCGGCGCCGAATTGCTGTCGAACTGGGTAAGGGCGCTAAGTTGACCAGCGTGAATTCTGTGAAGCCGTCGTCGAAGCTGATCCTGCTGCCCGCTGTGGATGTGGTGGAGGGTCGCGCGGTGCGGCTGGTGCAGGGGCAGGCGGGATCGGAGACCACCTACGGGTCGGCGCTCGATGCAGCGATGACCTGGCAGCGTGACGGGGCGGAGTGGATCCATCTGGTCGACCTCGACGCCGCGTTCGGCCGCGGCTCCAACCGGGAGCTGCTCGCCGAGGTGGTCGGCAAGCTCGACGTCGCGGTGGAACTGTCGGGCGGCATCCGAGACGACGAGTCGCTGGCGGCGGCGTTGGCGACCGGGTGCGCGCGGGTCAACCTGGGCACCGCGGCGTTGGAGAACCCGCAGTGGTGCGCCAAGGTGGTCGCCGAGCACGGCGAGAAGGTCGCCGTCGGCCTGGACGTCAAGATCGTCGACGGGCAGCATCGGCTGCGCGGACGTGGCTGGGAGACCGACGGCGGTGACCTGTGGGACGTGCTGGAACGCCTTGACCGCGAAGGGTGTTCGCGTTTCGTCGTCACCGACGTCACCAAGGACGGCACCCTCAACGGTCCCAACCTCGAACTGCTGGCGCAGGTCTGCGAGCGCACCGACGCACCGGTCATCGCCTCGGGCGGGGTGTCCAGCCTCGACGACCTGCGCGCGATCGCGACGCTGACCGATCGGGGTGTCGAGGGCGCGATCGTCGGAAAGGCGCTCTACGCCGAGCGGTTCACGTTGCCGCAGGCGCTGGACGCCGTCAGTCGGTGAGGGTGCCGAGATGCTCGATACCGACCAGCTGAATGATCTGCTGGCCACCGCGGCCGGCATTCTCGACTCGGCTTCACCGCAGTTCGTCAACGGCCACCGCGCGGACTCCGCGGTGGAGAAGAAGGGCAACGACTTCGCCACCGACGTCGATTTGGCACTGGAGAAGCGCATCACCGCCGAATTGACCCGGCTCACCGGAATCGGGGTGCACGGCGAGGAATTCGGCGGCGAGGACCTGGACGCCGAACAGGTCTGGGTGCTCGACCCCATCGACGGGACGTTCAACTACGCCGCGGGGCTGCCGACCGCGGCCATGCTGCTGGCGCTGCTGATCGACGGTGAGCCCGTTCTCGGATTGACCTGGTTGCCGTTCACCTCGCAGCGCTACACCGCGATCGTGGGCGGACCGGTGCGCTGCAACGACGAGGTGCTCGCCGCGCTGGCACCCGGCACGCTCGCCGATTCGGTGGTCGCGACCGGCACGTACAACATCGATTCGAAGGGGCGCTACCCGGGCCGATTCCGCGCGGCGATGCTGGCCAACCTGAGCCGCGAATGCTCCCGCATGCGCATGCACGGCTCCACCGGCATCGACTTCGCCTATGTGTCCGCCGGAATCCTGGGCGGCGCAATCAGTTTCGGCCACCACGTGTGGGATCACGCCGCCGGTGTGGCGCTGGTACGCGCCGCCGGTGGCGTCGTCACCGATCTGGCAGGGGAGCCCTGGACGGTGAATTCACCATCGGCTGTCGTGGCCGCACCTGGGGTCCATGAGCGCATGCTCGAGCTGATCGCCGCCGCGGGCGACCCGGAGGGCTACCGGTGACCCCGTCCAGCGATGTGGCCACCCGCGTCATCCCGTGCCTGGACGTCGACGCCGGCCGCGTGGTCAAGGGAGTCAACTTCGCCAACCTGCGCGACGCCGGCGACCCGGTGGAACTGGCCGCCGCCTACGACGCCGAAGGTGCCGACGAATTGACCTTCCTGGACGTGACCGCGTCCTCGTCAGGTCGCTCGACGATGCTGGAGGTGGTGCGCCGCACCGCCGATCAGGTGTTCATCCCGCTGACCGTCGGTGGCGGGGTGCGCTCCATCGCCGACGTCGACGTGCTGCTGCGCGCCGGCGCCGACAAGGTGTCGGTCAACACCGCGGCCATCGCCCGGCCGGAACTGCTGTCGGAGTTGTCCCGCCAGTTCGGTTCGCAGTGCATCGTGCTGTCGGTCGACGCCCGCACCGTGCCCGACGGATCGACCCCGACCACGTCGGGCTGGGAGGTGACCACCCACGGCGGGCGCCGCGGAACCGGCATCGACGCCGTCGAGTGGGCCACGCGGGGTGCCGAATTGGGCGTGGGGGAGATCCTGCTCAACTCGATGGACTGCGACGGCACCAAGGCCGGTTTCGATCTGGAGATGCTGCGTGCGGTACGCGGCGCGGTGTCCGTGCCGGTGATCGCCAGCGGGGGCGCCGGTGCGGTCGAGCACTTCGCGCCTGCCGTGCACGCCGGCGCCGACGCGGTGCTGGCGGCCAGCGTCTTCCACTTCCGAGAGCTCACCATCGGGCAGGTCAAGGCGGCGATGGCCGCCGAAGGGATCACGGTGCGGTGACCCTCGATCCTACGATCGCCGCGCGCCTCAAGCGCAACGACGACGGCCTGTTCACCGCCGTCGTGCAGGAACGCGCCACCGGTCAGGTGCTGATGGTGGCGTGGATGGACGACGCCGCGCTGGAGCGGACCTTGCAGACGCGGGAAGCCACCTACTTCTCCCGCTCGCGCGGTGAGCAGTGGGTCAAGGGCGCGACGTCCGGCCACACGCAGCACGTCCACTCGGTGCGCCTGGACTGTGACGGCGACGCGGTGCTGCTGGAGGTCGACCAGGTCGGCGGGGCCTGCCACACCGGCGACCACACCTGCTTCGACGCCGACCTGCTGCTGGGGCCGGACGACTGAGACTGCGCTACACGCCGCTGCGCCGGCGCAGCACCTCGAGTGCTTTGTCGGCGTGGGCGTTCATGTTCAGCTCGCTGGAGATGACCTCGAGCACCGTGCGGTCGGTGTCGATCACGAAGGTGGTGCGCTTGACCGGCATCAACTTGCCCAACAGCCCGCGCTTGACGCCGAACTGGGCGGCCACCGCACCGTCGCTGTCGGACAGCAGCGGATAGCCGAAACCCTGCTGGTCGGCGAACGCGGCCTGTTTGGCGACCGGGTCGGCGCTGATGCCGACGGTGACCGCGCCGACGGCGGCAAACTCCGCGGCCAGGTCCCGGAAGTGGCACGCCTCGCGGGTGCAGCCGGGCGTCATGGCTGCGGGATAGAAGAACAGCACCATCGGGCCGTCGGCGAGCAGATCGCCCAAGCGCCGGGGCGTACCGGTCTGGTCGGGAAGTTCGAATTCGGCCACCCGATCACCACGATTCATGTTCTTCACGGTACTTCTGGGACAATCGCCGCGTGCAGACGACCGCTGACCTGACGGTGACCACGTCGCGTGAGGACTTCCGGACGTTGGCCGCCGAGCACCGCGTCGTGCCGGTCACGCGCAAGGTGCTCGCCGACAGCGAGACACCGTTGTCGGCGTACCGCAAGCTGGCCGCCAACCGTCCGGGGACCTTCCTGCTGGAGTCGGCGGAGAACGGCCGGTCCTGGTCACGCTGGTCGTTCATCGGCGCCGGCGCGCCGTCGGCGCTGACGGTGCGCGACGGGCAGGCCGGATGGCTGGGGACCATCCCGAAGGACGCGCCGTCGGGCGGCGATCCGCTCGACGCGGTACGGGCCACCCTCGCGCTGTTGGAGACCGCGTCGCTGCCCGACCTGCCGCCGCTGTCGTCGGGTCTGGTCGGCTTCTTCGCCTACGACTTCGTGCGGCGCCTCGAACGGTTACCGGAATTGACCGACGACGATCTCGGGCTGCCCGACATGCTTCTGCTGCTGGCCACCGACATCGCCGCGGTCGACCATCACGAGGGCACCATCACGCTGATAGCGAATGCGGTCAACTGGAACGGCACCAACGAGCGCGTCGACGCGGCCTACGACGACGCCGTCGCCCGGCTGGACGTGATGACCGCGGCGCTGGCCGAACCGCTGCCGTCCACGGTGGCGACCTTCCGCAGACCCGCGCCGGTGCACCGCGCCCAGCGCACCGTGGAGGAGTACACCGCGATCGTCGACAAGCTCGTCGGCGACATCGAAGCCGGTGAGGCTTTCCAGGTGGTGCCGTCGCAGCGGTTCGAGATGGACACCGACGCCGATCCACTCGATGTGTACCGGATGCTGCGGGTGTCCAATCCCAGCCCCTACATGTACCTGTTCAACGTCCCCGATGAGGCTGGGGGACTGGACTTTTCGGTCGTCGGATCCAGCCCGGAAGCGTTGGTGACGGTCAAGGACGGGCGCGCCACCACCCATCCGATCGCGGGGACGCGGTGGCGTGGCGACACCGAGGAGGAAGACCTCCTGCTGGAGAAGGAACTGCTGGCCGACGAGAAGGAGCGCGCCGAGCACCTCATGCTCGTCGACCTCGGGCGCAACGACCTGGGCCGGGTGTGCCGCCCCGGCACCGTGCGGGTCGAGGACTACAGCCACATCGAGCGCTACAGCCACGTCATGCACCTGGTGTCCACGGTGACGGGGCTGCTCGCCGACGACAAGACCGCGCTCGACGCGGTCACCGCCTGCTTCCCCGCCGGGACGCTCTCCGGGGCGCCGAAGGTGCGGGCGATGGAACTGATCGAAGAGGTGGAGAAGACGCGACGCGGCCTCTACGGCGGCGTGCTGGGATATCTGGACTTCGCCGGCAACGCCGATTTCGCGATCGCGATCCGCACCGCACTGATGCGCGACGGCACCGCCTACGTCCAGGCCGGTGGCGGCGTGGTCGCCGACTCCAACGGCCCCTACGAGTACACCGAGGCCTCCAATAAGGCACGCGCGGTGCTGAGCGCGATCGCTGCGGCCGAAACGCTGAGCGAACCGTGATCAGATCCGCCCAGATGCTGCTGCTGGTCGCCGCTGCCGACCTGTGGGCGGCGTCCCGGTTCACCTGGGTGGAGATCAGTTCCTTCGACGGTCTCGGCCACCCCAAGACGACCGAGCTCAACGGGGCGACGTGGTCGACCGCGCTGATCCCGCTGGCGCTGCTGTTGGTCGCCGCTGCGGCTGCGGCCCTGGCGGTGCGGGGATGGCCGTTGCGGATCCTGTCGGTGTTGGTCGCCGCCGCCAGCGCGGGCATGGGTTATCTGGCCGTGAGCCTGTGGGTGGTCCCGGACGTGGCGCCGCGGGCGACCCGTCTGGCCGAGGTGCCCGTCGTCGAGCTGCTCGACACCGAACGCTTCCACACGGGCGCCGCGGTGACGCTGGTGGCGGCGGTGCTGTCCCTGGTGGGGGCGGTGCTGCTGATGCGGTCGGCGGCCAAGGGCCGGGCCGATACCGCACGGTTCTCCCGGGGTGCCGCGCCCGCCGAGGAGCCCTCGGAGGCGCTGTCGGAACGCGCGATCTGGGATGCCCTGGACGAGGGAGACGATCCCACCCGTGACGAACCGGGCCCCGAGTCGAGGGGCGGTGCTCGATGACGGCCCGATGGCGGCTACCCTTCAAGAAGAGTCAAACGGCTGGCAGGGGAAGGGAAGCGACGCCTATGGGTTCGGCGACCGTGCTCGACTCCATTCTCGAAGGAGTCCGTGCCGACGTTGCCGCTCGCGAGGCCGCGGTGAGTCTGGCGGAGATCAAAGAGCGGGCGCAGAAGGCACCGGCACCCCTGGATGTCCTGGGAGCGCTGCGCGCCCCCGGCATCGCCGTGATCGCCGAGGTGAAACGCGCCAGCCCGTCGCGCGGTGAACTGGCCCCGATCGGCGACCCGGCAGACCTCGCGAAGGCCTACCAGGACGGCGGTGCCCGCGTCATCAGCGTGCTGACCGAAGGGCGCCGCTTCAACGGTTCGCTCGACGACCTCGACGCGGTGCGTGCCGCGGTGTCGATCCCGGTGCTGCGCAAGGACTTCATCGTCCGCCCGTATCAGATTCACGAGGCTCGGGCACACGGCGCCGACATGCTCCTGCTGATCGTCGCCGCCCTCGAGCAACCGGCACTGGAATCCCTGCTCGAACGTACCGAGTCGCTCGGTATGACCGCGCTGGTCGAGGTGCACACCGAGGAAGAGGCCGACCGGGCACTGCAGGCCGGCGCGAAGGTGATCGGGGTCAACGCGCGCAACCTCAAGACGCTCGAGGTGGACCGCAACACGTTCGCCCGTATCGCTCCCGGACTTCCGAGCAACGTGATCCGGGTGGCCGAATCCGGCGTGCGGGGCACGGCCGATCTGCTGGCGTACGCCGGTGCGGGCGCCGACGCGGTCCTCGTCGGTGAGGGGTTGGTCACCAGCGGTGATCCCCGCAATGCTGTTGCGGACCTCGTCACCGCCGGTACCCATCCGTCGTGCCCGAAGCCAGCGCGTTAAGTGGGTGCGGTGACCGGTCCTGACCTGCCGCTCGCCAGCGCGGCGGTGGCCGAACCGACCGCACACGATCCTGACGAGCGCGGCCACTTCGGTGCCTACGGCGGTCGTCTGGTCCCCGAGGCGCTGATGGCGGTCATCGAGGAGGTCACCGCCGCCTACGAGAAGGCTCGCGGCGACCAGACGTTCCTCGACGAACTCGACCGGCTGCAGCGCCACTACACCGGACGTCCCTCCCCGCTGTACGAGGCCGAGCGGCTGACCGAGCACGTCGGCGGCGCACGGATCTTCCTCAAGCGCGAGGACCTCAACCACACCGGTTCCCACAAGATCAACAACGTGCTGGGTCAGGCGTTGTTGGCGCGCCAGATGGGCAAGACCCGCGTCATCGCCGAGACCGGCGCCGGCCAGCACGGGGTGGCCACGGCGACCGCGTGCGCGTTGCTGGGACTGGAATGCGTCATCTACATGGGTGCCGTCGACACCGCGCGGCAGGCGCTCAACGTCGCCCGGATGCGGCTTCTCGGTGCGACCGTGGTCGCCGTCGAGTCGGGGTCGAAGACCCTCAAGGACGCCATCAACGACACCTTCCGCGACTGGGTCACCAACGCCGACAACACCTACTACTGCTTCGGCACGGCGGCCGGGCCGCATCCCTTCCCCATGATGGTGCGCGACTTCCAACGGGTGATCGGGATGGAAGCCCGCGCGCAGATGCTCGACCAGGCCGGGCGGTTGCCCGACGCAGTCGTGGCGTGCGTCGGCGGGGGATCGAACGCGATCGGCATCTTCCACGCGTTTCTCGACGACCCGGGCGTCGCCCTCGTCGGCTACGAGGCGGCCGGCGACGGCGTCGAGACGGGGCGACATGCCGCGACCTTCACCGGTGGCTCGCCCGGCGCGTTCCAGGGCTCCTTCTCGTATCTGCTCCAGGACGAGGACGGTCAGACCATCGAGTCGCATTCCATCTCGGCGGGGCTGGACTACCCGGGTGTCGGCCCCGAACATGCGCTGCTCAAAGACACCGGACGCGCCCGGTACGAACCGATCACCGACACCGAGGCGATGGACGCGCTGTCGCTGCTGAGCCGAACCGAGGGGATCATCCCAGCCATCGAGTCCGCCCACGCGGTCGCCGGTGCGCTGAAGTTGGCGGCTGAGCTCGGGCCCGGCGGGATCATTCTGGTCAACGTGTCGGGCCGGGGGGACAAGGACGTCGAGACCGCCGCGAAGTGGTTCGGACTGCTGGACGGTGATCCGTCGTGAGTCGCTTGGCGCCCCTGTTCGAGACGTGCCGATCCGAGGGCCGTTCGGCGTTGATCGGTTACCTGCCCATGGGTTATCCGGACGTGCCGACGTCCATCTCGGCGATGACCGCACTGGTCGAATCCGGCTGCGACGTCATCGAGGTCGGAATTGCCTACTCGGATCCCGGTATGGACGGGCCGACGATTGCGGCGGCGACCGAGGCGGCTCTGCGTGGGGGCGTGCGCGTCCGCGACGCTTTGACAGCCGTGGAGGCGATCAGCAACGCCGGGGGTCGCGCGGTGGTGATGAGTTACTGGAACCCCGTGCTGCGCAAAGGGGTCGACACGTTCGCTCGCGACCTCGCGTCGGCGGGCGGGTTCGGGATGATCACCCCGGACCTCATCCCGGAGGAGGCCGACGACTGGATGGCCGCCTCGGAGGCACACGACCTCGATCGGATCTTCCTGGTTGCCCCGTCGTCGACGCCGCAACGGTTGGCCACCACGGTGCAGGCGTCGCGCGGGTTCGTCTACGCCGCGTCGACGATGGGTGTCACCGGCGTACGTGACGCGGTGTCCAATGCCGCACCGGAGCTCGTGCGGCGCGTCAAGGAGGTCTCCGACATCCCTGTCGGTGTGGGTCTGGGTGTGCGCTCGCGGGAGCAGGCCGCCGAGATCGGTTCGTATGCCGACGGCGTGATCGTCGGCTCGGCACTGGTGACTGCGCTCACCGACGGGATCCCGGCGATGCGGTCGCTGACTGAGGAGTTGGCGGACGGAGTGCGGCAGAGGATCACTGCGTGACCGCCACGCTGCTGGCCTCTTTCCCGAGCCCGCCCCAGGGGGTCTGGTTTCTCGGACCGTTCCCCGTCCGGGCCTACGCGTTGTTCATCATCGCGGGCATCATCGCGGCACTGGTCATCGGTGACCGTCGGTGGGTGGCGCGCGGAGGCGAGCCCGGCGTCATCTACGACATCGCACTGTGGGCGGTGACGTTCGGGCTGGTCGGCGGCCGGCTCTACCACGTCCTGACCGACTGGAACACCTACTTCGGCCCCGACGGCGCGGGATTCGCTGCGGCGCTGCGGATCTGGGACGGCGGCCTGGGCATCTGGGGTGCAGTTGCCCTGGGCGGGGTCGGCGCATGGATTGCGTGTCGACGCCAGGGCATACCGCTTCCCGCGTTCGGCGATGCGATTGCACCCGGCATCATCCTGGCGCAGGCGATCGGTCGTCTCGGCAACTATTTCAACCAGGAGCTCTACGGTCGCGAGACGACGCTGCCGTGGGGGCTGGAGATCTACGAGCGACGCAACGCCAGCGGCGCCGTCGACTACCTCAACGGTGTTTCCACCGGTGAGCTGCTGGCGGTCGTGCATCCGACGTTCCTCTACGAATTACTGTGGAATCTGCTGGTTTTCGTGGCGTTGCTGGTGATCGACCGCCGCTTCAACATCGGTCATGGGCGGCTGTTCGCGCTCTATGTCGCCGGCTACTGCGTCGGCCGGTTCTGGATCGAGCTGCTGCGCAGCGACTTCGCCACCGAGTTCGCCGGTGTGCGGGTGAATTCGTTCACCGCGACGTTCGTGTTCATCGGTGCGGTCGTCTACATCATGGCTGCGCCACGTGGCCGCGAGGATCCCGCGACGTTGCGCGGCAAGGCCGACGACGAGGCAGAACCTCGGGTCGAGGAACTGGTCAAGGATCTCGCTGTCGGGGCCTCGACGACCGGTGTCGTCGCCGCCGCGACCGTCGCCGCCGAGGATGACCAGCGCACCGCAGCCGACGATGCTGACGCTGATGCCGGAGACGAGGTCCACGAGCAAGTTGTGGACGCCGAAACCGACGGCGGCGAGGCAACAGCGATCGAAGGTTCCGACGTGGCCGAGGCGCTCGCCGAATCCGACGAGGCTGATGTCGACGCCCGAAGCCTCGGCGGGGTGGGTGCGCTCGAGGAGGCTGAACTCGACGAGGCTTTGGCCGATGCCGACGAGGTCCACGACTATGTTGCGGCGGAAGCCGATGCCGAGGAGCCGGCCGACGACGCCGACGAGGCTGGTGCTGACGTCGGAAGCGTTGGCGGTGTGGGTGCGGTCGAGGAGGCTGAAGTCGGTGAGGCGGTGGCTGATGCCGACGAGGTCCACGAGCAGGTTGTAGAAGCCGACGGGACCGACGCAGCCGACACTGACGACGCGGACGCTGACGTCGCGGTCGGTGACGGCGAATCCGCTGACGCAGAAGAGCCTGCCGAAGACACCGATGAGACGTCCGACGTCGACGAAGAAGCCGCGGCCGAAGGTCAGGATGCCGCGGAGGCCCTCACCGAGACCGACGAGGCTGACGAGACTGGTGCTGACGTCGGTGGTGTGGGTGCGGTCGAGGAGGCTGAAGTCGGTGAGGCGGTGGCTGATGCCGGCGAGGCCCACGAGCAGGTTGCAGAAGCCGAAGCCGACGGGACCGACGCAGCCGACACTGACGACGCGGATGATGACGGCGAATCCGCTGATGCAGAAGAGCCTGCCGAAGACCCCGGTGAGACATCCAATGTCGACGAGGAAGCAGCCGTTGAAGGTCACGATGCGGCCGAGGCCCTGACCGAGACCGACGAGGATGGTGCTGACGTCGGAAGCGTTGGTGGTGTGGGTGCGGTCGAGGAGGCTGAAGTCGGTGAGGCGGTGGCTGATGCCGACGAGGTCCACGAGCAGGTTGTAGAAGCCGAAGCCGACGGAACCGACGCAGCCGACACTGACGACGCGGACGATGACGGCGAATCCGCTGACGCAGAGGAGCCGGCTGCAGATGCCGGTGAGACCTCCGACGTCGACGAGAAAGCGGCGGTTGAAGGTCAGGACGCTGCGGAGGCCCTCACCGAGCCCGCTGAGACCGAGGCCGGCGACGCTGATGGTGATGGCGTTGATGTGGATGCGGTGGAGGAGGTCGAATCTACCGACGGGGAGGAGCCTGCCGAAGTAACCGGTGGGAGCTCCGACGTCGACGAAGAAGCAACGGCCGAGGGGCAGGATGCCGCGGAGGCCCTCACCGAAACCGACGCCGTAGAAGCCGGCGCTGAGGGCGAGCAGCCGGCTGCAGACGCCGGTGAGACCTCCGACGTCGACGAGGAAGCCGCGGTCGAGGGTCAGGATGCTGCGGAGGCCGTCACCGAGACCGACGAGACCAGGTCTGCCGAGCCCGTGATCAGTCTCATGCCTGAGGAACGCGGTGGTCGCGTGCGGCAGTGGTTGCGTCGCCGCCGCAACCGATAGCAGACCTGGCTACCCGAGTCGGGACCGGCGCTCAGTACTCCTCGACCGGTCGGCGCTCTGGCATGCTGGTGTCCATGAGCGAGCCTCCCTTCGGCGGCAACGATGGCCCCAACCCGTATTCGCCGCAGCAGCCGACGGGTTACCCGCCGTTCTACGGCGATCCCACCGCGCCGTACGGCCGCCACCCGATCACGGGTGAACCGTTCTCCGACAAGTCCAAAGTGGTCGCCGGCTTGCTGCAGTTGCTCGGACTTCTGGGACTGGTCGGGATCGGACGCATCTACCTCGGGAACACCGGCTTGGGTATCGCCCAGCTGGTCGTCGGCCTGATCACGTGCGGCGTCGGTGCCGTCATCTGGGGCATCATCGACGCCGTGCTGATCCTGACCGACCGGGTTCGGGACCCACAGGGCCGTCCCCTGCGTGATGGAACCTGATCGGCAGCGCGTCACGTCCACGAGGGTTCTCGTGGGTGCAGGCGTGGGTATCGCAGCGATCGGCGCCCTGGCCTACGTGGGACTCGGCGACCCGCACAGCCCCGATTTCGTCTTCCCTGCCTGTCCGTTCAAGGCGCTCACCGGCTGGGACTGTCCCGCGTGCGGGGGACTGCGGATGACCCATGACGTCCTCCACGGCGACTTCGCCGCCGCATTCGTCGACAACGCGTTCTTCTTGATCGGCCTGCCTCTGCTGGCCGTGTGGCTGCTGATGCAGCGCGTGAAAGGAAAAGCCCTTCTGAGTTCGACGGCCGTGGCCGTCATCCTCGGTGCCGCGGTGACCTGGACGGTGGTGCGTAACATGCCCGGATTCCCGTTGGTCCCCACCGTTCTCGGCGGGTAGCGCTCCCACCGAACTGTTAGTCTGGCTCCACGGTCGCTGCAGTCCCTGCCCCACCAGCAGGACTGCATGCTCTTCTCGGCAAATCCGGAACCCCAGGGTCTCTACGACCCGAAGAACGAAACCGACTCAGGTGGCGTCGCCATGGTCGTCGACGTCAAGGCCGCCGATCACATGCCATCGTCGCCAACGGACTGACGGCGCTCGAGCATCCCGAGAACCGCGTCTATGCCCGTCGCTGTCCAGCCGCACTTTGGTCTACAAGGGCATGTTGACCACAACGCAGCTGCCGCAGTACTTTTCCGACCTGCGCGACGCGCGGTGTGCGAGTGCCGTCGCGATCGTCCACAGCCGCTTCTCGACGAATACCAACCCGCCTCTCGGCAGCGCGGCGCACGCCGTCGACGCGTACCTGATGAGTGCGTCCGACCTGCCGTCGCCCGTCAGGCCTGGTGCCCTGCCGCTGACCGCCGTCTGAAACGGTTCACGACTATGCTCGACTGTCGTGACTAGACGCGGAAAAATCGTCTGTACGCTCGGCCCAGCGACGGCCTCCGATGAGGCGGTCAGAAAGCTGGTGGAGTCCGGAATGGACGTCGCCAGGCTGAACTTCAGCCACGGCGACTACGCCGATCACGAGGCCAACTACAAGCGGGTCCGGGCGGCATCAGATGCCACCGGCCATGCTGTGGGCATCCTCGCCGACCTCCAGGGGCCGAAGATCCGCTTGGGCCGATTCGTCGACGGTTCGACCTACTGGAACACCGGCGAGACGGTGCGGATCACCGTCGAGGACTGCGAAGGCACCCACGACCGGGTGTCGACCACCTACAAGCGTCTGGTCGACGACGCCTCGGTCGGTGACCGGGTGCTGGTCGACGACGGGAACATCGGCCTGGTGGTCGAACGCATCGACCGCAACGACGTCGTGTGTGTCGTCACCGAGGGCGGCAAGGTCAGCAACAACAAGGGCATGTCCCTTCCGGGCATGAATGTCTCGGCGCCGGCCTTGTCGGAGAAGGACATCGACGACCTCGAGTTCGCGGTCCGTCTCGGTGTCGACCTGGTGGCGCTGTCCTTCGTGCGGTCGCCCTCCGACGTCGAACTCGTCCACGAGGTGATGGACCGGGTGGGCCGTCGGGTCCCGGTGATCGCGAAGCTGGAGAAGCCCGAGGCCATCGACAACCTGGAAGCCATCGTCCTGGCTTTCGACGCGATCATGGTCGCCCGCGGCGATCTCGGAGTCGAATTGCCGCTGGAGGAAGTGCCGCTGGTGCAGAAGCGCGCCATCCAGATGGCAAGGGAGAACGCCAGACCCGTCATCGTCGCGACCCAGATGTTGGAGTCGATGATCGAGAACTCGCGCCCGACACGCGCCGAAGCCTCCGACGTCGCCAACGCGGTGCTCGACGGTGCCGACGCGGTGATGCTGTCGGGGGAGACCTCGGTGGGCAAGTATCCGTTCGAGACCGTCAAGACCATGGCGCGCATCATCTCGGCGGTCGAGGAGAACTCGGTGGCCGCGCCTCCGCTGACCCACCTTCCGCGTACCAAGCGGGGCGTGATCTCCTATGCCGCCCGCGACATCGGTGAGCGACTCGATGCCAAGGCGCTGGTGGCGTTCACGCAGTCCGGGGACACGGTGCGACGGCTGGCTCGACTCCACACGCCCCTGCCGTTGCTGGCGTTCACGGCGCTGCCGGAGATCCGCAGCCAGTTGGCGCTCACCTGGGGAACGGAGACGTTCATCGTGCCGCACATCGACACGACCGACGGCATGATCCGGCAGGTCGACCAGTCGATGCTGGAGATGGGCCGGTACAAGAAGGGCGACCTGGTGGTCATCGTCGCGGGTGCGCCACCCGGCACAGTAGGCTCCACGAATCTGATCCACGTCCACCGCATCGGCGAGGACGACGTCTAGGAAACCGGCTCGGGAGGTCGCGCGTGTCGTCGCAGAAGGATTTCGACGAACTGCTCGCCATCCTCGATCTGACCCAACGCGACGAGAACACCTACCTCGGGGCGCATCCGAGCCGTAACCCGGTGCGCACCTTCGGCGGTCAGATGATGGCCCAGGCGTTCGTCGCAGCCGGCCGCAGCCTGAAGCATCTCGTGCCGCCCAGCGCGCTGTCGGTGCACTTCATCGCCGGTGGCGACCCGAGCCAGGATCTCGAGTTCCACGTGGTGCGTCTACGCGACGAGCGCCGGTTCGCCAACCGGCGGGTCGACGTCATGCAGAACGGCCACCTGCTCACCAGTGCGATGGTGTCATTCCTGTCCGGTGGGAAAGGCCTCGAGCACGGCGTCGAGGCACCGGCGGTGGCCGAACCGGCCCAGGTGCCCCCGATCGACGACCTGCTCGCCGGCTATGAAGACGTGGTTCCGCACTTCGCCAACGCGCTGCGACCGATCGAGTGGCGTTACACCAACGATCCGGCGTGGATCATGCGGGACAAGGGCGGCAGCCTCGACCACAACCGGGTGTGGATGAAAACTCATGCCGCTCTTCCCGACGATCCCATCGTGCATGCGGCGGCGATGGTCTACTCCTCGGACACGACGGTGCTCGACTCGATCATCACCACCCACGGCCTGTCCTGGGGGCACGACCGGATCTTCGCGGTGACCACCAATCACTCGGTGTGGTTCCACCGACCGGTGCGATTCGACGAGTGGGTGCTCTATTCGACGACGTCGCCGGTGGCTGCCGATTCACGCGGTCTGGGCACCGGGCATTTCTTCGACGAGGACGGCCGACTGCTGGCGACCGTGGTGCAGGAAGGGATCGTCAAGCACTTCCCGTCGCGGACTACGGCGTCGGCGTCGACGTGATCGACAACCGGTCTTCCACGCGCTGAGTGAACTCGTCGGCGCAGCGCTGCGCGGCCTCGGTGTCGGACCCTGCCCGGCTCAGGCAGTCGACGTAATCGGTGCCACCCACCTGATCGAACAGGCCGATGTAGATGGGGATGAAGACCAACGCCGCGACGACCGAGACGAAACCCAGGGCGATGCCGGCGACCGCGATACCTCCGTTGGTGGCCTCGCCCCGCTTGACGCGCCCCCGCGCCACGAACCCGATGATCACCGCGCACACGCCGAGGATGACGCCGCCGGCGACCGTCCAGCACAGCACCAGTCCTACGATCGCCAGCACCAGTGCCGCAATCCCCAGCCCGTTCTTCGGAGCCATCGGCATCGGCGGCGGATACCCGCCGTAGGGCATCGGTGGCGGCGGCGGATAACCCCCGGGCACCGAACCGTACGGCGGCGGTGGCGGCGGTGGCGGGGGCTCACTCATGGATGCGAGATTACTCCGCGGCCGCCGGGGTGGCCTCGTGCGTGCGATCGGCCAACTTCTTGCTCTCCTTGCGGACGCCGAACGCCGAAACCACCTCGAAAACCCCCAGCACGATCAGCCAGATGCCGACCACCAGAGTCAGGGTTGCCAGGGACTCGAACGGCGCCGCCATCATCACCACACCGGCGATCAGGCTGATGACACCGATGAAGATCTCCCAGGCCCGGCCGGGCAGGGACGGATCGCTGATCGCCGATACCGCGGTCGCGACGCCGCGGAAGATGAAACCGATCCCGATCCAGATGGCCAACAGCAGGATTGATTCCTGCAGGCTGCGGAAGCACAGCACCGCCAGAATCAGTGCGGCAGCACCGCTGAGGAACAACAGCACCCGCCCGCCCGCGGAGACGTGCAGGCTGAACGCGAAGATCACCTGGGTGACGCCGGTGACCAGCAGGTAGGCGCCGAAGAAGATCGCCGCGACGACGATGGTGATGCCCGGCCATACCAGGACCATGACGCCGAGCAGCACCGCGAGAAGTCCGGAGAACAGGGCGGTCTTCCACAGATGCTGCAGCATTTTGGGGCGGACAGTGGTATCCATGTCGCGCAGTGTGGCACATACCGCCTGGCAGTCAACTCTTTTCGGCGGTACGGCTGTGATGTCTTCATGCGGTCGTTAATGTTCCGTTACCGGCGCTGCACACCGGGACCGCGATAGTTAACGTGCATGACGCGAGACGGCCCGTAAGGTGTCCGGCCGGGCAGTGCTGATCGGCGAGCGGAAAGTGGAGGCAGCTGTGTTGGGTGCAAGACGAGACCGCCGAACCTCGACGTGGCGCTGGGCGGTGGCGACCTTCGCGGCCGGCGCACTGGTGTTGTCCGGGTGTTCGAGCAACACGGAGTCCAGTGGCCCCGCCACCCAGACCACCGCCGCGGCGGCCGAGAAGGTCGAGGAGATCGCGGCCACCGTTCCCGAAGAGATCAGATCCACCGGCACGCTCGTGGTGGGGGTGAACATTCCGTACCCGCCCAACGAGTTCAAGGATCCCGACGGGGAGTTGGTCGGTTTCGACGTCGACCTGATGAATGCCGTGGCCGCCACGCTCGGACTGACCGCCGACTTCCGCGAGTCGGACTTCGACAAGATCATCCCGTCGATCCAGGGTGGCACCTACAACGTGGGCATGTCGTCGTTCACCGACACCCGGCAGCGTGAAGAGGTCGTCGACTTCGTCACCTACTTCTCCGCGGGGTCGCTGTGGGCGCAGCAGGTCGGAGCCGGAATCGACCCGGAGAACGCATGCGGTAAAAGGGTTGCGGTGCAGTCGAATACGGTACAGGCGACCGAAGAGTTGCCTGCCCGCAACAAGAAGTGCACCGACGAGGGCCAGCCCGCCATCGAGATCGTGCCATTCGACGGACAAGACGCCGCGACCAACGCGGTGGTGCTCGGGCAGGCCGACGCCATGTCGGCGGACTCGCCGGTGACGCAGTACGCGATCAAGCAGAGCAACGGCAAACTCGAGCCGGCCGGCGAGCTGTTCGACTCGGCGCCCTACGGGTGGCCGGTGGCGAAGGGCTCGCCGCTGGCGCAGTCACTGTTGAAAGCTCTCGAGCATCTGATCGAGACCGGTGCCTATGAACAGATCGCCTCGAACTGGGGCCTGGAGGAAGGGCTGATCGACCGGCCGGTGATCAACGGGGCGATCAACTGAACGAGCGAGCCGACGCGACGAGTGAGGCCGGGAAGGGGCCCGCGCCGATCGACGCCGTACCCCTGCGTCATCCGTGGCGTTGGGTGGCGGCGGGGGTGCTCATCGTCCTGCTCGGGCTGTTCCTCTACGGGGCGGCCACCAACGACGCCTACCGCTGGTCGACGTTCTGGCGGTACCTGTTCGACGATCGCATCCCGAGTGCCATCTGGTACACGCTGCAGCTGACCGTGTTCTCGATGGTGCTCGCGGTGGTCCTGGGGGTCACCCTGGCCGTGATGCGGTTGTCGCCGAATCCGGTGTTCCGGTCGGTGGCCTGGGTGTACCTGTGGATCTTCCGCGGCACTCCGGTCTACGTGCAGCTGGTGTTCTGGGGACTGTTCCCGACGATCTACCAGAACATCCAGCTCGGTGTGCCGTTTGGGCCGACGTTCTTCCATCTGGACCTGCAGAGCCTGTCGATTCCGTTCCTGCTCGCGATCATCGGGCTGGGCCTCAACGAGGCCGCCTACATGGCGGAGATCATCCGCGCCGGAATCAGTTCGGTGCCCGAGGGGCAGATCGAGGCGTCCACGGCGCTGGGCATGTCGTGGGGGCTGGCGATGCGCCGGACGGTGTTGCCCCAGGCGATGCGGGTGATCATCCCGCCGACCGGCAACGAGGTCATCAGCATGCTCAAGACCACGTCGTTGGTGACCGCGGTGCCGTTTACCCTCGAGCTCTACATGGTGACCCGCAACATCGGCTCGGTGCTGTTCGAGCCGGTGCCGCTGCTGATGGTCGCCGCGGTCTGGTACCTGGTGATCACCAGCGTTCTGATGATCGGCCAGTTCTACCTGGAGCGGCACTTCTCTCGGGGCGCATCCCGCAAGCTGACCGACAAGCAGCTCGCGGCACTGGCCAAAGCACAAGCCGGTACGGGGGCCATGTGAGTACCGCGGCGCAGGCCCGGCCGATGGTGCGCGCCGAGATGGTGTGCAAGGACTTCGGCGCGCTTCGGGTGCTCAAAGGTGTCAGCCTCGAGGTGCAGCGGGGGCAGGTGCTGGTGCTGGTCGGACCGTCCGGCTCGGGCAAGTCGACCTTCCTGCGGTGCATCAACCACCTCGAGACGGTCAGCGCCGGCCGGCTCTACGTCGACGGCGAATTGGTCGGCTACAAGGAGCGCGGCGGCCGGCTCCACGAGATGAGACCGCGGGAGGTCGCTCGTCAGCGCCGCGACGTCGGCATGGTCTTCCAGCACTTCAACCTTTTCCCGCACCGGACGGCGCTGGGCAACGTGATCGAGGCGCCCATCCAGGTCAAACGTGTGAAGCGGGCCGAGGCCGAACAGCGCGGCAGGGAACTGCTCGAACAGGTCGGCCTTGCCGACAAGGCCGACGCCTACCCGCTGCAACTGTCCGGTGGGCAGCAGCAACGAGTGGCGATAGCGCGGGCGCTGGCGATGGATCCGAAGTTGATGCTGTTCGACGAGCCCACCTCCGCGCTGGATCCCGAGTTGGTCGGGGAGGTACTGACCGTGATGAAACGGCTTGCCTCCGAAGGTATGACGATGATCGTCGTCACCCACGAGATGGGTTTCGCCCGTGAGGTGGCCGACGAGTTGGTGTTCATGGATGGCGGGGTGGTCGTCGAACGTGGGAAACCCCGCGATGTGATGGCCGACCCGCAGCACGAACGCACGAAAGCGTTTCTCTCGAAGGTGATGTGAAGTCCGACCCGACCGCACCGTTGTGGCGGGCAGCCCAGGTCTTCCGGCTGCTCAGCTGCATCTATGCGCTCGGTTTCCAGGTGACCGTGAACCCTGATCTGCGGTATCCCGTGGCAGGTTGGGTGCTGTTCGGCGTGCTGATCGCGTGGAGCATCGCGTGTGCGGCGGCCTACGTGCAGGGGTTCGGGCGCCGTCGTGCGTGGGTGCTGACCGAGGTCGCGGTGGTGCTGGCCCTGATGCTCAGCACCGAGTGGATCGCGACGGATCAGTGGGTGCTGGACAACCAGTCGCTGCCAACCACGTTGTGGGCCACCAACGCGACCATCTCCGCGGCCATCCTGATCGGGCCGGTGGCCGGGATGGGCACCGGTCTGCTGGTGATGGCTGCCGGCGCTGCCTTGAAGGGTTACGTCCACGTCGACCTCGGCGGCAACGCCACCATCGTCGTCGAGCTCGCAGTGGGACTGGTCGTGGGTCTGGCCGCCCAGACCGCACGGCGGGCGCACACGGAGTTCGAACGTGCGGCGCGGCTGTCGGCGGCGCTGGAGGAACGGGAGCGGTTGTCCCGCGAGGTGCACGACGGGGCGATCCAGGTGCTCGCGCTGGTGGCCCGTCGAGGCCGCGAAATCGGCGGGGAGACAGCACAGTTGGGTGAGTTGGCGGGGGAGCAGGAGCGTGCGCTGCGCCGCTTGGTCAGCGCTGCCGACCATCGGCGTTCCGTCGACACCACCGCGGTCGATCTCGGGGCGCGGTTGCGCCGGTACGCCGGCGACCGGGTCTCGGTGGCGGTGCCGGGTGAGCCGGTGCTGCTCGAGACGACCGTCGCCGACGAACTGCTCGCTGCGGTGGCCAACGTGCTGGACAACGTCGCCGCGCACGCCGGACCCGAGGCGCGCGCCTACGTGCTCCTCGAAGACCTCGGGGACGAGGTGACGATCAGCGTGCGCGACGACGGGGTCGGGATAGCCGACGGTCGACTGGCCCAAGCGCAGCGGGAAGGTCGTCTCGGGATCTCCAAATCGATTGTCGGGCGCCTCGATTCGTTGGGCGGCCGCGCAGAGCTCACCACCGCCGCGGGTGCGGGGGTGGAGTGGGAGCTGACCGTGCCGCGGCGAGGGAGGGTGTCATGAGCACGCAGTCCGTGACCGTCATGGTCGTCGACGACCATCCGATCTGGCGCGACGCGGTGGCCCGCGACCTGGTCGACGCCGGATTCGACGTCGTGGCCACCGCCGACGGCGTGGCGGCCGCCAAACGCCGCGCCGCCGTGGTCAAGCCCGATGTCGTGCTGATGGACATGCGGCTGCAGGACGGCGACGGTGCACAGGCGACCACCGAGGTGCTGGCCGTCTCCCCGGACACCCACATCCTGGTGCTGTCTGCCTCCGACGAACGCGACGACGTCCTCGAGGCGGTCAAGGCCGGAGCCATCGGGTATCTGGTCAAGAGCGCGTCGCGCGAGGAACTGGCGGATGCCGTCCGTGCGACCGCGCGTGGAAGAGCTGTGTTCACTCCGGGTTTGGCCGGCCTGGTGCTCGGTGAGTACCGCCGCATTGCACAGGACACCACCGACCCGACCGCGCCGACCTTGACGCCACGCGAAACCGAGATCCTGCGCTTCGTCGCCAAGGGCATGACCGCCAAGCAGATCGCGGCGCGGCTGTCGCTCAGCCATCGCACCGTGGAAAACCACGTCCAGGCGACGTTTCGCAAGTTGCAGGTCGGCAACCGGGTGGAGCTTGCGCGCTACGCGATCGAGCACGGCCTGGACGAGTAGTTGTACTCATCCGTCCGCGCGGACACGCGACGACGATGGGTCCATGACCGAACCGCACAGCATTGTCATATCTCGGCTGTCCGCCGATTTCGCTGCGATGTCGCGGCACCTCGCGCAGGCCTCGGCCGACCTCCGCCACCTGGATGCGATCCTGACCCGACAGACGGGCCCTGTGCCACCACCTGTTCCGGCGCCGCCTGCTGCCCCAGCACCTCGTCCCGTCGCCCCGTACTGGCACTATCCGCAGCCCGCCCCGCCCGCCCCGCCCGCCGCGCCCCGACCGATCCCGCCACCGGCCCCCGTGGCGGCGCAGTCACCGCCCACCGCGGAGGCCTCGCAGGGGTGGATCGGCAAGTTCCTCGCCGTCGCCGGCGTCGGCATCACGCTGATGGGTGTCGTTCTGCTGCTCGTGCTGGCCGCCCAGGCGGGCATCCTGCGTCCTGAGTTCCGGGTTGCTGCCGGCGCCGTGCTGGCCGCAGGGCTGGTGGTGGCCGGACGTCGGCTCTACCGCCGACCCGGGGGACGCGTCGGCGCGATCGCCCTGGTCGCCACCGGCGTGGCCGCGGCCTACATCGACCTGGTCGCGGTCACCACCATCTACGACTGGATCGCCGCCCCGGCCGGCCTGGTCGTCGCGTCGCTGATCGCAGCGGGCGGTCTGGTTCTGGCGCGACGGTGGGAGTCCGAGCAGCTCGGCTTGCTCGTCATCGTTCCGCTGCTGGCCCTGGCGCCCGTTGTGACGGGTGGCATCACGCTGCTGCTGATCGGGTTCATGCTGACGTTGGCGGCGGTGTCGGTTCCGGTGCAGATCGGCCGGGACTGGATCTGGCTGCACAGTGCTCGCACGGCGGCGGTGGTGCTGCCCCTACTGACCGCTCTGGTGGTGCGTTACTTCGACTCCCGCGACGACCTGGCGTTGGCTGTCGCGTGCGCGCTGGGTGCGGTCCTGGCGATCATCACCGCTCTGGTGTTGCTGCCGGGCACCGCGAACCGGGCGGGGATGGCGGTGCTGACCGCGGTGGGCGTCACGCCGCTGCTGTGTGTGGGCCTGACCGTCGACAAGGTGATCGCGGCCTTGATGCTCGGCGCCCTGGCCTCAGCCCTGCTCGCGGTCGTCCTGCTCGCAGACCGGTTGCCGGGCGTCCAGGGGGCGGCGCGAACGGTGTTCGCGGTGTCGTCGGCGGTGGCGGCACTGTTCGCCCTGCTCACCGCGTTCAACGGCGAGGTCGCCGGCCCGCTGCTCGCGGCACTGGCGCTGGTGCTCCTGACGGCCGCACGCGGGGACCATGCGGCACGCTGGATCGGCCTCGGCTTCGCCACCGTCGGCGCCGCCGCCTACGTGGTCACGGCCGATGCCGCGGCGTTGCTGGAGCCCACTCGCATCGATGCTGCGACAGGCGTGTCGATCCTGGTGTCGAGCATCCTGCTCGCCGCGGTCGCGGTCGCTTGGTCCTGGTTCGCCGAGACTCGGCACGCGCTGCTGTGGGGTGCGACGGGGGCGGTGGTCGTCTATACCGTCACCCAGTTCAGCGTGACGGCCGCGATGTTGTTCTCACCGAATGACCGAGGGTTCTACGCAGGCCATATGGTTGCGACGATCTGCTGGATCGCGATGGCTGCCGCGGTCTTCGCGTACGCCTTGCGACTGCCGCGCGCGGAGCGGTCGACGGCGATCAGCGGCGGACTGGGTCTGGTCGGCGCGGCGATCGCGAAGCTCTTCCTGTTCGACATGAGCGCGCTCGACGGGATCTTCCGGGTCGTGGTCTTCATCGTCGTAGGCCTTGTGCTGCTGGCCATGGGAGCCGGCTACGCACGTTTGCTGGAGCGGCAGGACGACCTTGCTGTGACGAAAAATACATGCTAAACTGGACTAGATCCAGAAAAGGAGGCGTTCTGATGGCTATGACCAAGACACTGAACAATCGCAAGACCGAGGCTGAGGTGGCAGGTTTCCAGGCGTCGCCAGAATTCCACGCGGCGATGCAGCGCGTACTGGTCGACCTGATCGAACTGTCCAATCAGGGCAAGCAGGCGCACTGGAACGTCGTGGGAACCAACTTCCGCGACCTGCACCTGCAGCTCGACGAGCTCGTCGACTTCACCCGGGAGGGCAGCGACACCGTGGCCGAGCGGATGCGCTCGCTGTGGGGCATTCCCGACGGCCGCACCGACACCGTCGCCGCGACGACCTCGCTACCGGAATTCCCGGCCTACGAGCACAGCTCGGCAGACGTCGTCGACATGATCGCCACGCGCATCTATGCCGCCGTGGAGACCATGCGTGACGTGCACGAAGGCATCGACAGGGAGGACCCGGTGACCGCCGACATCCTCCATGCCCTGATCGACGGTCTCGAGAAGCAGGCGTGGCTGATCAAGTCGGAGAACCGGAAGGTGTAACCACCTCCGCGCGTCGGCCCACCAGGTACCACGTGTGCATCGGCCCTTTGCCTTTCACATCGACCAGCCCGCGATCCTCGAACACGAAGGCGTGCCGAAGTCGCAGGTACACATTTTCGGGTACCTGAATCCGGCCTTCGATGTCGGTGCTCTCCATACGTGAAGCCACGTTGACGGCGTCGCCCCAGACGTCGTAGAAGAACTTCTTCGCACCGACGACCCCAGCGACCACCGGTCCCGCTGCCATTCCGATGCGCAGCGGGACCGCGTGGCCTTTGGCGTCTCTGAGGCCGGCGACCATGTCGGCGATGTCGAGCGCCAACGCCGCCAGGGCTTCGAGGTGGTCGTCTCGGGGGACAGGGACGCCACTGACCACCATGTAGGCGTCGCCGGTCGTCTTGATCTTCTCCAGTCCGTGCCGGTCGACCAGGGCGTCGAGGTCGGTGTAGAGCCGGTCGAGGAAACGGACCAGTTCCGCCGGCGGCGTCTGCGCGGCCCGTTCGGTGTATCCCGCGATGTCGGCGAACAGGATCGACGCGTCGTCGTACTTGTCGGCGATGACGGTCCGCTGCGGTTCCTTGAGTCGCTCGGCGATGGTGTCGGGCAGGATGTTGGCCAGAAGTCGTTCGGAGCGTTCGTATTCGGCTTCCATGGCCTGTTCGGCGCGTTCGATCTCCCGCAGGGTGTACCAGAGCGTGGCCACGAGCATCACCGCTGACGCCGCCACCGAGCTGAGAAAGCCCACGGTCAACATCCACGGCGGGCCCAAGCCGCGGTCGTGCGGCACCGTCAACTCCAACCCAATGCAGATGGCAACGCCCGCAGCGGCGATCACCGTAGCCAGCGCGATGCGTTCGATCCCCAGGATCAACACCGCCAGCGCCGCGGCGACCACGAAGTAGAACTGCAACCCCGAACCGGTTCCGATCGTGAAACAGAAGAACCCCACCGACACGTAGGCGAACCCGACGAAGGTCAGCGGCGCCACCAACTCTCCGAGGTGGCACAGCCGCGGGATGGCCAGAAACATTGCGGCGCATGCGATATTGACCACGCCCAGCCCCGCCATCGCACCACCCAGCGTCAGCTGGAAGACGCCGAACAACGCCGAGACCGCGGCGGCGATCCAGCCGGCGATCGTCAACACGCGCAACCGGTCGGCGGCCCTGTCGGAGCGGTGCCGTTCCGGCGACGCGACCCGGCCCCGCACCGCCAACTCGGGCACGCACACCGGTCGCACTTGGAGCACGACGGAAGGCTATCGCCGAATCAGGTACCGCCATGGGGGAACGGCGCGCATCCAGTACGCCGACGGGGCAGTCGCCGAGCCGGACGCGGTTTCAGCAAATAGTTTCTGATAAGTAAGCCGCCCTTGGCAAGGTACCCCACGTGGGAAAAGGACGGTGCTGTGAACGCAGCGGTTAATAAGGCGATCGATGTTTACGCAGGACAAGTCAGTCCGGGGGACAAAAACTGTGACGCTTGTGTTAGCTGGCTCACATCCCTGGGTACGCCTCTGTCCATCAGTAGCGGCCGTTACAGCAACAGTCGCCAGGGCCAGGGAGAACGAAAATGAGCGACGAAGGACTCACCCTAGAGGAAATGGAGGCGGAATTTGTCACGGTGCTGCCGGACAAAGAGGTCGTCTCCATTCTCGACTTGAACGTCGATGTCGATGTCTTCATCGACGCGGCGTCGCCCATCGACCTCGCTGCCGCTGCACAGCTCAACGTTGCGGCGCCGATCGATGCTTCGGCCGCAGCCAATGTGTTGGCCTATGACTCCGGGGCTCAGGCGGAGAACTTCCAGACCGGATCGGTGGACCAGATTCTGGTCGCGAACGCTTATGCCACATCGGATCAAGCCAGTGACATCATCCAATCCGACGAGACCGACGGTGACCCAACGCCGGCCGACGAAGAAATTGCCACGCCGGAGTTGGGTCTGTTCGAGGGGCCGCTGCTCAACGTGGATGTCAACGTCGACCTCGATGCCGACCTCGCGGCGCCGATCGCCGGTGCGGTGGCAGCTAACGCCAATGTCGCCGCGCCCATCAGCGCCAGCGTCGCGGCGAACGTGATCACGATCGAATCCGACGCGATCGCATACACCGACCAGGAGATGTCGATCACGCAGGAGTTGCGCGGCGACACGGTCGCCAACGCGGTACAAGACTCCAGCATCGACCAGGGCACCAGTCAGCCCGATGCAGACACCACGTCGGACACCACGGCCGATTCGGGCGGTGAATCGACTGCCGGTACAGCTTCCGACAGCACCGGTTCGGACGCCGGCAGCGCAACGGCGGGCTGACCGAATCTACAGTCGCGCAAGGTGGTTGGACGAGGAGCGCTCAGGTGACTGTGACCACCGAGGGGGTAGGCCAGGCGCACGCCATTCCGCACCGCGCGGAAGGCGTCGAGCTGATCGGAGAGATGGCGGGATCGGGTTATCGGGTTCCGCCATCTCTGGCTCGGCGCGCCGACGGGCAAACCCTACAGCTGACCCCGCTGCTGTATGCGACGTTGGCGGAGATCGACGGGCGCCGGTCGCCCGCTGAGGTGGCGTCGGCGGTATCCGCCTCGACGGGTCGCCCGGTGAGCGAACACAACGTCCTGCAGTTCCTCGAAAAATTGCGTCCGCTGGGACTTCTGGTTCAGACCGACGGCACACAGCCGACGGTGAAGAAGCGGAATCCGTTGCTGGGACTTCGATTCCGGTATGTCGTGACCGACCCGGAGCGGACACGTCGAATCACCGATCCGTTCCGGCACCTGTTCCACCCGTGGGTGGTCGCCGTGGTGCTGGCCGCATTCGCCGTTGTGTGCTGGTGGGTGTTCTTCCGGAAGGGTCTGGCATCGGCGGCTTACGACGCCTTCGAGCGGCCGGGGCTTCTGATCCTGGTATTCGTCGTCACCATCGTCTCTGCCGGCTTCCACGAGTTCGGACACGCTGCGGCGGCCCGGTACGGCGGTGCCACACCGGGTGTCATGGGGGTCGGTCTCTACCTGGTGTGGCCTGCGTTCTATACCGACGTCACCGATTCGTACCGACTCGATCGTCGCGGCCGCCTGCGCACGGATCTGGGCGGCCTCTACTTCAACGCGATCGTCGCGGTCGCGATCACCGCGGTGTGGCTGGTGCTGCGCTATGACGCGCTGCTGCTCGTCGTGGCCACCCAGATCATCCAGATGTTGCGCCAGCTCGCACCTTTGGTGAGATTCGACGGCTACCACGTGCTCGCTGATCTGACCGGTGTCCCCGACCTGTTTGGCCGGATCAAGCCGATTTTGCTCGGTATGCTGCCATGGCGGTGGCGCGACCCCGAGCCGCGTCAGCTCAAGCTCTGGGCTCGACTCGTGGTGACGGCCTGGGTGGTCGTCGTCGTTCCGTTGCTCATCGGAATGCTGGCTCTGGCGGTCATAGCGCTGCCTCGACTCCTGGGCACGGCGTGGGCGAGCTTGAACAACCAGCAGGATGTTCTCGCCGCGTCCTGGGCGGACGGAGACTTGGTGCAGGCTGCTGCCCGGGTCCTGTCGATCGTCGCGATCGTGATCCCGGTTGCCGGCGTCATCTATCTGCTGGCTCGGTTCGCCCGGCAGATGATCTCGGCCGCGCGGAAAGTGAGCGCCCGCGGTCCCGTTCGGCGGGCGGTGGTTTCGGTTCTCGGAGTGGCCGTGTTGTGCGGCCTCGCCTACGCGTGGTGGCCGCATGACGGCAACTACCGTCCGATCGAAGCGGCTGAACGCGGCACCCTGAGCGACATCGTCTATGCGCTCGGGGTTTACGAGATGAACGATCGCACCCGCGTGAGCATCGGACGGACCGAGGCCGCCTCCGGGGCGGTCGCAACGCCGAGGACCTTGTCAGCCGGGCAGCAGGGAACGGTATGGGCGTTGTGGGACAGTCGGACCCGGCCCCCGACGGCCGACTCACCTCGGCTCGCGTTGGTGTTGGTTCCCCGAACTCCGTCCTTCGTGGCCAGTAACGGTGCGCCCGGTACCGCAGCCAGGCTCACCGCGGCGGATCAGGGCTGGGTCTTCCCGTTCGACAAACCCCTCGCCCCGGGGGAGGGGGACAACCAGGCTCTGGCGGTCAACACCACTGACGGCACCGTCGAGTGGGCGGTGGCCGTCGCTCTGGTCTGGCAGACCGACGAAGAGTATGCGCTGAACATCAACGAGGCCCACGCCTACGCGTCCTGTCAGTCGTGTGCCGCGGTGGCCGTCGCCTACCAGGTGGTATTCGTCCTCGACGAAATCGAGGACAACGACAACGTGGCCATACCGCAGAACCTTGCCGGCGCGCTCAACTACCGATGCGTCAACTGTCTGACCTACGCGGTCGCGCAGCAACTGTTCGTCACTCTGGACACCCCGTTGTCGGCGGAGGCGCAACGCGCAATTGAAGAAATCTGGGTAAAAGTAGGACGGTACGCAGCGAGCATCGAGTCGGGGGACGTCACCGATCTTGCCGAGATCGCCCGGACCTTCGACGGTTTCACCGCTCAGATAAAGGAAATCGTCGAGACCGAACAGCCCGGAACGTTCCCCACCACGACGGCCCCACCGTCCAGCACGGCCGTCCCGTCGCCGACTGCTGTGGCAACACCTGATCCGTCGACCACTGTGGTCCCGGAACCGACGCCCACCGACGCGGCGACGACTCAGCCACCGTCGATGGTGACCAGCTCTACCGCCACCTCAACCGCGGAGACAACAGCCATAGCGGAACCGACGACAGAACCGACCACGGTGGAACCCACGGTCGTCTCCGAGGAGCCAACAGCGACATCCACCGACAGCCCGCTGACCAGCGACTCCACGAGTGCCGACGAGGGCACTGCGTCGGATGGGTCGGATGGGTCGGCCACCTCTGACGACCAGACATCGGCGGGAACCGAGTAGACCTGGCAACGGCTAAAAGATGTGGTCGACCAGCTGTTTCGTGGTGCCCTCGGTGAGATTCGAACTCACACTGTACGGGTTTTGAATCCGTTTCCTCTGCCAGTTGGGATACGAGGGCGTGCGACGTACCACCATAAAGGATGCCCCCGCGGTCGCTCATCCCGGCTCTGCCCGCCACAATGAACCTCATGTCAGCGTCAACCGAATCGCCAGATGCCGTGCCGCCGCGTCGTGTGCTCGTCGCCGAGGACGAGGCCCTCATCCGGCTCGATCTGGCCGAGATGCTGCGCGAGGAGGGCTATGAGATCGTCGGCGAGGCCGGCGACGGTCAGGAGGCCGTCGATCTCGCCGAGTCGCTGCGTCCTGATCTGGTCATCATGGACGTCAAGATGCCCCGGCGCGACGGCATCGACGCCGCTTCCGAAATCGCGAGCAAGCGCATCGCGCCCATCGTCATCCTGACTGCGTTCAGCCAACGTGAACTCGTCGAGCGCGCCCGCGACGCCGGCGCGATGGCCTATCTGGTCAAGCCGTTCAGCATCTCCGACCTGATCCCCGCGATCGAGGTCGCGGTCAGTCGCTTCAGCGAGATGACCGAACTGGAGAAGGAAGTCGCGTCCCTGTCGGACCGGCTGGAAACCCGAAAGCTCGTCGAGCGCGCCAAGGGTCTGCTGCAGGTCAAGCAGGGGATGACCGAACCCGAGGCGTTCAAATGGATCCAACGCGCCGCGATGGATCGGCGGACCACGATGAAGCGTGTCGCCGAGGTCGTGGTGGAGACGCTCGACGACTCCGACGGCGCCGCTTCCGCAGGCTGACCCCGGGTCCCGCTCCAGATCACAGATTGGTTACGACGGCTCTCGAGAACATCAGCCGTAACGACCACGCACTAGCGTCAGTGCCGTCTGAACACTGATGGCCCGTGAAGTCTAGGAGCATTCTTGATGAAGAATCGAACCCTCGGTCACGTCGTCGCCGTGGCGGGTGTCGCCGCGCTCGCCCTGTCCGCCTGTTCCTCAGGGGACAGTGGCGACGCCTCCGGCGAAGCGGCGACCGACACCACGGCCGAGACCCAGGCCGAGGTCGTCTCCACCGACTGCAACCCGCCCCAGGCGACCGCAGGTGCGACGCCCGACACCAGCCCGCTCAAGATCGGGACGTTGCTTCCCGAGACCGGAACGCTGGCGTTCCTCGGGCCGCCCGAGGTTGCCGGCGTGCAGGTCGCAGTGACCGAGATCAACGAGGCCGGCGGGGTGCTCGATCAGCCGATCGAGCTGGTCACCGGTGACTCCGGAGACACCACCACCGACACCGCGAACACCACCGTGGACCGTCACCTCGCGGGCGGGGCCAACGTCATCATCGGTGCGGCGTCCTCGGCTGTGTCGCTGAAGGTGATCGACAAGATCGCCAGCGCGGGCGCGGTGATGTTCTCCCCGGCGAACACCTCCGACCAGTTCGTCTGCTACCAGGACAAGGGCATGTACTTCCGTACCGCGCCCACCGATGTGCTGCAGGCTCAGGCACTGGCGCAGTTGATCACCGGTGACGGCGCCCAGCGGGTCGCGGTGCTGGCCCTCAACGACCCGTACGGCACCGGCCTGGCCGCCAACACCGTCGAGGATCTGAAGGAAGCCGGTATCGCCGAGGACCAGATCACCAAGATCATCTACGACCCGAATGCGCAGTCGTTCAACGCCGAGGTCGATCGCATCAAGGAGTTCAACCCCGACGCGGTCGCGGTGCTCGGCTTCGAGGAGACCGCCAAGATCATCACCCGGATGCACGAGGTCGGCATCGGCCCGTCCGACGGCATGCTGGTCTACGGCACCGACGGCAACATGGGCAATGCGCTCGGCGAGGGTGTGGCGCCGGGCCTGCTCGCCGGGATGAAGGGCACCACGCCGCTGACCGACGTCGGCCCGGAGTTCGAGGGCCGGCTCAAAGCGGTCAACCCCGGTCTGGTCGACTTCAACTACGCCGGTGAGGCTTTCGACGCCGTGGTGATCTCGGCGCTGGCCGCCGAGCAGGCCAAGTCCACCGCGGGCGTCGACATCGCGGCCAACATCAACTCGGTCACCCGGGACGGGACCAAGTGCATGACGTTCGTCCAGTGCCGCGATCTCATCCGTGCCGGCGAGGACATCGACTACGACGGTGTGACCGGCCAGCTGGAGTTCGCTCCCGCCGGTGAACCGTCGGTCGGCTCGTACGGCAGCTTGGAGTTCGGGCCGGACAACAAGATCGTCACCAAGGACTTCATCGTCGTACAGAGCTGAGTCCACGAGCATGACATCCGGGCCGGGCAGCGTGGCTGCCCGGCCCGGATCATGTTGTCGGACGGCTACTTCTGTCGCTTCCCGGCGAGGGTGCCCAGGTAGAGTTCGATCACCTTGGGGTCGTTCATCAGGCTGCGCCCGGTGTCGGTGTAGGCGTTGGTGCCCTGGTCGAGGACATATCCGCGGTCACAGATCTGCAGACACCGCCGTGCGTTCTGTTCGACCATGATCACCGAGACGCCGGTGGCGTTGATCTTCTTGCAGCGGATGAAGACCTCGTCCTGGAACATCGGAGACAACCCTGCAGACGGCTCGTCGAGCAGCAGCACCGAGGGCTCCATCATCAATGCCCGCCCCATGGCGACCATCTGCCGCTCACCGCCGGACAGTGCCCCGGCCTTCACCTTTCGGCGTTCGGCGAGCAGCGGGAACAGCTCGGCGACGAGCTCGAACTGCTCGCGGAACTTCTTGGGGCGCAGATAAATCCCCATCTCGAGATTTTCCTCGATCGTCAGTCGCGGAAAGACGTTCTGGTTCTGCGGGACATAGCCGACGCCCTTTGTCACGAGCACATGGGCGGGTGCGGAAGTGATGTCGTCGCCGCGCAGGGTGACCGTCCCCTTGCGGATCGGAATCAGGCCGAACAGAGCTTTGAGCAACGTCGACTTTCCGGCTCCGTTGGGTCCGATGATGCCCACGATCTCGCCGTCGCGCAGATAGAAGTCGCAGCCGCGCAGGATGTCGACCTCGGGCAGATACCCCGCGACCAACGTGTCGGCGCGCAGGAGAGCGCCTTCGGCGAGACGCGCGTGTTCGGCCGGTGTCGCAGCCAGTTCGGCTGCCGACGGGCCGGATTCGGGGACGTCGCTCATCGACTCGGGCTTCCCGGGGTTTCGGAATCGGACAGGTCGCCGCCGGCTTCGATGGTGTCGACGACTGCCTGCTCGATCCGCTCTGCCAGTACCGCGGTCGCTCCGACGGGATCGCCGGCCGCGTCGAACTCCAGAGCCTGATCGTGGTGACTGCCCAGGTAAGCGTCGACGACAGCGGTGTTGTCGCCCAACGCTTCCGGCAGCGACTCGGCGATGATCGACCCCTGGGCCATGACGACCACCCAGTCGCTGACGTCGCGGATCACGTCCATGTCGTGTTCGACGAACACCACGGTCATGCCCTGTTCCCGCAGCGAACCGATGTGCACCAGCAGGCTCTCGGTCAGGGCTGGGTTGACCCCGGCCATCGGCTCGTCGAGCATCACGACCTTGGGCTCGGTCATCAAGGCCCGCGCCATCTCGAGCAGCTTGCGTTGACCGCCGGACAACGATCCGGCCATGTCGTCTGCCTTGGCGTCGAGTTTGAACCTGGCCAGCATCTCGCGCGCCCGCTCGGTGATCTCGGCCTCCTGCTTGCGCCACCGGAAACGCAACAGCGAGTTCAGCATTCGTTCGCCGGTCTGCTCGGTGGCGCCCAGTTTGACGTTGTCGAGGACCGACATCTTGGCCAGCGCCTTGGTCAGCTGAAAGGTGCGCACCACACCGCGTCGCGCGACCTGATGTGGATGCAACCGGGACATGTTGACCCCGTCGAGGGACCAGGAGCCCGCGTCGGCGCGCTCGAACCCGGTCAGGAGATTGAAGAAGGTCGTCTTGCCGGCGCCGTTCGGGCCGATCAGCCCGGTGATGGCGCCGCGCTGGATCTCGACGTGCCCGACGTCGACGGCTTTCAGGCCGCCGAAGGATCGGGAGATGTGGTCCACCACGATGATCGGGTCGGGCTTGGGGGATCCGGGCTGGGCGGCCACATCGGCGAACACGTCAACCATCGAGCGCGACCTCCCGTCTCCTGCCCATGATGCCCTGCGGGCGGAACACCATCAGCACGATGATCAGGATGCCGACCAGGACGAAACGCATGGCCCCGACCTGCGCGTCGGTCAGCGGCAGCAACGGGTCGGGTCCGGCGATGGCCTGCCGCAGCAGGGCGTCGGGGATGGCCAGCAGGAACCAGAACAGCATGGCGCCCACCACCGGGCCGAAGACGGTCGCCGCCCCGCCGAGCAGCAGCGCGCCGAACGCGTAGAACGTCTGCGAGGTCGAATAGAAATCCGGGTGGATCGATTTCGTCTGCAGCGCGTTGAAGATTCCGCCGATGCCGCCGATCATCCCACCCAGCACCAGGGCCTGCAGCTTGTAGACGAAGACGTTCTTACCGAGCGCACGCGCTGCGTCCTCGTCCTCCCGGACCGCTTTGAGGACCCGTCCCCACGGGCTGTGGATCAGCAGGTAGACGAAGCCGCACAGCAGCGCCACCAGCGTCCACCCCACCACCATCGCCCACAGGTCGTCCCCGACGAACTTCATGCCCAGCAGCGAGTACTGCTTACCCGAGTCGAACGGGCTGATCCGGGTGAACGGGTCGGCGAAGCCGTAGAGGCCGTTGGTGGAGCCGGTCACCGGGTCCGCGGCGGTGGACCGGAAGACCAACCGCAGCACCTCGGCGCTGGCGATGGTGGCGATGGCCAGGTAGTCGGCCCGTAGTCGTAGCGTCGGGATGCCGAGGATGACGGCCAGCAGCCCGGCCGCGCCGAGTCCGACCAGGATTCCGACCCACAGCGGCTGCTGGTAGGTCACGGTCATCACGCCCACGCCGTACCCGCCGAGTAGGGCGAAACCGATCTGACCGAAGTTCAGCAGTCCGGTGTAACCGAAATGGAGGTTCAGGCCGATCGCGAGGAGCGCATAGAAGATGGCCGACGGCCCGATCAGCTGCGCGAACGCGATCTGCAGAGCACTGAGGATGTCCATCGACCTACGTCACCCGATCCTTTCCCGGGAGCCGAGGATGCCCTGCGGGCGCACGATCAGGATGAAGATCAGGATCAACAGACCGCCGATGTACTTCAGGTCGGGGTTGACCACGATCGTCGACAACTGCACCAGCATGCCGACGATCAGGCAGCCGACCAGGGCGCCGTAGGCGGTGCCGAGCCCGCCCAGTGTGATGCCGGCGAACATCAACAGCAGCAGCTTGAACCCCATCTCCCACTGCACTCGACCGCCCAGTTCGGACACGGCCAGCAGGACGCCGCCGAGTGCGGCCAGGCCGCCGCCCAGACACCACACGTAGGTGATCACGCGCTCGACGTTGATGCCCGAGGACGCCGCCAGATCCTTGTTGTCGGCGACGGCCCGCATCGCCTTGCCGACCTTGGTCTTCTGCAGGAGCAGAGCCACCGCGATCAGCACGACGAGGCTCACCGCGATGGTGATGATGTTGATGTCGGTGATGGCCACAGGACCCCATCGGCGTTGCGCGGTCACGGTGTAACCGTCGAACGCCTGGGTGCGGTCGGAGAACAGCATCAGGATCAGGTAGCGCAACGCGATGGCCAGCCCGATCGAGACGACCAGCTGGGGGATCAGTCCCAGCCGCCGTCGTCGCAGCGGCCGCCAGATCGCGGCGTTGTTCAGCCAGCCGATCGCGACCCCGACGACGACCGCGACCACGGCGGCCGGCAGCAACGCCATCCCGAAGGTCACATTGAAGACCCAGGCCGTCACCGCGCCGAGGGTCACCAACTCGCCGTGGGCGAAGTTGGTCAACCCGGTGGTGCCGAAGATCAGATTCAGACCGACCGCCGCGACCGCGATGACCAGACCGAACCGCAGACCGTCGATCGCAAGCCGGATCAAGCGCTCGTAGAGCGGTGTCTCCATCGACGTCCGGACCTCACCGAAGGTGAAGACGACGGTGTTCGTGCGTCCGGCGACGACCTCGCGCTCGACCGCGCCTTGCACGCTGACGCCGTCGGGCAGGGTGTCGGGATCGACCTCGAACGTGTGCGGCCCGACGGGCACCTCGAAGGACCAGCGGCCGTTGTCGTCCGACGTCGTGGTCGCGACCTCGCCGCCGCCCGGGTCGAGGGCCCGCACCCGGACATCGGCGACGGGGTCCCCGGCGTTGACCAGTCGGCCGGACACCGTGGCGGTCTCCTGGACCGCGCTCGCGGTGGCGGCGCCGAACACGCCCGCCATCAGTGGGAGGATGAGCAGCGCCAGTATGCGCAAGACGATGCGCGTCCCGAAGGGGACCGTCCCCACTGATGAACCTCCCGTGTGGTGTGGTCGAACGTCGGGGCGTGTTGCCGCTTCCGGGACCTTATAGGGTGCGACCACCGCGGGTGCGCTTCTGGGTGTATCAGTTGTGTTTCGAGATCACGCCGCGTGATGGCGGAATTTGATCGAAGCCTGACACTGCTGAGGCTTCTGGCGCCCGGGCGCCGGTGTCAGTCTCGACTCATGGCGATGCTGATGGTCTTCTGCGGCATGCTCGTCGCTGCATCGATAGCGGCGTTGCTCGACCTGACTCCGGACACCCACCGCGAGTGCAGCCAGCACGGTCACTTCGAGTTCTGAGGGTTCACGTCCCTATGCGGAAGCGCTTGAGGCGGGACGTCGCCCCGGCGATCAACTCGACATCTCTGCGCGCGACACCGAAATGCGCGGCCAACACGCGGATGACGGCCTCGTTGGCCTTGCCGTCGACGGCACGCTCGCGCACGTAGACCGTCAGAGCCCCGTCCGGTCCCGTCTCGACGAGCGGCCCCTTTGTGCTGCCGGGCTTCACCCGGACCGAAATCGCTTCGGCCACATGCTCAGCGGGCGACGACGACCGACGAACCGTGACCGAACAGACCTTGGTTGGCGGTGATACCGACCTTGGCGTCCTCGACCTGACGTCCGGTCGCCTGGCCACGCAGCTGCCAGGTGAGTTCGCACACCTGCGCGATGGCCTGCGCGGGAATCGCCTCGCCGAAGCAGGCGAGCCCGCCGGACGGGTTGACCGGGATCTTCCCGCCGATCGCGGTCGCACCGCTGCGCAGCAGCTGCTCGGCCTCACCCTTGGCGCACAGCCCGAGGTGTTCGTACCAGTCGAGCTCCAGCGCGGTCGACAGGTCGTACACCTCGGCCAACGACAGATCCTCGGGTCCGATGCCGGCTTCGGCGTAGGCGGCGTCGAGGATCTGGTCCTTGAACACGCGTTCGGGCGCCGGGACCACCGCGGTGGAGTCGGTGGCGATGTCGGGCAACTCGGGGAGGTGCTGGGGGTACTGCGGCGTCTGCAGGCTGATCGCCCGCACCGACGGAACACCCTCGACGGAGCCGAGATGCTTCTCGGCGAACGACTTGCTCGCCACGATCAGCGCGGCAGCGCCGTCGGAGGTCGCGCAGATGTCGAGCAGCCGCAGGGGATCGGAGACCACCGGGCTGGCCAGCACGTCGTCGACCGAGGCGGCCTTGCGGTAGCGGGCGTTCGGGTTCTCCAGCCCATGACGCGCGTTCTTGACCTTGACCTGCGCGAAATCCTCGAGCGTCGCGCCATAGAGGTCCATGCGGCGACGCGCCAGCAGCGCGAAGTACACGGTGTTGGTCGCGCCGATCAGGTGGAAGCGCTGCCAGTCGGGATCGTTCTTGCGTTCGCCACCGACGGGCGCGAAAAAGCCCTTGGGCGTGGTGTCGGCGCCGATGACGAGTGCGACGTCGCAGAACCCGGCCAGGATCTGGGCGCGCGCGCTCTGCAGCGCCTGCGACCCACTCGCGCACGCGGCGTAGCTCGAGGTGACCGGGATACCGCTCCAGCCCAGCTTCTGCGCGAACGTCGCACCCGCGACGAATCCGGGGTAGCCGTTGCGAATCGTGTCGGCACCGGCCACGAGTTGGATCTGCTTCCAGTCCAACCCGGCCTCGGCGAGGGCGGCACGCGCGGCGACGACGCCGTACTCGGTGAAGTCACGCCCCCACTTGCCCCACGGGTGCATGCCCGCCCCGAGGATGTACACCGGCTCCGGGCTCATGCGGTCCTCCAGGCGTAGACGATTCGCTCGACCCCGTCGTCGTCGACATAGAGCGGCATGGTGGCCAGTTCCATCTCCATGCCCACCTTCAGATCGGCGGCCAACGTGCCCTCGACCACCTTGCCGAGCACGATCAGGCCCTCGTCGGCCAACTCGACCGCGGCAACGGCGAACGGCTCGAACGGATCCGGTGAGGGGTAGGGAGGCGGTGGCGCGTAACGGTTTTCGGTATAGCTCCACAACCGTCCGCGCCGAGACAGCGGCACCTGGGCGAGTTCGTCGCCGTCGCAGCCGGGGTTGGGGCAGTTGTTGGCGCGCGGCGGGAACACGTAGGTGCCGCACTGATGACACTTACCGCCGATCAGATACGGATCGCCCGACCCATCGGTGGCGAACCAGCCGTCGATTGCGGGCTGAGTGGAAGCTGACACGCGGTCAGAGTACCGAGTGCGGGCGACGGAACTGAAACGTGTTCCAGTTGGTGGGAGGTGCGGCCACTGCACAGCCGTACAGCAGAATGGACGCCGATGAGTTACTTCGGCGAACTGAAGACCAACTGGCAGCCGCTGGCATCGGCGACATCCGGCCTGAGTGCGGGTCTGAGCCTGAGCGCCTACACCAATGCCGCGATGGGTCCACAGTTCCTGGAGGCCTTCGGTTGGAGCCGCTCCGACTTCGTGCTGACCGGCGTGATCACACTGCTCACCTTCGTGTTCCTGCCGGTGTACGGCCGGATGACCGACTTGTTCGGGGTGCGTCGCATCGCGCTGGTGGGCGTGGTCGGACTGCCGGCCTGCTGGGTCGCCTATGCGTTGATGTCGGGTCCGATCTGGCAGTACTTCGCGATCAACGTCGTGCTCATCGCGGTCGGGGTGACCACCACACCGGCGATCTACAGCCGCATCGTCGCCACGTGTTTCGTCAAGGCCCGCGGGTTGGCGCTGGCCATCGCCATCTCCGGTCCGCCGCTGCTGGGCGCGGTGCTGGCCCCACTTCTGAACACGGTCAACGGCGCCTACGGCTGGCGCGCGGGTTGTCTGACCGTGGCCGCGGTCATCGCGATCCTGGGCGTGCTGGCCCTGGCGCTGGTCCCCGCCGCCGACGCCGACACCAGACGCCAAGCGCGCCAACGCAACAACCGCAGCGACTACCGGCACATCGCGAAGAACCCGGTCTTCTGGATCCTGCTGGGCGGTGTGCTGCTGTGCAACCTCTACCACACGGTCACCACCAGCCAACTCGGCGTGATGCTGGCCGATTCGGCGCCGGGGGAGACGGTGGCCGTGCTGATCTCGGTGTTCGCGACCGCCGTCATCGTCGGCCGCTTCGCCTGCGGGATCGCGCTGGATCGCTTCCCGCCCCACCTCGTCGCAGCCGTCGCGATGGGGCTGCCCGGGTTGGGGTGCCTGCTGATCGCCTCGCCGTGGAACACCGTGACCGCTCTGGTGGTCGCGGTGTGTTGTCTCGGTGCGGCCTGGGGCGCCGAGGGGGACGTGATCGCCTACCTGGTGGCGCGCCGCTTCAGCTTGACGATGTACAGCACCGTGCTCAGTATCCTGTCGGCCGCCATCGGGGTCTCCTCCGCGCTGGGTGCCCTGATCCTGAGCTGGACTCTGCAGGCCAGCCCCAGCTTCAACGGGTTCCTGACGTTCGCCGGAGTAGCCGCGTTCATCGGCGGCGCACTGTTCCTGCTGCTGGTCCGATGGCCGGTGCCGGAAGCGGAAGTGGTCGACGGTTCGCATGTCGGCACCGGTGCCTAGAGTGAACGCGTGAGCCCAGCCAAGACCGCATCGACTGCCAAGGGCAAGCCCGCAACCGCACCTGCGGACGACAAACCGACCTTGATGCTGCTGGACGGGAACTCGCTGGCCTTCCGCGCTTTCTATGCGTTGCCGGCCGAGAACTTCAAGACCCAGGGCGGACTGACCACCAACGCGGTGTACGGGTTCACCGCCATGCTGATCAACCTGTTGCGCGACGAGCAGCCCACCCACATCGCCGCGGCGTTCGACGTGTCGCGGCAGACGTTCCGGCTGGAGAAGTACCCCGAGTACAAGGCAGGCCGCTCCGCCACACCCGACGAATTCCGGGGCCAGATCGACATCACCAAAGAGGTCCTCGGCGCTCTGGGGATCACCGTGCTGGCCGAACCCGGCTACGAGGCCGACGACGTCATCGCCACGCTCGCGACACAGGCCCGGCAGGAGGGTTACCGGGTCCTGGTGGTCACCGGTGACCGTGATTCCTTGCAGTTGGTCAGCGACGAGGTCACCGTGTTGTACCCGCGTAAGGGTGTCAGCGAGTTGACCCGGTTCACCCCTGAGGCCGTGGTGGAGAAGTACGGGCTCACCCCGGCCCAGTACCCGGACTTCGCGGCCCTGCGCGGCGACCCGAGCGACAACCTGCCCGGCATCCCGGGGGTGGGCGAGAAGACCGCGACCAAGTGGATCGCCGAATACGGATCGTTGGAGGCGCTGGTCGACAACGTCGACAAGGTCAAGGGCAAGGTCGGCGACGCGTTGCGGGCCAACCTGTCCAGCGTGATCCTCAACCGGGAACTCACCGACCTGGTCAAAGACGTCCCGCTGGCGCAGACGCCCGACACGCTGCGGATGCAGCCGTGGAACCGCGACCAGATCCATCGGCTGTTCGACGACCTCGAGTTCCGCGTCCTGCGCGACCGCCTGTTCGACACGCTGGCCTCCGCCGATCCCGAGGTGGACGAGGGCTTCGAGGTCCGGGGCGAGGCGTTGCAGCCCGGTACCCTCGCCGCCTGGCTGGCCGAGCACAGCACCGGACAACGGTTCGGCCTCGCGGTGGTCGGCAACCATCTGGCGTTCGACAGCGACGCGACCGCCCTGGCGATCGTCGCCGCCGACGGCGACGGCCGTTATCTCGACACCGCGACCCTGGATCCCGATGACGAGGCGGCGCTGGCGTCCTGGCTGGCCGACGACGGCGTGCCCAAGGCGCTGCACGAAGCCAAACTCGCGATGCACGACCTCCAGGGCAGGGGCTGGACGCTGGCCGGGGTCACCTCCGACACCGCGCTGGCCGCCTACATCGTGCGTCCCGGCCAGCGCAGCTTCACCCTCGACGACCTGTCGCTGCGCTACCTCAAACGCGAACTGCGCGCCGACAACCCTGAGCAGCAACAGCTTTCGCTGCTCGACGACAGCCTCAACGAGTCCGACGGCGTCGACAACCAGGCGGTGCAGACGCTGTTGCTGCGGGCCAACGCGGTGATGGACCTCGCCGATGCCCTCGACGAGGAGTTGGCGCGCATCGACTCCTCGACTCTGCTCGGGAACATGGAACTGCCGGTGCAGCGAGTGCTCGCCGAGTTGGAGACCGCCGGCATCGCCGTCGACCTACCCAGGCTGACCGAACTGCAGAGCGAATTCGCCGACCAGATTCGCGACGCCGCCGAAGCCGCCTACTCGGTGATCGGCAAGCAGATCAATCTGGGTTCCCCCAAGCAGCTGCAGGTGGTGCTGTTCGACGAGCTGCAGATGCCCAAGACCAAACGCACCAAGACCGGATACACCACCGACGCCGATGCGCTGCAGGGTCTCTTCGAGAAGACCGGGCATCCGTTCCTGCAGCATCTGCTGGCGCATCGGGATGCGACGCGGTTGAAGGTCACCGTCGATGGCCTCCTGGCCTCCACCGCGAGCGACGGCCGCATTCACACCACGTTCAACCAGACCATCGCGGCGACCGGTCGATTGTCCTCGACCGAGCCGAACCTGCAGAACATCCCGATCCGCACCGAGGCCGGCCGACGCATCCGCGACGCGTTCGTCGTCGGCGACGGTTACGCGGAACTGATGACCGCCGACTACAGCCAGATCGAGATGCGCATCATGGCGCATCTGTCCGGCGACGAGGGCCTCATCGAAGCGTTCAACACCGGTGAGGATCTGCATTCGTTCGTCGCGTCGCGGGCGTTCTCGGTGCCCATCGACGAGGTCACCGCCGAACTGCGCCGCCGGGTCAAGGCCATGTCCTACGGACTGGCCTACGGGCTGAGCGCCTATGGGTTGTCCCAGCAACTCAAGATCTCCACCGAAGAGGCGAAGGAACAGATGGAGCAGTACTTCGCCCGCTTCGGAGGTGTCCGCGACTACCTGCACGCCGTGGTCGATCAGGCGCGCAAGGACGGCTACACCTCGACCGTCTTCGGCCGTCGCCGCTATCTGCCCGAGCTCGACAGCAGCAATCGCAATGTGCGCGAGGCCGCCGAACGCGCGGCGTTGAACGCGCCGATCCAGGGCAGCGCCGCCGACATCATCAAGGTCGCGATGATCAACGTCGACCGTGCCATCAAGGACGCCGGACTGAAGTCCCGGATGCTGCTGCAGGTGCACGACGAGCTGCTGTTCGAGGTCGCAGAAGGGGAACGCGACACACTCGACGCGCTGGTCCGCGACCAGATGGGCAGCGCCTACCAACTCGCGGTGCCGTTGGAGGTCAGCGTCGGTTACGGCCGCAGCTGGGACGCGGCGGCGCACTGATGACAACCCACCCGTTCGACGACGCACTGGAGCTGGAGGCCACCGAGGGGCGCGGGGTGCTGCGCGGCCGCACCACCCCGGAGTGGGCCAACATGGTCGGACCGTTCGGCGGAGTGACCGCCGCACTGCTGCTCCGCGCCGTCGAGTTGCATCCGGATCGGATGGGCGAACCGGTCTCGCTGACCGCGAACTTCGTCGCTCCCGTCGCCGACGGCGCCTTCGACATCGCCGCCCGCGCCGTGCGCACCAACCGTTCCAATCAGCACTGGCTGGTCGAGCTGTCGCAGAACGGTGAGATCAAGACCAACGCCTCGGCCGTGTTCGCAACCCGCCGCGACACGTGGACCGACACCGAGGCCGTCCCGCCGGACGTCCCGCAGCCCGAGGACATTGCGTCGGCAGAGGCACCCGGCTTGGTGCAGTGGGTCTCCAATTTCGATATGCGTTTCGTGATCGGTGATGCCCCGAGGCGAGACGGCGACGCCGTGGCGTCCTCGGCAACGGCGCTGTGGGTGCGCGACCGCCGGGACCGGCGCCTCGACTTCGCCGCGTTGACCGCGCTCGGCGACATCTTCTACCCACGGGTGTTCGTGCGCCGCGGTAGCGCGTCCCCCGCCGGCACAGTCACGATGACCACCTACTTCCACGCCGAATCCACCGACCTGGACCGCGTCGGTGACGACTTCGTACTCGCCCATGCACGGGCCAACCGGTTCGGACGCGGCTATTTCGACCAGTCCGCGACGTTGTGGAGCCGCAGCGGCGAACTACTGGTCACGACACACCAGCTGGTGTACTTCCGCACCTGACTGTCGGCTACGGCGTCCGGAAGCCCGCCATCCACTGCAAGATCGGGGCCGCTGCGCGGGCGGCATGGACGGCGTAGGTCTCCTCGGCGAGCAGTGCGAAGACCCGCGGGTCGCCGAACCCGCGGTCGATGCGGTCGCGCACGAAGGCCAGTTCGACCACCTGATGGGCGAACCGGCGGACGGATTTGCCGGCCTGCTTCCCGCCGACCCTTGTGGCCTCGGCGATCGCGCGTTTGCGCGTCGGGATCGACCGCAGCCAGCTCGCCTCGTTGGGGGTGATGACGCCGGCCGCCACCATCCCGGGCAGCTTGGCCGAGACCGTCTTCTGCTCGTTGCGCCGGTTGTAGATCGCCAGGGTGACCACCAGCGCGAAGATCGGCATCATCCAGAACACGTACACGCTGAAGTAAGCGCTGACCCCCAGCAGCGACGAGGCGTTCCACATCGCGTGCAGCAGCACCGCGCCGATGTAACCGAGAAGCAGGCAACCCACCCGCGCTGCCGTGTGGCGCTGGTGCAGCGCGAACCACACCCCGATCGCGAACAGCGTGACGAACAGGGAATGCGCGAACGGCGCCATGATCAAGCGCAGCGCGGCGGTCACCAGCGAATCCGCGAGCGACTCGCCGTCGGCGATGTACATGATGTCCTCGAGCCACGCGAAACCTGCTCCGACCAGACCGGCGTAGACCAGGCAGTCGGTCAGGGAGTTCATCTCGTTTCGTCGGGCCCCGGTCATCATCAACAGCAGGAACAGGCCCTTGGCGGCCTCCTCGGTGACCGGGGCGCCGATGACCAGCGTCCAGACGCTGGTCCCGGCAGCCTCCGGATCCAGGGACGGGTTCAGCCACACCTCCAGGAACAGCTGCAGGACCAGCGCGATCACCACCGCCGCCGACGCACCCCAGATGAACGCGAACAGCAGCAGCCGGGGCGGTTCGGGTTCCCACCGGTCCAGCCACAGGTAGGCGGCCACGACCACGGTGATCGCCAGGCTGGACAGGACGAAGCCGACTGCGGTGCCGCCCGGATTGACCGCCGTCAGCACGATCACCAGCAGTCCGGTCAGTGTCGCCAGCCCGATCAGCACGCCCAGCGGCGCGCCGACCTTGCGGACGCGCTGGTGGGGGACGGGTGCGGAGACCGGATGTGCCGGGCGGATCGACATCCACGCAGCGTAAACGGTGGTCCCGGCCGCACCCCGGGTTTGTCCAGCGTGCGCCTGGTCGAGTAGCCTGACCGTGTACCTGTGTGCGCAACGGCAGGTACGACCAACAAGACAACCTGTCCCTACGATTGAACCTGTCCGGAGCAACCCACCACATGCCAAGTCCCTCCGTCACCTCGCCGCAAGTAGCCGTCAACGACATCGGCTCGGCTGAGGACTTTCTCGCCGCCATCGACAAGACCATCAAATACTTCAACGATGGCGACATCGTCGAAGGGACGATCGTCAAGGTTGACCGAGACGAAGTCCTGCTCGACATCGGTTACAAGACCGAAGGCGTCATCCCTTCCCGTGAGCTGTCCATCAAGCACGACGTCGACCCCAATGAGGTTGTGTCCGTCGGCGACGAGGTCGAAGCCCTGGTCCTCACCAAGGAGGACAAGGAAGGCCGCCTCATCCTGTCCAAGAAGCGTGCGCAGTACGAGCGCGCCTGGGGCACCATCGAAGAGCTCAAGGAGAAGGACGAGGCCGTCAAGGGCACCGTCATCGAGGTCGTCAAGGGCGGCCTGATCCTCGACATCGGCCTGCGCGGCTTCCTGCCCGCATCGTTGGTCGAGATGCGTCGCGTCCGCGATCTGCAGCCGTACATCGGCAAGGAGATCGAGGCCAAGATCATCGAGCTCGACAAGAACCGCAACAACGTGGTGCTGAGCCGCCGCGCCTGGCTGGAGCAGACCCAGTCCGAGGTGCGCAGCGAGTTCCTCAACCAGCTCACCAAGGGCGCCATCCGCAAGGGTGTCGTGTCCTCGATCGTCAACTTCGGCGCCTTCGTCGATCTCGGCGGTGTCGACGGCCTGGTGCACGTCTCCGAGCTGTCCTGGAAGCACATCGATCACCCGTCCGAGGTGGTGCAGGTGGGCGACGAGGTCACCGTCGAGGTGCTCGACGTCGACATGGACCGCGAGCGGGTTTCGTTGTCGCTCAAGGCGACTCAGGAAGACCCGTGGCGTCACTTCGCCCGCACGCACGCCATCGGCCAGATCGTGCCCGGCAAGGTCACCAAGCTGGTGCCGTTCGGTGCGTTCGTCCGTGTCGAGGAGGGCATCGAGGGCCTGGTGCACATCTCGGAGCTCTCCGAGCGCCACGTCGAGGTCCCGGACCAGGTGGTCCAGGTCGGCGACGACGCGATGGTCAAGGTCATCGACATCGACCTGGAGCGTCGCCGCATCTCGCTGAGCCTCAAGCAGGCCAACGAGGACTACGCCGAGGAGTTCGAGGCCTGGAAGTACGGCATGGCCGACAGCTACGACGAGCAGGGCAACTACATCTTCCCGGAGGGCTTCGACGCCGAGACCAACGAATGGCTCGAAGGCTTCGAGAAGCAGCGTGACGAGTGGGAGGCCCGCTACGCCGAGGCCGAGCGTCGTCACAAGATGCACACCGCGCAGATGGAGCGCTTCGCCGCCGCCGAGGCCGCCGAGGCGGCCCGTCCGTCGGCGAACGGCACGTCGCGTTCCGACGACTCGTCGTCGGCCGGCGGCTCGCTGGCCAGCGACGCGCAGCTCGCTGCGCTGCGTGAGAAGCTCGCAGGCAACGCCTAGTAACCAACGTTCGAACGCCCCGGCTCGATGAGCCGGGGCGTTCGTCGTTTCCGGGCCCTGACAGACTGGTGCGGTGCTGCGAATCGGATTGTCCGGCGGGATCGGCGCCGGCAAGTCAACGGTGTCGAGGACGTTCAGCGAATTCGGGGGCATCGTCGTCGACGGCGACGTGATCGCCCGCGAGGTGGTCGAGCCGGGGACCCAAGGCCTCGCGCAGTTGGTCGACGCGTTCGGCAGGGAGATCCTGCAACCCGACGGCGCGTTGAACCGCCCGGCGCTGGCCGCGATCGCGTTCAGCGACGACGAGAAGCGGGCCACGCTCAACAGCATCGTCCATCCGCTGGTGGGCAAGCGCCGCGCCGAGTTGATCGCGAGCGCCGCCGACGACGCGGTGATCATCGAGGACATCCCGCTGCTCGTGGAATCGCAGATGGCCTCGATGTTCCCGTTGGTGATCATCGTGCACGCCGACGAAGAGGTGCGGGTGCACCGGTTGATCGAGCACCGCAACTTCAGCGAAGAGGATGCCCGCGCCCGTATCGCGGCGCAGGCCACCGAGGAGCAACGTCGCGCCGTCGCCGATGTCTGGCTGGACAACTCCGGCTCCGCAGCCGATCTCGCCGAGAAGGCTCGAGCGTTGTGGCAGAACCGCATTGAGCCGTTCGCGCGAAATCTCGAAGCGGGGCACGCGGCGACGGGGAAACCCGAGGTCGTGCCGTCGAACCCGGACTGGGTCGCGCAGGGCGAGCGCATCGTGGCCCGGCTGCGGACCTCGTGCGGACATCGCGCTCAGCGCGTCGACCACATCGGGTCGACGGCCGTTCCCGGTCTCGACGCCAAAGACGTCATCGACATCCAGGTGACCGTCGAGTCATTGGACGTCGCCGACGATCTCGCCGAGCCACTGCATGGTGCCGGCTACGTCCGGACCTCGGTCACCGCGGACGTCGCACACGGTGACGACCCGCGGTGGCAGAAGCGGCTCTACTGTTCGGCGGATCCCGGCCGACCCACCAATGTGCACGTCCGGGTCGACGGCTGGCCCGGTCAGCGGTTCGCGCTGCTGTTCGTCGACTGGTTGGCCGCCGATCCGGCGGCCCGCGACGAGTACTCGTCGCTCAAGAGGAGGGTCTCCGAGCAGAACCACGCCACGGTCGGCGAGTACGTGGAGGCGAAGGAGCCGTGGTTCGCCGATGCCTACCGCAGGGCATGGCAGTGGGCGGAGGCCACCGGCTGGTCGCCGAGCTAGGTGAGCGGCGGTGGCGGGACGGGCTCGCCAGGAACCGGCTCGCCAGGAACCGGCTCGCCCGGGGCGGGCTCGCCCGGGAGCTCTCCTGGGACGGCGTTGACGATGCCGCTGACCGGCGCCTCGCAGGTCAACGCACCGTAGTCGGGGTCGTCGCGCTGAGGCAGCACCCGGGGAGCGATGAAGTCGTCCGCCTGGGCGACCAACTGGTCGTCGACCAGGATCTCGCAGTGCAGATTCGCCGAGTACGGCCAGTCGATCGAGACCCGGACGTTCGCGACCTCGGAGGCCGGCAGGACGGTGTTCGCCTCGAAAACCCGTCCCGGCACCATGGTCGGATTCGCGATCTGGATCTTGTCGCCTTCGGCTTCGTAGGAGATTGTCGCGCCGCGCGACACCCCGTCGACCCGGGCCCGGTAGGTGATGTTGTGCAGCACCTCCGGGGCGGAGGTCTCCAGCTCGGGCTCCGTCGTGGGTTGCGCCGCCGCGCTGCCTGCCGTCAGCAACGTCGCCAGGGGCAGTGCCGCGGCGACGACGATCGCACCCGCGGTACGCGTCCGTCTCCTCGCACTCACAGGCTGAAGTCTAGGCTGTGCGCCACGTCAAGATCATCCCGATCCCGTTCAACCACTCATCCAGCCGGTAACCGTGCGAGGCGAGAGCCTCGACGGTGGTGGCGGCGGTGCGGATGGCGCGCTCGGCGGTGGTGGGATCGATCAACCCCTCCCGAAGCGCGTCGAGGAGTTCGTCGACGTCGGTGAGCTGCACGGACTCGCCATTCCGGAGCACCAGGTCGAGGTAGTGGTCGTGGCCGTGCCAGCAGGTCGGGCCGGGCCGGTAGTCACCGACGTCGAGGTAGAAGTCCTGGTCCCTCTCGTAGCCCGGGTTGAAGTGGAACACCGTCACGCGCAACCCCAGCGTCGGCAGCAACCACGACTCCAGGTAGTGGAACTGGGCGCGACCGGGTGTCGGGCGGGCCATGTAGAGGCCCCACGGCTGCACGGTGTACACGTCGACGGCCCGTACGATGCCCTTCGGGTCGGTGTTCGTGCAGGCCGAGAGGTCGAAGATCTCGTGCTTGGGTGGGTGGATACGGTCCACGATAAGGCTCTGCGCTCGGGGAACAGAACATGTCGGTGGCAAGTTCTACCCTGGTGAAATGGCTTTTGCGACCGAACACCCTGTGCTCGCGCACTCGGAGTACCGCCCGGTGGACGAGATCGTGCGCTCCGGCAAACGCTTCGAAGTGGTCAGCGAATACCAGCCCGCCGGTGATCAGCCCGCCGCGATCGATGAACTCGAACGCCGCATCCGCGCCGGGGAGAAGGACGTCGTGCTGCTGGGCGCCACCGGCACCGGAAAGTCGGCCACCACCGCGTGGCTGATCGAGCGGCTCCAACGCCCCACGCTGGTGATGGCGCCGAACAAGACACTGGCCGCGCAGCTCGCCAACGAGCTACGAGAGATGCTGCCCCACAACGCCGTCGAGTACTTCGTGTCGTACTACGACTACTACCAACCTGAGGCGTACATCGCGCAGACCGACACCTACATCGAGAAGGACAGCTCGATCAACGACGACGTGGAGCGGCTGCGGCACTCCGCGACGTCGAACCTGCTGTCCCGCCGCGACGTCGTGGTGGTGGCGTCGGTGTCGTGCATCTACGGTCTCGGCACGCCCCAGTCCTACCTCGACCGCTCGGTGGAGCTCCAGGTCGGTGACGAGGTCCCGCGCGACGCCCTGCTGCGGCTGCTGGTCGACGTGCAGTACACGCGCAACGACATGTCCTTCACGCGCGGAACGTTCCGGGTCCGTGGCGACACCGTCGAGATCATCCCGTCCTACGAGGAGCTCGCGGTGCGCATCGAGTTCTTCGGCGACGAGATCGAGGAGCTCTACTACCTGCATCCGTTGACCGGCGACACCATCCGCAAGGTCGACTCGCTGCGGATCTTCCCGGCCACGCACTACGTCGCCGGACCGGAACGGATGGCGCAGGCCATCGAGAGCATCGAGAAGGAACTCGAGGAACGGCTCGCCGAACTGGAGGGGCAGGGCAAGCTGCTCGAGGCGCAGCGGTTGCGCATGCGCACCAACTACGACATCGAGATGATGCGCCAGGTCGGCTTCTGTTCGGGCATCGAGAACTACTCGCGGCACATCGACGGTCGCGGTCCGGGCACCGCGCCGGCCACTTTGATCGACTACTTCCCGGAAGACTTCCTGCTGGTCATCGACGAGTCACACGTCACGGTGCCGCAGATCGGCGGCATGTACGAAGGCGACATCTCGCGGAAACGCAACCTCGTCGACTTCGGTTTCCGGCTGCCGTCGGCGGTGGACAACCGACCCCTCACATGGGAGGAGTTCGCCGACCGGATCGGGCAGACGGTGTACCTGTCGGCCACGCCGGGACCGTACGAGCTCAGCCAGACCGGCGGCGAGTTCGTCGAGCAGGTCATCCGACCCACCGGTCTGGTCGATCCCCAGGTCGTCGTCAAGCCCACCAAGGGCCAGATCGACGACCTGATCGGCGAGATCCGCAAGCGCACCGAGCGCGACGAGCGGGTGTTGGTGACGACGCTGACCAAGAAGATGGCCGAGGACCTCACCGACTACCTGCTGGAGATGGGGATCCGGGTGCGGTACCTGCACTCCGAGGTCGACACCCTGCGCCGCGTGGAGTTGCTCCGCCAGCTGCGGCTGGGGGAGTACGACGTGCTGGTCGGGATCAACCTGCTGCGCGAGGGCCTGGACCTGCCCGAAGTGTCGCTGGTGGCGATCCTCGACGCCGACAAGGAAGGGTTCCTGCGGTCGCCGCGCAGCCTGATCCAGACGATCGGGCGTGCCGCGCGCAACGTCTCCGGCGAGGTGCACATGTACGCCGACACCATGACCGATTCGATGAAGCAGGCCATCGACGAGACCGAACGTCGGCGTGCCAAGCAGATCGCCTACAACAAGGAGCACGGCATCGACCCGAAGCCGTTGCGCAAGAAGATCGCCGACATCCTCGACCAGGTGTACCGCGAGGCCGACGACACCGAGGTCGTCGAGGTCGGCGGCTCGGGACGCAACGCCTCCCGTGGCCGTCGCGCTCCGGGTGAGGCCGGACGCGCGGCGACGGCGGGCATCGTGGAGGGTCGCGACACGTCGAACATGCCGCGGGCCGAGCTGGCAGATCTGATCAAGCAGATGACCGATCAGATGATGACCGCCGCTCGGGACCTGCAGTTCGAGCTCGCCGCCCGCATCCGTGACGAGATCGCCGACCTGAAGAAGGAATTGCGCGGCATGGACGCCGCCGGCGTGAAGTGAGTTGACTTGAACTCAGCGTGATCGCAAACCTGTTCGGCACCAGCATGTTCTGGCAGCTTGGACAGCACTGCGGGTGTGGCTGAGTGGCTAGGCACCGGCCTGCAAAGCCGTTTACACGGGTTCGAATCCCGTCACTCGCTCGCAGCGGAGCTCAGGTGTCGCGCCGTCGCACCAGGGTCCAGTGGTTGCCGGCCCGGTCACGACGGTAGGAGAGCTCGTCGAGAATCCGGTGGGCGATCGCCAGTCCGCGTCCGCGTTCGGCGTTCTCGTCGGGCATCGAGACCGACGACAGGTCCACGGGCGCGGGGTGACCGTCGTCGGTGAAGGTCAGGCGCACCTCCTCGGGCAGGACGGTGACCTCCATCTGCAGGCACACCGACTTCCCGTCGGCCGAATGCTCAATGATGTTCGCGCCGATCTCGCTTGCCGCGAGTTCGATGTGCATCCGGACCGTGTCGGAGATGTCATGAGCTGCCCACACCTCGTCGAGAACCTGCTGAATCCGTTCCAGAGTGTCCTCGCCGGTGACTGTTTCGAGCACCCGATGTTCCTCAGGCCCGGTCATCGAACGCAGTCTCCGGCGACGGGTGGACGGTGAGAACCCTGTTCAGATTGGTCAGCTCGAGCACCGTCGTGACCTGGCGGGTGGGGGCGGCGATCCGTAGGTCCCCGCCGGCCTGCCGAGCCACTTTGAGGCCCGAGATCAGCGCACCCAAGCCGGACGAGTCGATCAACTCGGTTTTGCTGAGATCGACCACCAGCCGGCTTTGGCCGCCGTCGACCAGGGTGTGCAACTGTTTGCGTAGCTCCGGTGCGGCGACCATGTTGAGTCGACCGTCGGCGCAGACCACCACAGCACCATTGGTCAGCGTGCGGGTTTCATACTGCCCCATCAGTTCTCCTCCGTTTCGTGTCCGCGGTACCGGACGGCCTGGAACACCACACTGAGTATCACGACGTCGAACAGCACCCAGAACAGGTTCACCCCGACTCCGAGCACCGAGATGGCACCGAAATAGAGCTGCACGATTCCGATCACCGACGCGACCGCCAGCAGCGCGATCGCCAACAGTTGCCATCTGACCAAGTGCCAGGGAATGGCTCCGGCGTCCTGTTTGGTCTTGGGCGTCACCGCGAAACCCAGTGGCCGATCGAAGAACACGTTCATGAAGGCGGTCACGCACGCGCGGATCCACACAGGAAACAGTGCGAGACTGTACTGCTGGCCGCGCCAGGTCGGGGTGCCGCGGCTGATGATGATGAACATCAACTGGTTGAGCACCAGGAACGGAATGAGGCGGCCGAAGAAGTCCCAGCTGTAGGCCTGAACCGGCATGATGCCGAAGATCAGGTAGATCGCCGGCGCGGCGATGTACGCCAGTGCTGCGAAGCCGGCCAGATAGCTCCACATCGTGGCCCAGTACATGAGTCGCTGACCGATGCTCAAACCCTTCTGCACCAACGGGTTTTCGCGCAGCATCACCTGGATGGTGCCCTGCGCCCACCGCAGTCTCTGGGTCAGCATGGTCCGCACGTCGTCGGGCGCCAGACCGCGCGCGAGGATCTCGTGGTGGTACGCCGACTTCCATCCTTGCGCGTGCAGGCGCATACATGTCGCCATGTCCTCGGTGACCGAGATGGTGGCCATCGGCAACATCGGCTGCGCCTCGTCGTCGCGTCCGACATCGATGGCACGGACCATCGCGCTGATCGATTCGATCGCCCCGAGCGGGGACCACTCGCGCAGGGTCAAGGATTCGAGTGCCTCGTCGTCGAAGAGCACCGTCGACGACGCCGCGTGGGAATCCTGCTGCAGCGCGGCGATGACCTCCAGATCGGCGCGCATCGAGGTGATGTCGGCGTCGACGATGGTCCTGGCCGCATCGTCGACGGCGCGTTGGAAGTCGTAGGTGATGTCGGCCAGTGGTCGGTTGTCCCGCAGCTGGGCGCGCGCCTCCCGCACGGCGTTCTGCACACTCTCCACGGCCGCACGCACCTGTGGCTGGTCGGCCGGCAACTGGGACCGGGTGCGCTTGAGGATTTTTCTCGCGGCATACAGCGTCCGACGCACGCCCTCCTCCACCGCGTGCACGTATCCTCGGATCCCGACTTGCATCAACGCTTCTCGACGCAGCACTGCGTTCGACCCGCAGAAGTACGCCGCGTTCCAACCGTCCTTGCCCTGCTGGATCGGCCCGTAGAACAACGGGGCTTGACTGCCCAACGGGTCGCTGAAAGGCACGTTGTGGAAGTACTGCGGTGTCTGACCAACGCCATCTCCGGGTCGCGGAAGTAGCCCAGGGTGTTGTCGAGGATCTCCGGTTCGGGGACCTGATCGGCGTCGAGAACGAGGATGTACTCGCCTTGGGTCTCGAACAACGCGTTGTTCAGGTTGCCGGCCTTGGCGTGGCGCGGCTTGTCGGCCCAGGAGACAGACCGGGTGACGTACCCGATGCCGTGCGCGGCGGCCGCCGCTGCCAGATCCGCACGGTCGCCGTCGTCGAGGATCCACGTCTGGTGCGGATAGGTGATGGCGACGGCGGCGCGGGCGGTCTCCATCACCATCTCGATGGGCTCGTTGTACGTCGTGATGAACACGTCGACGGTCGCGCCGTCGGGGGGTGGGGGCGGCGGGTTGCGTCGCAGCAGCCGCCACATCGTGAGCCCGAACAGAAGTGAGTCGATGACGCTGTAGGTCTCGGCGATCACCAACGGCACGGCAATCCACCAGGCGGCCCAGTTCATCGAGGCCAGCCACCGCCACACGATGTAGTTCACCCCGAGGATGGCGGTGGTCAGGATCAACAGGCGCAGCCACGGGGACGGGTACCGGCCGACAGCGTTCTGCGGCGCACGGTGTCTCACGGCACCGCTTCTCGGCGGATGGCGACCAGGGTGACGTCGTCGAGCGGAGCCTGGCGGTCCTGAAGTCGACGAGCCTGTGCGCACATTTCCGCCGGGTCGCGATACCGGGCCAGGAAACTCAATGTCGCAGGAATGTCGTCGCCCACCAGATCGAGCATCCCGTCGGATGCCACGACCAGCATGTCGCCGGGTTCGAGGCTCACCTCGCGGATCGTCCACCGGTCATCGACGAGAACTCCCAGCGGAAGGCCGTCGCTGTTGAGCGGTTGCACCCGGCCATCGTGGCGCACCACCGCCGCGAGGCCGTGGCCCGCGTCGACGTAGGTCACGGTCCCGTCATCGGTGCGCAGCTTGAGGTGGAACAGGGTCACGAAGCTCTGCGTGCTGTCCAGGTCGTCGCAAATTTGGACGTAGGTCGTGTTGACTGCTTCTGCGAGATCGCCGGTACGGGCCCGGTCGACCGCACGGGTCGCTCCGCGCAGTGCCGACCGTACGGTGGCCGTGAGGATGGCGGCGCCGAGTCCCTTGCCCATGACGTCGGCGACGGTGAAGATCATGCCGTCGTGGACGGGGTAGTGGTCGTAGAAGTCGCCGCCCACCGCGAAGGCGGGTAGGCACAACGCGCAGACCCGGTAGCCCGGAAGATCTCCGAGTGCGGGTGGAAGCAGTTGGCGCTGAACGGTTGCCGCGCGTGCCAAGTCGTCGGAACTCTGCAGTTCCCGCTGCGCCCAGGCGGCCAGCTCGACGAATGTCTCCCGCTGAGCTGCGCTGAGCTTGCGGGGCTGGGTGTCGTAGATGCAGAAGGTGCCGACGGGGTGGCCGCCCGGGCCGAACAACGGGTAGCCGGCGTAGAACCTGATCCCGCCTTCACCGCTGATCGCGGGCAGTTCGCAGAACGCGGACTCCCAGGTGTCCTCCAGGATCAACGCGGGGTCCTCGGGATGCTCGTAACCTCGCACGATGGTGGCCTGGCAGACCGTCTGCTCCCGCGGCACGCTTCCGTCGAGATCCAGACCGTCGGTCTGTTTGAACCACTGGCGGTTTCGGTCCAGAAGGGACACGGCCGCCATCGGCACCTCGAAGACGCAACGTGCCATCCGGGTGATCTGGGCGAAGCGTTCCTCCGGGGGAGTGCCGAGCATGTGTAACTGGTCGAGGGAGCGCAGCCGTTGTTCTTCCAGTTCGTCGGGGACGATGCACGGCGGCATCAGCGGGCGGGTGTTCACGCCGACCGTCCCGCAGGGGTGGGCATCTGCCGTTGCGCGCTCCTCAGCGCGGATCCCATGGCCTCGGCTGCCTTCTTCGAACTTGTTGTACGCCAATCGGTTTCCTTATGGTGATCGAACCACACAAGTCCGTCGGCCGTCGTCTCGCCGCACAGATAGGCAATCAGCGCGTGGATCCATTCGGGCTTGCTTCCCCCCGCCTCGGCGCACCCCACCTCACTGATCGTCATCGGCTTGTCGCCGACGAGGGACTGCAGTTCGGCGACGGTGGCGGCGAACAGCTCATCGGGTTCGATCCAGCTGCTCCACGGCTGGCTGGTGCCCCAGTTGTATCCGTCGATGCCGAGCACGTCGACATGGTCGGAGCCGGGAAACCACTGCTCCAGTGGTGCGCGCGAGTCGAGGCCGGCGTTCGCCGACCACACCCAGCGGACGTTGTGCGCGTCCTCCTGCTCGAAGATGCGGTGGATCCGCCGCCATACGTCGACAAAGCGGGCAGCTGTGGTGCCGCCGGGAACGCTCCATGGGTACCAGTGACCGTTGAACTCGTGTCCGAACCGAAGGTGCACTTCCGACCCGGTGGCGCCCAACGCACGCGCCCACCGTCGCACGTGGTCATCGAACAGGCCCGCGGACAGCATCGCCATGGTCGGTGACGGTCGTCGGTCCCAACGCCAGGGTTCCCACGTCACCACCGGCACCGCTCCCATCGCGGTCACCGCAGCGATGGCGCGTACCGGCGGGGCTGCCGTGAACTCTTCGAACCACATCACCCGGTCGAGCGGTCTTCCGGCCACCCTCGACGCCGATCGCAGCTCGCGACCAGCAAACGGCCCGCTTCCGGTGCTGACCCCGTACAGGAAACGTTCGACCGCACTCCCCACCCGACCCAGGTTATGGCACGTCGTCGCTGTCCTGGTGGGATCGGGGCTAATCCGCGGAGCGGCAGCGGTTTCCGACCGCCGACAGCGAAGGCCGACAGGTTTGCTGGCAACGTACAACTGCACGTCGCCGGCAATCCGGCAGGGGTAGTCCGCGGTATGTTCGACGTCCCTGTGGCCGTGCCGCGCGGAGCCCCGCGCGCCCACCAGTCTCACCGAGGATGTCGATGACTTGGGTCTACCTCGCGCTGGCGATCGTCAGTGAAGTCGCGGCCACTCTGTCGCTGAAAGGTGCGCAGACCGTGCCGGCGTTCTATGTGGTCGTGGTCGTCGGCTACCTGTCCTCGTTCCTTCTTCTGGCGTCGGTCCTCAGGCGGGGCATGGGTCTGGCCGTGGCTTACGGCATCTGGGGAGCAAGCGGGGTGGCGCTGACGGCAGGGCTGTCGACTGTCGTCTTCGACGAGGCGTTCACCGCTTGGACGGGAGTGGGGTTGGTCTTCATCATCGCCGGCGTGCTGCTCGTCGAATCCGGATCGCATTCGGCCGCCGACGCCGTGCAGCTGCCGGACAGGGGCCGGTAGATGGCGTACGTGCTGCTCATCGGGGCGATCCTTGCCGAGGTCGCGGGAACTCTCTGCCTGCGGGCCGCCGCCACCGGCAATCGCCTGTTCTACGCTGGCGTGCTGGTCGGATATGTCAGCGCCTTCAGTCTGTTGGCTTTGTCGCTACGCCATGGCATGCCACTGGGGATCGCCTATGGCATCTGGACGGCGGCCGGCGTCGCGCTCACCGCGGTCGCATCTCGCCTGCTGTTCGGGGAAGCGATGACCGCCAGGATGGTGGGTGGTATCGCGTTGATCGCCGTGGGAGTCCTGTGCGTGGAAATCGGTGGAGCACACTGAGGCATCACTGATTATCCGCAAACTCGTCGATTGCACCACTTTGTTGCAACACAATTCGGCAACTCTTGAATCACCGTTGTATAGCTGCAGTGGGCTAATTTGCTGATCTTGTGACAGCGTGTTTGCGTGCCCAGTTACCAGGTAAGCCGCGCCCTCTGCGCTGCCGCGCTTGCGACTGTGCTGACTTTCCTGGCGGCCGTGCAGGCTCCGATCGCCGCCGCGGTGTCCTGTCCGGACGTCGAGGTGGTCTTCGCCCGCGGAACGAGTTCGCGACCCGGTCTCGGCACGGTCGGCACCGCCTTCGTCAACAGTCTCAAGTGGAAGCTGCTCGGCAAGAAGGTCACCTACTACGCCGTGAACTATCCCGCGAGTTGGAACTTCTCGAAGTCCACGAACGCCGGTGCCGTGGACGCCAACAAGCACGTTCAGTACATGGCAGGTATGTGTCCGGACACGAAACTCGTCCTGGGCGGCATGTCGCAGGGCGCCGGGGTGATCGACCTGATCCTCATCGGCAACCGGCGGGTCTGGTTTTTCACTCCGGTCCCGTTGCCGGAGTCGATGGTCGACCACGTTGCGGCCGTCGCGGTGTTCGGCAATCCGGCGCGTGACGTCTACGGCGGGGGACCACTGACCGAGATCAGCCCCCTGTATGGGCACAAGACGATCGACTTGTGCGCCGATGGCGATCCATATTGCTCCAAAGGGCGGAACTTCTTTGCCCACTTCGCCTACCCGCGCAACGGCATGGTCGACGAAGCCGCCACCTTCGCCGCTCGGCGTGTCCTCGGCCGGGACACCTGAGGCACTGTCACCGGCGGGACTCCCGGGGGTATCGGTTCGATAACCGGAAGGTCGGCGCCGGTGCTCGACGGGCTAGGTTCTCATGCAGGGGCGGGCAGCTGAAGGAGCGATAGAAAAACCGATGGCACGCAACGTCTCCCGTGTTGCCGCTGCCGCCCTCGCCGTAGGTGTCGCAGGGCCGCTGCTGATCTGGTGTCGACCCGCCACCGCGGAACCCAGCCCGGGTGTGCCGTGTCTCGATCTCATCGCGCAGTTGGCGGCCGACCCACCGCCACCGCCCACCGTCCCGGACGCGATTTCCGCCGCGGCGAATGTGCTCGACAGCGTCGTTCCGGCGACCCCGCCCAGCGTGCCGCCGGCGCCTGTGGCCGAGGTCGTCCACGGCGTGGCCGCGATGGCGGCCCCCGGCCCGTTACCGCTCGACGTGGTGGCGCCCGCTGTCGCGGAGGCGGCGTCGGTGACCCACGCGTCGGCCGTCGCCGCGCCGGTCCCGCCGGGTCCGCCGGTTCCTGTTGTCGTCCCGCCGCCGGTGGTGGCCGCACCCCCGGTCCCGGTGCCGGTCGCGGCGGCCCCGCCGCCTGTTCCCGTCGCAGCACCCCCGCCGCCGGTGCCGGTCGCGGCACCCCCACCGCCTGTTGCGGCGCCTCCCGCGCCCGGACCTGCTGCCGTGCCTCCGGCACCCGAGCCCGTTGCGGTGCCTCCGGCGGCGGAACCCGTGGCAGCACCACCGGCGCCCGAGGCGCCACTTCCGGAACCCGCAATCCCGGCGGCAGCGGAACCTGCTGTGGCTCAGCCGGATCCGATTGCACCGCCACCCGACCAGGTGATCGAAGCGGCTGCCGTGGTCCCCGAGGCGCTGCCGGCGCCGCCGGTGTCACCGGAAGCGGCCCCGGTGCTGCACGCCGCGGCAGGACCGGGGCTCACCGCGGCGCCGGGCCCAGTCGTCCCGGTGGTGCCGGCCGCAGCACCCGTGATCCCGATGCCCGCGGTGCCGCTCGGAGACGTCGTTCCGGGTCTTCTGCTGCCTCCCACATTGCCCATGCCGACCGACCTCGTGTGCGAGGGCACAGCGTGGTCAGCCGGCGGACCTGAGAGCGAGGCCGCCCCAGACCCCGGCTCATCCGCGGTCGCGCGCGAACAGTGGTGACTCTGGTGCGGGGACCGGCATGTACGCGTCGTCACGTCGGCCGTGCAGGGTGATGTTGCCGTCAATGCACCCATCGCCATCTGCAACGATGGCATCTTGGTGTGGTGATTCGCGCCCATGCCCGTGCGATAGCGGGCTAATGTTCCGTGAGGCTTTGCAACTGACGCTGGGAGGATATGGATGAGCGCCTATCAAACCGTGGTGGTCGGGACGGACGGATCTGATTCGTCGTTACGTGCCGTCGACCGCGCGGGTCAGATCGCTGCCGGCGCGAATGCGAGGCTGGTCATCGCGACGGCCTACTTCCCACAGGGCGAGGATCAGCGCGCTGCCGATGTGCTCAAAGACGAGGGCTACAAGATGTCGGGCAACGCGCCCATCTACGCGATCCTGCGCGAGGCCCGTGACCGTGCGAAAGCCGCGGGTGCAGAGAACATCGAGGAGAAGGCCGTGGTCGGTGCGCCCGTCGATGCGCTGGTCGACCTGGCCGAAGAGGTCAAGGCCGATCTGCTCGTCGTCGGTAACGTCGGCCTGAGCACCATTGCCGGCCGTCTGCTGGGTTCCGTGCCGGCCAACGTGGCGCGGCGGTCGAAGTCGGACGTGCTCATCGTGCACACGTCCTGAACGTCTAGCTGAACCGCAAGGACCCTGGGTCGGATACCGACCCAGGGTCCTCTGCTGTCAGGTGTTGGACGCCTTCGCGATGGCGGAGATCGCCGAGTCGAGCGTCGCGTTGAACTCGTCGTCGCTCTGCTGGGCCGTCAGCCCCTCGGTCAGGGCACGCGAGAAGCTCGCGATGACGCCGTTGTTCGCGGCCAGCTTCTCGCAGGACTCCTCGCGGCTGTAGCCGCCCGACAGTGCGACCACCCGCAGCACCTTCGGGTGGTCGACCAGTTCGCGGTACAGGTTGGTCTCGTTGGGCAACGTCAACTTCAGCATGACGACCTGATCGTCACCGAGGCTGTCGAGACCCTTGAGCAGAGCCGCCTTGAGTTGTTCCTCGGCCTTGCCCTTCTCCGGGCTGTGGATGTCGACCTCGGGTTCGATGATCGGGACGAGGCCGGCGTCGAGGATCTGGCGACCGACCTCGAACTGCTGGTCCACCACGGCTTGCAGACCGCCACCGGGCGCCTTGATGACCGACCGCATCTTGGTGCCGAAGACCCCCTTCTCACGGGCCCGGCGCAGCAGGTCGTCCAGACCCGGGATGGGCTTCATCACCTGAGCGCCGTCGTTCTCCTCGGCGAGTCCCTTGTCGACCTTGAGGAACGGAACGACCTTCTTGACCTCCCACAGGTACTCCGCGGTCGGGCGACCCTCGATCTCGCGGTCCATGGTGTCCTCGAACAGGATCGCGCCCAGAATCCGCTCACCGTCGAAGCTCGGGCTGGTGATGATGCGGGTGCGCATCTCGTGCACGAGGTCGAACATCTCCGCATCGCTGGAGTACGCGTCCTCGGCAATGCCGTAGAGCTTCAGCGCCTTCGGCGTGCTACCGCCGCTCTGATCCAGCGCCGCGATGAACCCCGCACCGCTCTGCGCCTTCTTGAACTGATCGCTACTCATGTTCCCTTCCTGATTACCTCGTCACCAATGAGTCACCAGCCACGCTCACGCCATTCGCCCAGATGGGGGCGTTCGGTCCCGAGCGTGGTGTCGTCGCCGTGTCCTGGATAAACCACGGTCTGATCTGAGAAGACATCGAACACCCTGCTGGTGACATCGCCCAGCAGTTGCTCGAAGTCGCCTTCTTTCCAGGTCTTGCCGACGCCGCCGGGAAACAGGCAGTCGCCGGTGAACAGGTGCACGCGGTCGTCGGTCGCCGGACCGCTCAGCGCCAACGCGACCGAGCCGGGCGTGTGGCCGCGCAGGTGGATGACGTCGAAGCGCAACGCACCGATGTCGAGCGTGTCCCCACCGGTCAGCAACATGTCCGGGGACACCGGTAGTGGCTCGGCGTCCAGGGGGTGCGCCGCGGTGGGCGCGCCCGTCGAACGCACCACCTCTTCGAGCGCGAGCCAATGGTCCTGGTGCTGATGGCTGGTGACGATCAGGGACAGCTTGGGTGCGTGTTCCTCGATCAGTCCCAGCAGGATGTCAGGCTCGTTGGCCGCATCGATGAGCAAGGTCTCACCGGTCTGGGAACACGTCACCAGATAGGCGTTGTTGTCCATGGGGCCGACCGACACCTTGACGATCGACGCTCCTGGGAGGGTGCGTTGCGCCGCGGTGTGCGGCTCGACGTGGCCCGTGTAGTTGTCGTCGACGGTTGTCATGGTCGTCACGTTACTTTGCCCAGGTAAGACGTGTGGAGACAGCATCGATGAAACGTGATGCATCAGTCAGCACGGAGCGTGTCGCAGGGCTTGTCGGTGGGCACACCTAGCATGGTTCTGAATTGCGTCCGCGCCCGCTCGCGGACGCGTCGGGCATGACTTGAAAGGACATCGTTGGCCGACCGCCTGATCGTCAAGGGTGCCCGTGAGCACAACCTCCGTGGGGTCGATCTCGACCTGCCGCGCGACGCGATGATCGTGTTCACCGGGCTCTCGGGCTCCGGTAAATCGTCGTTGGCGTTCGACACCATCTTCGCCGAGGGGCAGCGCCGGTACGTCGAGTCGCTCTCGGCCTACGCCCGGCAGTTCCTCGGACAGATGGACAAACCCGACGTCGACTTCATCGAAGGTCTCTCACCTGCGGTGTCGATCGACCAGAAGTCCACCAACCGCAACCCGCGGTCGACGGTGGGCACCATCACCGAGGTCTACGACTACCTCCGGCTGCTGTACGCCCGCGCGGGCACTCCGCACTGTCCGGTGTGCGGCGAGCGCATCGCCCGCCAGACGCCCCAGCAGATCGTCGACCAGGTCCTCGCGATGGACGAGGGGCTGCGCTTCCAGGTTCTCGCTCCGGTGGTCCGGACCCGCAAGGGCGAGTTCGTCGACCTGTTCGAGAAGTTGAACACGCAGGGTTACAGCCGCGTGCGCGTCGACGGGGTGGTGCATTCGCTGACCGATCCGCCGAAGCTCAAGAAGCAGGAGAAGCACGACATCGAGGTGGTCGTCGACCGCCTGACCGTCAAAGCCAGCTCCAAGCAGCGGCTGACCGACTCGGTGGAGACGGCGCTGAACCTCGCCGACGGCATCGTGGTCCTCGAGTTCGTCGACCGCGAGGACGACCATCCGCACCGCGAGCAGCGGTTCTCGGAGAAGCTGGCCTGCCCCAACGGTCACCCACTGGCCGTCGACGACCTCGAACCACGGTCGTTCTCGTTCAACTCCCCGTACGGCGCATGCCCGGAATGCCTCGGTCTCGGCATCCGCAAAGAGGTCGACCCCGACCTCGTCATCCCGGACCCGGAGTTGACGTTGGCAGAAGGCGCGGTGGCCCCCTGGTCGATGGGACACACCGCCGAGTACTTCACCCGGATGCTGTCGGGGCTCGGCGACCAACTCGGCTTCGACGTCAACACCCCGTGGAAGAAGCTGCCGGCGAAGGCGCGCCGCGCCATCCTCGAGGGATGCGACGAGCAGGTCCACGTGCGCTACAAGAACCGCTACGGGCGCACCCGGTCCTACTACGCCGACTTCGAGGGCGTGATGGCCTATCTGCACCGCCGCATGGAGCAGACCGACTCCGAGCAGATGAAGGAGCGGCTCGAGGGCTACATGCGCGATGTGCCCTGCCCGGAATGCGACGGCACCCGGCTCAAGCCGGAGATCCTCGCGGTGACGATGACCGCGGGGTCGTTCGGCGCCAAGTCCATCGCCGAGGTCGCCGAACTGTCCATCGCGGAGTGCGCGGAATTCCTCAACGCACTGACGTTGGGACCGCGGGAAGCGGCGATCGCCGGCCAGGTGCTGAAGGAGATCCAGTCGCGCCTCGGCTTCCTGCTCGATGTCGGCCTGGACTATCTGTCGCTGTCCCGCGCGGCGGGAACACTGTCCGGCGGTGAGGCACAACGGATCCGGTTGGCCACGCAGATCGGCTCGGGTCTGGTCGGGGTGCTCTACGTGCTCGACGAGCCCTCGATCGGTCTGCATCAACGGGACAACCGCCGATTGATCGACACTCTGGTGCGACTGCGCGACCTCGGCAACACCTTGATCGTGGTCGAACACGATCTCGACACCATCGCCCACGCCGATTGGGTGGTCGACATCGGTCCGGCCGCCGGTGAGCACGGTGGCCAGATCGTGCACAGCGGGCCCTACGCCGAACTGCTGAAGAACCCGAACTCGATCACCGGCGCCTACCTCTCGGGCAAGGAGGAGATCGAGGTCCCCCCGCTGCGGCGGGTGGTCGACAAGAAACGACAGTTGACGGTCGTCGGCGCCCGCGAGCACAACCTGCGTGACGTCGACGTCGCGTTCCCCCTGGGAGTGCTGACCTCGGTGACCGGCGTGTCCGGGTCGGGAAAGTCGACCCTGGTCAACGACATCCTCGCGTCGGTGTTGGCGAACAAGCTCAACGGCGCCCGACTGGTGCCGGGCCGCCACACCCGGGTCAACGGCCTTGACCAGCTCGACAAGCTGGTGCGGGTGGACCAGTCACCGATCGGGCGGACTCCGCGGTCCAACCCGGCCACCTATACCGGGGTGTTCGACAAGATCCGCACCCTGTTCGCGGCGACCACCGAGGCCAAGGTCCGTGGTTACCAGCCGGGCCGGTTCTCGTTCAACGTCAAAGGCGGCCGCTGCGAGGCCTGTTCGGGCGACGGCACCATCAAGATCGAGATGAACTTCCTGCCCGACGTGTACGTGCCCTGCGAGGTCTGCCACGGTGCGCGGTACAACCGCGAGACCCTCGAGGTGCACTACAAGGGCAAGACCATCGCCGAAGTGCTGGACATGTCGATCGAAGAGGCCGCGGAGTTCTTCGCCCCCATCAGCTCGATCCACCGGTATCTCAAGACGCTGGTCGACGTCGGGCTTGGATACGTGCGGCTCGGGCAACCGGCGCCGACGCTCTCGGGTGGCGAGGCGCAACGCGTGAAGCTCGCCTCCGAACTGCAGAAGCGGTCGACGGGCCGGACCATCTACATCCTCGACGAGCCGACCACCGGTCTGCATTTCGAGGACATCCGCAAGTTGCTCACGGTCATCAACGGACTCGTGGACAAGGGCAATACGGTCATCGTCATCGAGCACAATCTCGACGTCATCAAGACCTCGGACTGGATCATCGACATGGGACCCGAGGGCGGGTCGGGCGGTGGCACCGTGGTGGCCACCGGCACACCGGAGGACGTGGCGCTCAACCCCGACAGCTACACCGGACACTTCCTCGCCGAGACGCTGGGCATGTCACGTCCGAAGCAGAAACCGAAGGCGAAGACGCGCAGCCGCAGCAAGGTCAGCGCCTGACGGCGATGCTCTTGCAGGCCGGCGACGGGAACCGCGGGCTCACCCGCACCCCGGCCAGCCATTCCGTCAGCGCGTCGGCGCGCCCGGCGAGTGTCTTCTGCATGCCGCGGTCGATGTCCTCGAGAAACACGAGCCGCACACGCGCCTCGGCGTCCTGAGTCCAGGCTCCGACGATGCGGCCGTCCACCCAGATCGTCGGGCCACCGTTGCCGTTGCGATCGAACACCGCTTCGCGATGCGCGTCCAGGTACCAACCCCGGTCGGCCCAGCCCATGGTGGTGACGTCGAGACCGGGCAGCAGCGCACACCACGGCTCGACCTCGGGATCAGGTCCGTCGTCGCCGGGTAGGACGTAGCCGGACACCCCGTCCAGGTCGACCTCGACCGCGTCGACATCGACCAGCGCCTGCCGTGCCCACCCCACGGTGTTGCCGAACCACCACTTCAGGTCGTTGACCGTCGCGGGCCCGAACGCATGTAGCCACCGGCGCACGAGTTCCGCGCGGGCTCGATTCGGCTCGACGGCGGTCGCGGGAGGCAGCCACTGGGCCGCGGTTGTCCATCGTGGCCGCGACGACGTCCAGCCGCCGTCATTGGGGCCGCGCACGAGCTCACCGCGGGCGGCCAGCACTGTCAGGACTCGGGGCGCCAGATGTCCCTCTCCGCCATAGTGCTTCCCCGGTGCCGGGTCATGGGTGCCGGTCAGTTCCGGGAGCGCCTCGCGCAACTGACGCGCCGTGCACGGTCCGGCAGTGCGCAGATGGTCGATCACCGCCGCGGCCGCGGTCTCGAGCCAGGCTGCGCCATCAGCGGCCACGCCTGCCTTCTCGGCGTCGGCGACGAGCCGTCGCGTCTCGTTGGCAGCCACGCGCTCGCTCGCTGCCACCTGCACCGCAGAGAGGTCTTCTGTGCGGACCATCCACAAAGTGCGCCGCATAGCCAGCTGCTTGACCAATGAATGTCGTTCGTAGAGAGCATCGTCGAGATCGACCACCGTGAAATCCGGCAGCCGCGCCCACAGCGACATATACGGGGTGGCGGGGTCGGTCGAATGCAGTCCCACCAGGGAGGCGGTCACCGTCTCGACCGACGCGCCGGCGGACACACCACCGGCCAGGTGATGGCGACGGGCCAGACGGGCGCGTCGCTGCGCCGCCGTGAACCGCGCGCTAGCCACCTTCTGACATCGACTTGCGGATCTGGGCGAGTTTCTCTGCCGCGGCGCGCTTCCGTGCGTCGTACTGCTCCTCGACGGCACGGCCCTCTCCCGTCTCGGCGGCCAGTTCAGACGAACCGATGGCGGTGCCGTAGCGGGTCTCGATCTTCTCGCGTACCGCGTCGAACGTCGGCACCCCGTCGGCGGTGTAGCCGGTCTCCTCCTGAGGGACCGGCTGCGGTTCGGGTGTCACTTCCTCGGGCATGAACCCACGCTACTGCGGGCGCGTTACCGCGGCTTGGCCAGCGGGAACGGCAGTGTCTCGCGGATCGAGCGGCCGGTGATCAACATGACGACCCGGTCCACGCCCATGCCCAGCCCTCCCGTCGGCGGCATGGCGTACTCCATGGCCTGGAGGAAATCCTCGTCGAGTTCCATCGCCTCGGGATCACCGCCGGCCGCCAGCAGCGACTGCTCCTGCAGGCGTCGGCGCTGCTCCACCGGATCGGTGAGCTCGCTGTAGGCGGTGCCCAACTCGACCCCCCACGCGACCAGGTCCCACCGCTCGGCGACACCGGAGATGCTGCGGTGTGGTCGAGTCAGGGGCGAGACGGAGGTGGGGAAGTCCTTATAGAACGTCGGCTCCTGCGTCCGGTCCTCGACGAGATGCTCGTAGAGCTCCAACACCACCGCGCCGGCGTCCCAATGGGTCAGGTACGGGATACCGGTCGCGTCGCAGAGACGGCGCAGCGTCGCCAGGTCGGTGTCGGGTTCGATGTGTTCGCCGAGAGCCTCGGACACCGCGTCGTGGACCGTCTTGACGGCCCACTGCCCGGAGACGTCGACCGGTTCGAGCGTGCCGTCCTCGCGTGGCCGCAGGAACACCTGGGATCCGTTGGCGGCCAGGGCGGCGTTCTGGATCAGTTCCCGGCAGCCGTCGATCCACACGTGGTAGTCGGCGTGAGCCTGATAAGCCTCGAGCAGCGTGAACTCCGGGTTGTGGCTGAAGTCCACCCCTTCGTTGCGGAACGCCCGACCCAGCTCGAAGACCCGCTCCACACCGCCGACACACAGGCGTTTGAGGTACAGCTCCGGGGCGATGCGCAAATACAGGTCGAGGTCATAGGCGTTGATGTGGGTCAGGAACGGGCGGGCGTTCGCGCCGCCGTGGATCTGCTGCAGTATCGGCGTCTCTACCTCCAGAAATCCTTTGCCCACCAACGTTTCCCGGATGGCGTGCAGCACTGCGCTACGCGCCTTGATCAGGTCCCGGGCATCGGTGTTGACCGCCAGGTCGACGTAGCGGGCACGCACTCTGGCCTCCTGGTCGGTCAATCCCTTCCATTTGTCCGGTAGGGGCCGCAGGCACTTGCCGATCAGGCGCCACCGCGTCAGCAGCAACGACCAGACTCCAGATCTGCTGTGCCCCATCGTTCCCGTGGCCTCGACCAGGTCGCCCAGGTCGATCGCACCGGTGAAGTCCGCGGTGGTGGTGTCGACGAGCAGCGAACTATCGAGCACCAACTGTATTTCAGCCGACCAGTCCCGCAACTGTACGAACAACACCCCGCCGTAGTCGCGCAACCGAAGCACCCGGCCGGCGACGGTGACAGTCGTGCCGGCGGCCGCGGCGAGGGCTTGCGCCACGGTGTGGGTCGGTGGCACCCCGACGGGGTAGGCGTCGATGCCGTTGTCCTGTAACGATTTCAGCTTTGCCATGCGGACCCGGACCTGTTCGGGGAGCCGCGGGGTCTCGTCGTCGGGGGACCGGTCCGCGATCGCAGCTGCGTCCGGGGCGGTGCCGTCGCTGTGTAGCAGGCCGGTGGCCACCAGAGCGCCCGGTGCTGCCACGTGCCGACCCGTGTGGGGTTGCTCGTGGCGCCGCGAGAACGGCAGCACCAGAAAGCCTTCGGCGATCACCGAGGCGACCCCGACACGCGGCAGCTCGCGGGTGTCTTCGTAGCAGGCGTACCGCGGCACCCATTCCGGCTGGTACTTCATGTTCGATCGGTAGAGGGTCTCCAATTGCCACCAACGGGAGAAGAACACCAGTAGCCACCGCCACAGTCGGGCGACGGGGCCTGCGCCCAACTGTGCACCCTGCTCGAACGCCGACCGGAACATCGCGAAGTTCAACGAGATCCGCGTGATGCCGATGTCCTCGCCCTGTAGGCAGAGTTCGCTCACCATCAACTCGACGGTGCCGTTGGGGGACTGGCGGGAGCGCCGCATCAGGTCCAACGACACCCCGTTGGTGCCCCACGGCACCAGGGACAGCATCGCGACAACCTCGTCGCCGCTGACCGCTTCGACCAGCAGGCAGCCGCCGTCGGCGGGGTCGCCGAGCCGTCCCAGCGCCATGGAGAAGCCGCGCTCGTCCTCGGTGTCCCGCCATTCGTCGGCACGGCGGATCACGGCGGCCATCTCGTCGTCGCTCAACATGCGGTGTCGGCGCACCCGCACAGTGACACCGGCACGGCGGGCTCGGGTGACGGCTTGGCGCACTGCGCGCATGTCCGGCCCGGAGAGCCTGAACTCATCGGTGTGCAGGATCGCTTCGTCCCCGAGTTGCAGTGCACTCAGGCCGGCGTTGCGGAACGCCTGGGCTCCGGACGCGGACGCCCCCATGACTCCGGCTGCCCACCCGTAGCGCTGACACAGCTGCAGCCACGCGTCGATCGCCGCCGGCCACGCCTTCGGATCGCCGACCGGGTCGCCGCTGGCCAGGCACACGCCGACCTCGACTCGGTAGGTGACCGCAGCACGGCCGTTCGCCGCGAACACCACCGCCTTGTCCCGACGGGTGGCGAAATAGCCGAGCGAGTCGTTCTTGCCGTACGCCTCCAGCAGGCCCCGGATCGCCGACTCATCCTCTCCGGTCAGCGCGTTGACCGCGCGCTGCGACTGGAACAGCACGACCGCAGCCGCCATCAGCGCCAGCGCGCCGAACAGACCGAGCAGCGCATTGACGAACACATGCGGTTCCCCGCTGAACGACTCGGCGTCGACACCGGCGAAGGCGCTGACCCGGTTCAGCGCATACCAGAAGCGGTACGGCCGTTCCAGGGTGCCGGGAAACACCTCGAGCAAGGCCCATCCGAGGAGCGTCCCGAGCCCCATCCCGGCCACGAGCAGCAGCGCGGCCTTGACCAGCGCCCCACGCCGCACCCGCGCCCAGAACTGCGCACGCGCCAACAGGAGAACCGCGATCGCAACGACGTGGAAGCCCAGACCGACCAGCTCGCCGACCTGTTGCATCGGCCGCTCGTCGCCACCGACCAACTCCCCGACGTTCCAGGCCGCGGCGGCGACGAGGTAGCCGACCAGGAGCCACCACGCGATCCGTTTGCGGGCGGCCAGTGCCGCGGCCAACAACGCCAGGACGAACGCCCACGCGAAGCTGGTGTCGGGGAAATTGAAGATGTAGTCGTCGACGAATTCCCGGGGCACCCGGATCAGCGACCGCACGAGCGGCGACACACTCGCGAGCAGCGACAGCGTTGCGATGACACCGACAACCCATCCGGCCGCAGTCGGCACCCACCGGTAGCGGGCCGCCGAATCCGCATGGGTGCCCGTGATGTGCGTCATAGGCCGCGACACTATTCGCGAAAGGCGCTCAGACGCGGGAAACGCGCTACCAAACGGGGCCGGTGTATTTCTCTCCGGGACCTTTGCCGGGCTCGTCGGGAGCCGCGCTGGACTCGCGGAACGCCAACTGCAGGGTCTTGAGGCCGTCGCGCACCGGACCCGCGTGCGGGCCGAGGTACTCGGCGGATGCGGTGACCAGCCCGGCCAGGGCGGTGATCAGGCGGCGCGCCTCGTCGAGGTCGCGATGCGGGCTGTCGTCGGGATCCTCGGCGGACAGTCCGAGCTTCTCGGCCGCGGCGCTCATCAGCATCACGGCGGCCCGGGTGATCACCTCGACGGCGGGCACGTCGGCGAGTTCGCGGACGGGCGGGGAGTCCCCGGCTTCGGCGTGTGCGGGATCATCGGTCATAGCTGCTAGACTTGCACGCGCGACCGCCCCGGCGAACGCTGGGCGCACAAGTGGAGTCCCGCTCCCACCGCTGACCGATGCTTGATCGAAGGTACAGCGGTCCGGTCACAGGCATCGACGATGCCTGTTCTGGTCGGCACTGGGCCCTGCTGCGAGCAGGGCTTCCTGCTCTCGGTGGAGCAGTGCCGTGGTTTGGGGCTCCTTGAGGACAACATAGGAGGCCCCATCAGCACTGAGACCCGCGTCAACGAGCGCATTCGCGTACCTGAGGTTCGCCTGATCGGACCAGGCGGTGAACAGGTAGGCATCGTGCGCATCGAAGATGCTCTCCGCGTCGCCGCGGATGCTGATCTCGATCTCGTCGAAGTAGCTCCGAATGCCAGACCACCCGTCTGCAAGATCATGGACTACGGCAAGTACAAGTACGAGACAGCCCAAAAGGCGCGCGAGTCTCGCAAGAACCAGCAGCAGACCGTCGTCAAAGAGCAGAAGCTGCGTCCCAAGATCGATCCGCACGACTACGAGACCAAGAAGGGTCACGTCATCCGCTTCCTGGAAGCCGGGTCGAAGGTCAAGGTGACGATCATGTTCCGAGGGCGCGAGCAGTCGCGTCCCGAACTGGGCTTCCGCCTCCTGCAGCGCCTGGGTGCCGACGTGGCCGAGTACGGCTTCGTCGAGACGTCCGCGAAGCAGGACGGTCGCAACATGACGATGGTGCTGGCTCCGCACCGCGGCGCGAAGACTCGCGCCAAGGCGGCGCACGACGCCGACGCGCCGACCGGGGGCTCCGGAGACGCGCCGGCCGACAACCAGACCGACACACAGAACTGAGGAAACATGCCCAAGGCGAAGACCCACAGCGGCGCTTCGAAGCGGTTCCGTCGCACCGGGACCGGAAAGATCATGCGCCAGAAGGCCAACCGCAGGCACCTTCTCGAGCACAAGCCCTCGACCCGCACGCGTCGGCTCGACGGCCGCACCACGGTGTCGGGTAACGACGCCAAGCGCATCGCGAAGATGCTGGACGGCTGATCACCCAGCCCCAGCGCCCCGACGGTGCATCCGTCGGCACGAACTGACCCGTACGAGAATAGGAACAACCCATGGCACGCGTGAAACGCGCAGTCAACGCGCAGAAGAAGCGGCGCACCATCCTCAAGGCTTCGAAGGGCTACCGCGGCCAGCGGTCACGCCTGTACCGCAAGGCCAAAGAGCAGCAGCTGCACTCCCTGACCTATGCCTACCGTGACCGCAAGGCCCGCAAGGGCGACTTCCGCAAGCTGTGGATCACCCGCATCAACGCGGCCGCCCGCGCCAACGGCATCACCTACAACCGGCTGATCCAGGGGCTCAAGGCCGCTGGCGTCGAGGTCGACCGCAAGAACCTCGCCGAGATCGCGGTGAGCGATCCGGCTGCGTTCGCCGCGCTGGTCGAGGTCGCCAAGGCCGCGCTGCCCGAGGATGTCAACGCTCCGTCAGGCGAGGCTGCCTGACCCTCACCGAGCGATCTGCCCGGGTGGTCGCAGCGGTCAAGCTGCACCGCCACACTGGGCGCCGCCGCGCCGCACGCTTCCTCGCCGAAGGCCCCAACCTCGTCGAGGCAGCGTTGCGGCGCGGACTTGTCTCCGAGGTGTTCGCGACCGAGGCCGCGGCTGAACGCTTCGGCACGCTGCTGACCGGAGCGCCGGTGCAACTGGTCACCGAGCGGGCAGCAAAAGCTCTGTCGGACACCGTGACACCGGTCGGTCTGGTAGCGGTGTGCACGATGCCCGACATCGATCTCACCGCGCTACTCGCGGACAGCCCGCAACTGGTCGCCGTTCCGGTCGGCATCTCCGAACCGGGTAACGCCGGCACCGTGATCCGGGTCGCGGACGCGATGGGTGCCGACGCGGTCGTGCTGGCAGGGGCTTCCGTCGATCCCTTCAACGGCAAGTGTCTGCGGGCATCGGCCGGGAGCATCTTCTCCATCCCGGTGCTCAGCGAGCCCGACGAGCACAGCGTCGTCGCGCGGCTCCGGCAGGCCGGGATGCAGGTGCTGGCAACCGTTCTCGATGGCGATGTGAGCCTCGATGACGCCGAGCTGGGCCCGCCGACTGCCTGGTTGTTCGGGTCCGAGGCACACGGACTTCCGGCGACGCTGGCGGATGCGGCCGATCGCCGCGTGCACATCCCGATGGTCGGCGGCGCCGAAAGTCTGAACATCGCGTCGGCAGCCGCGATCTGTCTGTACCAGAGCGCGCGGGTCCACCGGCGGGCCGCGACCTAGACATGACGTCAGCTTGCGCCTCGGCAGTAGCTGGATTCGCGCAGGACGGTATGCGCCGCCTCGGCGCGCTCCGCACCCGGGGCTCCAATCCACCGCGGGATGGCTGGGTTTCGTCTTCGATCGCCATCGGGCTAAGCGTGGAATTGCCTAATTGACGCGGATATTCGGGTGACAGCAAAGATCACCGCCCATGGGGCGGTGAGCCCACCGATTTGCTGTACGCCCGTCCCATCTCAGGTTGTATGCCCACGGCTGCGGATCGGGTACCCTGACCCCGGTTAACTTGTGCGGATTCAGCAAATCCGCGGTGGGGGAGTTTCTTTGGCAGGGGGGCGCCATGAAGCGTTTGGCTGTGTTGATCAGTGCTGCTCTGGTCGGGCTCTCGCCCGGGATCGCGACGGGTGACACGGCACTGATCGTGGGTGGCGCCGGCCCCTACGCCGAACTGGACGAACAACAGATCCGTTCTGCGCTCGGCGGTTACTTCGCCACCTACGACCTGGTCAAGGTGGAGTTCCCGGGATGGGCCGGCCTCGGCTATTCCATCGACGTCGGGGCCGACAACATGATGACCGCGATCGCCGAGACCCCGGGACCGAAAACCCTCGGTGGGGTTTCCAAGGGGGCACCCGTGATCGATGAGGTTCTGCGCCGGTTGATGGAAGACGATGACCGCCCGGCCCCGGCCGAACTGAACGCCGTCATCTACGGCTACCCCAACCGGACCGTCTTCGCGCGGAACGGGGTCCCGTACCGTCCGTTGCCGGAGACGCCGTATGACGTGCTGATCGTCAAGGCGCAGTACGACGGTCTCGCCGATTGGCCGGACAACACGCTGAACTTCCTGGCCGTGGTCAACGCGCTGATGGGCGCCACCCAGTTCCATGTCGACGCGGCCTTTTACGACATCGATCTGGTCCCCCGCGAGGCGCCGTACTACACCGAGAGCGTCAACGGACTCGGCGGCAAGACGACGAGCATCCTGATCCCGACACCGATCCTGCCGCTGTTGCGTCCATTGGCGCCCAACGGTGTGGCCACCGATTTCGTCCGGTTCCTCGACGGATTGTTGCGGCCCGTCATCGACTCGGCGTACAACCGCGCCCCGGTCGGGGTGCGGTCGGCGATCACCTCGAGTGCCGAGGATGAAAAGTCTTCTTCGGCAGTGGAACTCGTCAAGCCACTCAGTGCCGGCCAACCGGCGCGGGCTTCGTCTGCTGTTGAGGTCGATTCTCGCGGAGCGGATTTCGACACGAAAACGGATGCCGAGACCGAAGGTGCCGCCGCGCTCTTGCGGGAGGAGACCACTGCCGCGGAGAAGGCCGAGAAAGAGACGGTACCGAGCCGGTCCGCAGACGACGCCGCCACATCGGCACCGCAGCGAAGTCTCGAGCGCGAGAAGCCCGGTCCGCCCACCCGCCGCGAAACCCGGTCTCAGCGGCAGGTTGGAAAAACTCGGTAACTTTGCCGGAGAGCTGGCGGGCTCCCGGTGGCCCACGTCTGCGCCACCGATGGAATCAGCACGCGTTTCATCGAAATAATCCAGGTGAGACCTCCTGGATCCAGGTGAGATCCAGGCCCGGAACTAGGCCCTTTGATCCATTGTCGCGCTGCTCGGCCCGCAGTAGCCTGCCCGATACCAGCAAATGCTGGAGGGCGGGACGAAGTAGGTGCGGCCATGTATCGCATAGGAGTTTTCCTCAGCGTCATCCTTCTCGGGGTCTTCTCGGCCGCGGTGCGAGGTCCCTCAGATGGGGTGATCACCGGCTTGTGGCAGTACGCGATGCTGGCCGATGAGACTCCGAAGCCCACCGCGTTGATCATCGGCGGCAAAGGCGGATACGCGGAGTTGTCCGACGAGCAGATGCGGACGGCGTTCGGGGGACTACTCGCCTCCTATGAGCGGGTCAACGTGCCGTTCCCGGGTGATCCGGACTTCGGCTACTCGATCGGAGTGGGAGCCGACAATCTGTACGACGCGGTCAAGAACACGTCCGGGGTGATGCTCATCGGCGCTGTCTCGCAGGGCGCACCGACGGTGCCGGAAGTGTTGCGCCGGTTGATGGACGACCCCGATCGGCCCCTACCCGGCGAGCTCACGGCGATGGTGTACTCGTATCCGGTCCCACTGTTGTTCCTTCTCGGCGGAGCGCGATACGTCCCCTTCCCGGAGACGCCCTACGACATCCTGAACATCTCGGCCGAATACGACGGAATCTCCGACTTCCCGGACAACTGGTTCAACATCCTCGCCGTGGTCAACGCGATCATGGGCGGCGCCGAACTGCACGTCGACCGCGCGTTCTTCGATGTCCGAACCCAACCGACCCGGTTTGTCGAGGTCACCAACGACCTCGGCGGCACCACGACGTACGTGCTTATTCCGACCCCCAGATTGCCGCTGCTCACCCCCTGGGTCGAAGCTGGATTCCCTCCGGAGTTCATCGATTTCATGGACGCCCTCCTGCGCCCGATCATCGACTCCGCCTACATCCGACCTCGCATGGAGGTCGGTGTGCCGGAGATCCTCAAGCCTCCGCCGATCACTCCGCCCGAGACTCCCGCGCCACCGGTGAGTGCGCCTCTGAGTGTCGAGGACGAGGGCGCGCAGAACCGCATCGCGGCCGGCAGCGGCGATCCCGCACCGGTCACCGACGAGGCCCCCGACACCAGTGAGGAGAACAGCCCGATCGCCGACGGCGGCGGAATCGACGACGGATCCGGTTCCCCGGATCCGACCGGGCCGGACATCATCGACGACGAAGACATCCCGCTCGAGTCGAACGAGGCCGAGATCGACGGTGCCGAGACGGGTGGGGCCGTGAACGAACCGCCCGCCGGGGAGGGGCCCGACGAGCAGGCCGAGGAGCCGGCGGCGGCGCCCGCGGCCGATGTTGAATCCCCGGCCGCAGACGACGCCCAATAGGTGGACGGCGCGGAAGCCCGGGCTACCCCGACAGCAACCCGCGCGCGACGTGGGTGATCTGCACCTCGTTACTGCCGGCGTAGATCATCAGCGACTTCGCGTCGCGGGCAAGCTGTTCCACGCGGTACTCGGTCATGTAGCCGTTGCCGCCGAACAGCTGAACGGCCTCCATGGCCACGTCGGTGGCCGCCTGCGAGCAGTACCACTTGATCGCCGACGCCTCGGCCAATGAGATCGGCTTCCCGGCTTCGGAGGCTTCGATGACGCGGAACAGCATGTTGCGCACGTTCATCCGCGCCACTTCCATGTTGGCCAATTTGAGCTGGATCAGCTGGAACTGGCCGATCTCCTTGCCCCACAAGGTGCGTGACTTCGCGTAGTCGACGCTCAGGCGCAGGCACTCCTCGATGACGCCGAGAGACATCGCCGCGACACCGATCCGCTCGGCCGAGAAGCTGGACCGAGCGCTGTCGCGACCGTCGCCGGCGGAGTTGTTCTCGGTCTCACCGAGGAGTCGGTCCTTGCCCAGGCGGACGTCGTTGAAGAACAGCTCGCCGGTGCGTGAGGAGTGGATGCCCATCTTGTGGAACGGTTTCGACTGCACGAAGCCGTCCATGCCCTTGTCGAGGACGAAGGTCAAGACCTTGCGGTCCCGCTTGTCGATCGACGGGTCGCCTTCGTCGAGCTTGGCGTACACCACCACGACGTCGGCGTCGGGACCATTGGTGATGAACGTCTTCTGTCCGTTGAGGATGTAGTCGTCACCGTCGCGCACGACATAGGACTTCATGCCGCCGAACGCGTCCGACCCGGAGTCGGGTTCGGTGATGGCCCACGCGCCGACCTTGTCGTAGGTCACCAGGTCAGGCAGCCAGCGCTCCTGCTGGGCCAGCGTGCCGCGGCTCATGATGGTGGGCACGGTGAGGCCCAGGCTGACGCCCATCCCGGTCACCACGCCCATGCTCACCCGGCAGAGCTCACTGATGAGCACAAAACCCATGCCGGGCGAACCGCCGCCACCGAACATGCCGCCGGAACTCTTCGACGCCGAGGTGTCGCCGGCGCGCATCCGATCCAGGCGCTTGTTCAGCGATTCGCGGGCCATGTCGGCGATACCGAACGTGGCGAACAACTTTCGGATGATGGGGTAGGGCTCCATCTCGCCGCTCTCCAGCGCGTCGACATGGGGGCGGATCTCCTTGTCCACGAACTCGCGGACAGCGTCGCGCACGGCAATATCTACATCAGACCAATCCAGCATGCCCTCAGGCTGCCTTATCGCCTTTCGGTGGTCTGACACCGGCCAGCGAAAACGTGGTGTGCAGCAGCGAGCCGACCCGGTCGAGGAGGGACTTGTGCGGCGGGACGTAATGGATCGGCAGGTGCCGTTGATCGCGCGGCGGCGCCATGAACGCCGGCGCCTCCACCAGCGGGGCGTCCGCGGCGATCTTGCCTTCGGCGCGCCGGTAGGCGGCCACGGCGCGGGGATGCAGCCGGATCTCGTCGGGCACGGCGACGAAGGCCAGCTCGACGAACTTGCCGAACAGCCGCAGCAGGATCTCGTCGCCCGGCGTCCAGCGCATCCCGGCTTTCTCGCGCACGGCGGGATCGAACACGCCGGCGGCGATCCAGCGCTGCGCGCCGACCATCGGCTTGAACAACTGGTCCCACAGAGGCGTCGGCATCAATACGAACTTCGGCTTCGGGATGCGCATCGAGAAGATGTCGAGGGTGGCCTTGTTGATCTCGAGCTCTTCTTCGCACTTGCGGTCCCAGTACTCGCAGAAGTCCTCCCAGGACTCCGGCACGGGCCGCATGCTCATGCCGTACATGCGGTACCACTGGACGTGCTCGTCGAAGAGCTGGCGCTTCTCGGCTTCGGTCAGCCCGCCGCAAAAGTACTCCGCGGTCTTGATGATCAGCATGAAGAAGGTGGCGTGCGCCCAGTAGAACGTCTCGGGGTTCAGCGCGTGGTAGCGACGACCCGCGCTGTCGGTCCCTTTGATGGTCGTGTGATAGCTGCGGATCTGCGCGCCGGTCTGCGCGGCGCGCTGCCCGTCGTACACCACGCCCATGATCGGGTAGACCGACCGGGCCACCCGCTGCAGGGGCTCGCGCAGCAGGATCGAGTGGTCCTCGACGCCGGCGCCGAGTTCGGGATACATGTTCTGGATGGCGCCGATCCACACGCCGAGCATGCCGGTGCGCACGTCGCCGAAGTACTTCCACGTCAGCGAATCAGGCCCGAGAGGGTTGTCGGTGGTCGAGGTTGCCATCGCCGGTGATCGCACTCTTCCACGCTACTGTTGACAACAACCGTTGTCCACGAATTCGGCGACGTTCCCGCCTTCTGTTATTCAGCCTCCACAGCTGCTGTACATCGCTGTGACCTGCTGGTTCAGTCAGGTATCGCAGCTCGATTACGCTGACTGCGTGGATGACGACCCGCCGGGCGAGCACACCGGCCGCTCCGCGACCGGTCCGATCGGCTGGCTCCGGACGGTCAACCAGCATGCCGGGGCGATCTCGTTCCTGCAGCGGGTCCGCAAAGGCCTGCCCGGTGATCCGGAGTTCGGTGATCCGCTTTCGGCGGCCGGGGTGGGCGGGCCTGCCGCGGCGGCGCGGGCGGCCGATCGTCTGCTCGACCGGCACGCCGTCACCCGGGAGGTGAGCCTCGGAGCTCTGCAGGTCTGGCAGGCGCTGACCGAACGCGTGTCCGGCCGCCCGGCCAACGCGGAGGTGACGCTGGTGTTCACCGACCTGGTCGGGTTCTCGGCGTGGTCGCTGGGCGCCGGCGACGAGGCCACCCTGCGCCTGCTGCGGCGCATCGCGCAGGTTGTCGAGCCACCACTGTTGGAGGCCGGCGGTCACATCGTCAAGCGGATGGGTGACGGCCTGATGGCGGTTTTCGCGGACCCGACCACGGCGGTGCGTTCGGTGCTGGCCGCCCGCGAGGGGGTCAAGGAGGTCGACGTCGACGGGTACTCCCCGCGGATGCGCGTCGGGATCCACACCGGTCACCCGCAGCGGCTCGGCTCGGACTGGTTGGGCATCGACGTCAACATCGCCGCGCGGGTGATGGAGCGCGCCACACGTGGCGAACTGGTGGTTTCGCAGTCGACCCTGCAGCGGATCCCGCCCGAGGAGTTCGACACGCTGGGTGTCACCGCGCGCAAGCTGCGCCGACCGATGTTCGCCCACAAATCCGACGGCGTGCCTGAAGACTTCGCGATGTACCGACTCAAACCGGCCGACGGGTCCTAGGCGACGGAGGGCGCTCGGCCGCATCGCCTATGATCGCCGGGTGGCTGATCAGCCAGTAGACCTCTCAGACGATGCGCTGGCCGAAGCGGTCAGCGCAGCCAGGCGTGCGTTCGCCCAGGCTGCGAACCTCGACGACCTCGCGCGCGCCAAGACCGAACACCTCGGCGACCGCTCGCCGGTGGCGGTGGCCCGCCAGTCGCTGGGTGCGCTGCCCAAGGCCGAGCGCGCGGACGCGGGTAAGCGCGTCAACGTGGCCCGCACCGAGGCGCAGCAGGCCTACGACGAGCGGCTGGCGCAACTGCGGGCCGAACGTGACGCGGCGGTGCTGGTCGCCGAGCGCATCGACGTCACGCTGCCGTCCACGCGCCAACCGGTGGGGGCACGCCACCCGATCACGATCCTGGCCGAGAACATCGCCGACACCTTCGTCGCGATGGGCTGGGAGCTCGCCGAGGGCCCGGAGGTCGAGACCGAGCAGTTCAACTTCGACGCTCTGAATTTCCCGCCCGACCACCCGGCGCGCAGCGAGCAGGACACGTTCCACATCGCACCGGACGGTTCGCGGCAGGTGCTGCGCACCCACACCTCCCCGGTGCAGATCCGCGCGCTGCTCGAGCGCGAGTTGCCGGTGTACATCATCTCGATCGGGCGGACGTTCCGCACCGACGAACTCGACGCCACCCACACCCCGGTGTTCCATCAGGTCGAGGGTCTGGCCGTCGACAAGGGCCTGACCATGGCGCACCTGCGCGGCACCCTCGATGCGTTCGCCCGCGCCCAGTTCGGTCCCCAGGGTCGCACCCGGTTCCGGCCGCACTTCTTCCCGTTCACCGAGCCCTCGGCAGAGGTCGACATCTGGTTCCCGAACAAGAAGGGCGGGCCGGGCTGGGTCGAGTGGGGCGGTTGCGGCATGGTCAACCCTAATGTGTTGCGCGCCTGCGGCATCGACCCCGACGTGTATTCGGGTTTCGCCTTCGGCATGGGATTGGAGCGCACCCTGCAGTTCCGCAACGGCATCCCCGACATGCGTGACATGGTCGAAGGGGACATCCGGTTCTCCCTTCCGTTCGGGGTGGACGCCTGATGCGCCTCCCGTACACCTGGCTGCGTGACGTGGTGCGCGCCGGGGCTCCCGGCTGGGACGTTCCGGCCGACGAACTGGAGCAGACGTTCATCCGCATCGGCCACGAGGTCGAGGACGTGATCCGTCTCGGCCCGGTGACCGGACCGTTGACCGTGGGCCGAGTCGCGCAGATCGAGGACCTGACCGAGTTCAAGAAGCCGATCCGTGCGGTCAAGGTCGACGTCGGCGCCCAGAACGTCGACGGGCAGCCCCGCGACATCGTCTGCGGCGCCACCAACTTCGCCGTCGGCGACCTCGTCGTCGTCGCGCTGCCCGGCACCGTGCTGCCCGGTGACTTCACCATCTCCACGCGCAAGACCTACGGCCGGGTGTCCGACGGGATGATCTGCTCGGCGTCGGAACTCAACCTCGGCACCGATCACTCCGGCATCCTGGTGCTGCCGCCCGGCACCGCCGAGCCCGGCGCCTCGGCGACCGAGGTGCTCGGTCTCGACGACGTGGTGTTCGACCTGGCCGTCACGCCCGACCGCGGTTACTGCCTGTCGGTGCGCGGGATGGCCCGCGAGATCGCCAACGCCTACGACCTCGACTACGCAGATCCTGCGGACGTCCCGCCGCTGCCGGTCGAGGGTGAGGCCCTGCCGGTGACCATCGACAGCGGCACCGGTGTGCTGCGGTTCGGGCTGCGCCCGGTGACCGGTATCGACCCGAACGCGGTGTCGCCGTGGTGGCTTCAGCGTCGACTGCTGCTCAGCGGGATCCGCGCGATCTCGCCTGCGGTGGACGTCACGAACTACGTGATGCTCGAGCTCGGGCATCCGATGCACGCCCACGACCGGTCGTTGATCACCGGCGGGTTCCGCGTCCGCTTCGCCGAGCCGGGGGAGACCGTGGTCACCCTCGACGACGTCGAGCGCAAACTCGACCCGGCCGACGTGCTGATCGTCGACGACGTCGCCACCGCCGCGATCGGCGGCGTCATGGGCGCCGGCACCACCGAGGTGCGCGAGAGCACCACCGACGTGCTGCTCGAAGCCGCCGTCTGGGATCCGGCCGCGGTGTCGCGCACCCAACGCCGGCTGCGGCTGGCCAGCGAAGCCGGCCGGCGCTACGAGCGCACCGTCGATCCGGCGGTGTCGGTCGCCGCGCTCGACCGCTGCGCCGCACTGCTCGCCGAGATCGCCGGCGGTACAATCGGATCCGGGCTCACCGACTGGCGCAGTGAACAGGCCCGCGACAACTGGTCTCCGCCGCCGGTCACCATCCCGCTCGACCTGCCCGACCGCACCGCGGGAGTGGCCTACCCGCCCGGAACCACCGAGAAGCGGCTGCGCCAGATCGGTGCCCGCGTCACCGTCGAGGGCGATCACGTCACCGTCGTTCCGCCGAGCTGGCGTCCGGACATGCGGCAGCCCGCGGACCTCGTCGAAGAGGTGATGCGGCTCGAGGGTCTCGACGTCGTCCCGTCGGTGCTGCCGGCCGCACCCGCCGGCCGTGGTCTGACCGCCGTGCAGAAGCGGCGCCGCGCGGTCGGCAAGTCGCTGGCGCTCAACGGCTATGTCGAGATCCTGCCGACCCCGTTCCTGCCTGCCGGGATCTTCGACCAGTGGGGTTTGGCCACCGACGACGCGCGCCGCAACACCACGCGGGTGCTCAACCCGCTGGAGGCCGACCGGCCGCATCTGGCCACCACGTTGCTGCCCGGGTTGCTGGAAGCGTTGACGCGCAACGTGTCCCGCGGCGCCGTCGACACGGCGTTGTTCGCCATCGCGCAGGTCGTCGAACCGACCAGTCAGACCCGCGCCGTCGACCGCATCCCCACCGACCGCCGTCCCACCGACGACGAGATCGCGATGCTCGACGCCTCCCTGCCGCACCAACCGCAGCACGTCGCCGCGGTGCTCACGGGATTGCGTGAGCCCGCAGGCCCGTGGGGTCCCGGACGGCGGGTGGAAGCCGCCGACGCCTTCGAGGCGGTCCGGATCGTCGGGCGAGCGGTGGGCGTCGACTTCACGTTCCGCGCCGCGGAGTACCTGCCGTGGCATCCCGGGCGGTGCGCCGAGATCCTCGTCGGCGAGCAGGTGGTCGGTCACGCAGGCCAACTGCACCCCGCCGTGATCGAACGCTCGGGGCTGCCCAAGGGAACCTGCGCAGTCGAACTCGACCTGGACGCCGTGCCGGTCGTCGAGCGCCTGCCCGTCCCGAGCGTCTCGCCGTTCCCGGCGGTGTTCCAGGACGTCGCGCTGGTCGTCGACGAGGACGTGGAAGCACAGAGCGTGGTCGACGCGGTCCGTGCGGGTGCGGGCGAACTACTCGAAGACGTCCGGATCTTCGACGTCTACACGGGCCCGCAGATCGGCGAGGGCCGCAAATCCCTGGCGCTGGCGCTGCGGTTCCGGGCGATGGATCGCACCCTCACCGAAGAAGATGCCAGCGCCGCGCGTGAAGCCGCCGTCGCGCTCGCCGCGCAGCGCCTCGGGGCCGAGCAGCGCAGCTGACCCGCGCACCGGACCGCTCAAAGCAGGGACGGAAAGATCTCCGTCGCGGTCTGCGGCAGTTCGTAGTCCGAAGTGGCCGCCGCTGCGCGCGCCCTGTCCAGGTAGGTGTGCCTGCCGTCGTCGTCGCCGACGGCTTCGGCCAGCAGGGCGCGTAGTCGCAGCATCGGCACCCGATACAGCGCCAACCCGGAAGCCGCCGTCGCGCTCGAGAGCTGATCGACTGCGGCGGTGGCTTCGGCAAGGTCCCCGGCCGAGCCACGTTTGACCAGAGACTCCACCAGTATCGAGGTGGCCACGCCCATCGACAGGACCTCGCCCGCAGCGCGCATATCGCTGATCGATCCGCGCACGTTGTTGATTGCGCCCGAGAGGTCACCGCGCTGGGCCATGGACCGGGCGAGTGCGGGTCCGGCCAGCGCCAGCGCGTTCATCGTGAATCCGTGCCGGTTACAGGCATCTCGGGCTGTGCTGAGGAGCTCGGTTGCCTCGTCGGTGGGGACGTTCCCGTAGGCCAGGACGAGTCCGCGGGCCACCTGTGCGGTGGTGAGCGTGAACTCGTCGCCGGCCTGCTCGGCCAGTCGGAGCGCTTCCGCTGATTCGTCGAGAGCCACCTCGTCCACGCGGCGTGCCCCCACCGGGACCGACAGGATGTACTTGTACAACACGGCACTGACGCGGCTGGCGGGATCCAGATTCCGCGACAGTTCTATCGCGGCGTCGCTGTCGGCACGCCATCCGGGGATCCCGAGGCACAGTCGGTACAGACCGCGCATTCGCGTCGCGGTGGCAAGCGGCGAGCCGAACAGAAGGTCGCCCCTCGGCTCGATGTCGGACAGGTCGATGACGTCCTGAGCGATCGCCAGGGCTTCGCGAAGTCGGCCGACTTCGGACAACGAGTATGCGACCGCAGGCAACAGCGCATAGCTGAGTCCGGGATCTCCCAGCGCGCGAAGGAGTCTCGTCAACTCGGGAATCAGCGCGAGGGCTTCACGGTGCCGGTGCTGGCCGCTGAGCGCCATGACCATCCCGGCCATACCTGTCGCAAGCGATCGGCGATCACCGGTCGCCGTGGACAGCTCGCGAAGCGTTTCCAGCCCGGACTGCTCCAGATCGCCGCCGGTGCGCCATGACTGCCCGCACAGCTGGGTGAGTGCGGCGGTCAGCAATTGCGACCGCTGCGGGTCGCCGTCCAGCGCCTCGGCGGCCGCGCGTGCCGACCGCCAGCTCTCCCGCGCGGCACGCTGGTCACGGCTGCGGAGCCACCGGCCGGCGCGCATATGCCAGTCGAAGGCGGAACGCAATTCGCCGGCGGCGTGCAGGTGTTCGGCGATCAGCGCGGCGTGGGGGTCGGGGTCCGCGTGGTGTGTCTGTTGGAGCGCTGCCGCCACCCGGCGGTGCGCGTCGCGCCGTACCGTCTTGAGTTGTGACTCGTAGGCCACCGCACGAATCAGCGGGTGGCGGAAGGTGAACTCCGTCGGAGACGTCGGGGACACCCGGTCGACGAATTCGCCTTCCCGAAGCTCCTCCAGCGCGGACGCCAGGCGGGCGTCGTCGGGCACGACGCTACGGAGCAGGTCTCTGTCGAAGCGGATGCCGATGACCGCCGCGGCATACAGCACCGACTTGACCGACGAGGGCAGACGATCGACGCGCGCTCCGATGGTGGCGCGGACAGTGGCCGGAACAGACAGAGCGGTGTCTTGTCCCGTGCTGCGGTAGCGCCCGCGTCGCCCCGACAGGACGCCGCGTTCGGCGAGGTCACGGACGAGTTCTGTGACGAAAAGCGGATTGCCCCCGGCTGTTTCGACGATCCGGCCGGCAATGCCCGACACCGACGCATCGGATCCGAGTAACTGGGTGGTCAGAGCGGTCACCTCCGAGTCGGCGAGTGGCTTCAGCACGACCGCCTCGCCGGCGGCAACGGTGGTGAGTGCACCGCGATACTCGGGCCTGTGGGTGACGACGAAGAGCGAACGCGTCTGCGGGAGAGCTTCGGCCACCAGGGCCAGCAGCGACTCGCTGGCTTCGTCGATCCAGTGCACGTCTTCCATCACGTGGAGAGCCGGCGGACGCTGCAGCATGACGGTCGTGACCAGGGATCCGAGCCGGCGTCGGAGCGCGTCTGCGGAGACCTCGGGCAGAGCCGAACCCGGCTCCCCGATGCCTAGCAGGTCCTCGAGGAGGAGCAGATCACCAGGGTCGGCGTCCACCAGTTCAGCGCGGACTCGCAGCCTCGCCTGCTGCGCGGGGACAGCGCCGAGGGTGAACAGCGCCCTGAACAGAGACCTCGCCGCACTGAACGGCACAGTGCGCGTGTGTGATTCACAGTAGGAGAGGTACACAGGCAGTGATCGCGCGGCGGCAAGCCCGATGAGCTCCTCGAGCAGGCGCGTCTTTCCGATTCCCGGCGGGCCCACCACTCGCGCCACGCGTCCTTGTGACGCGCAGCGATCCAGCAGCGCCGCCAGGACAGCCAACTCGTCGGCGCGTCCGGTCAGCGTGGTGTCGGAGGCCGACGGTGGACCCGGTACGAAAGCCATCAGGCGACGGACGGCTATCGGCTCCTGACGCCCTTTGACGGCGACGAGTTCCGGCTCGGTGAGAACGGCGCGATTTGCCACCAACCGCGCGGTGGCGGCGCTCACAGCGATACCTCCGACCGGTGCCACAGACTCCATCCGCTGCGCCATCCCGACTTTCTTCACCGATCGTGGCGTAGCCGATGCCGCCCGAATCCCAGTCGCCGGCGACCACCTGACCGGAGTTCAGGCCGACGCGCACCTGCAACTCGATACCGTCGCGGGCGCGCACCTCGGCGGCCTGCGCCTCGATCTCGTCGACGAGACAGAGAGCGGCGCGACAGGCCAGGGCGGCGTGGTTCTCGACCGTGCGCGGTACGCCGAAGACGGCCATCAGACCGTCACCGGTGAACTGATTGACGGTGCCGCTGTGTGCGTGGATCACCGCGGCCGACCGGCGCATCAACTCGGTCATGATCTCGCCGAGACGCTCGGGTCCTACGGCTCTGGCGATGTCCATCGATCGCACGACATCGGCGAACAACACGGTGACGTGCTTGTATTCGACCGCCTCGGGCGAAACGGCGCGCGTCCCGCAGGAATGGCAGAACTTGGCCTCGTCCCAGAGCCTCGTCCCGCAGGCGCAGCAGTACAGTGATTCCATCGCGTCTCCCGCTGCGATCGAATCGGATGGGTGCGATCACACTACGACGGGCGGCGCGCCACCCACCCCGCAATAATGAATTTGCATGGCCTTGCATAAACATGCAAGATGGTGAGCCATGACTTCCGTCGCGGTCGCCGGTGCCAGCGGGTACGCCGGCGGCGAGATCCTGCGCCTGCTCCTCGGTCATCCAGCTTATGCCGAGGGGCGACTGACCATCGGCGCGCTCACCGCCGCCGCGAGCGCGGGCTCAGCGTTGGGCGAACACCACCCCCACCTGTGGCCGCTGGCCGACCGTGTCCTCGAACCCACCGAGATCGGCACGCTGGCCGGTCACGACGTGGTGTTCCTGGGTCTACCGCACGGACATTCCGCGCAGCTGGCCGAACAACTCGGCCCTGACACCCTCGTCATCGACTGCGGCGCCGATTTCCGGCTCAGCGACCCAGCAGCCTGGCAGCGCTTCTACGGGTCCGAGCACGCCGGCACCTGGCCCTACGGTCTGCCCGAACTCCCCGGTGGCCGCGAGCGGCTGCGCGACACCAAACGTGTGGCGGTACCCGGCTGCTACCCGACGGCGGCGCTGCTGGCGCTCTGGCCGGCGCTGGCCGGCGGCCTGGTGGAGCCGGCGGTCACGGTGATGGCGGTCAGCGGCACGTCGGGCGCCGGCCGCGCCGCCAAGGTGGACCTGCTCGGGTCGGAGGTCATCGGCTCCGCGCGCGCCTACAACGTCGGCGGCAAACACCGGCACACCCCCGAGATCGCGCAGGGGCTCTCCGCCGTCGCCGGTGCCCCCGTCACGGTGTCGTTCACCCCGGTGCTCATCCCGACCTCGCGGGGCATCCTGGCGACCTGCACGGCCCGCACCACCGCAACCCTGTCGGATCTGCGTGCCGCCTACGAAAAGGCCTACAGCGACGAGCCTTTCGTTCACCTGCTGCCGGACGGCCAACTACCCCGGACCGGCTCGGTGATCGGCAGCAACGCCGCCCAGGTGTCGGTCGCCCTGGACGAGGACGCACAGACGTTCGTGGCGATCGCCGCGATCGACAACCTGGCCAAAGGCACCGGCGGAGCCGCGGTGCAGTCGATGAACCTCGCCCTGGGCTGGGACGAGACCGCCGGGCTCTCCGCCGTGGGTGTCGCGCCGTGAGCACCGAGTCGAAACTGCTGCGCACCCAGGGGGTGACCGCGCCGGCCGGATTCCGCGCCACCGGCATCTCCGCGGGCATCAAGGCCTCCGGGAACGCCGACCTCGCGCTGGTGTTCAACGAGGGACCGGACTACGCCGCCGCCGGCGTCTTCACCCGTAACAAGATCAAGGCTGCGCCGGTGTTGTGGACCCAGCAGGTTCTGACCACCGGTCGGTTGCGGGCAGTCATCCTCAACTCCGGCGGCGCCAACGCCTGCACCGGTCCGGGTGGGTTCCAGGACACCCACGCCACCGCCGAGGCGGTCGCGGCCGCTCTGTCGGACTGGGGCACCGAGACCGGGGCCATCGAGGTCGCGGTCTGCTCGACCGGACTCATCGGGGACCGACTGCCGATGGACAAGGTGCTCGCCGGCGTCCGCGAGATCGTGCACGAACTGGCCGGTGGTCTCGGCGGCGGGGAAGAGGCCGCACGCGCCATCATGACCACCGACACCGTGCCCAAACAGGTTGCACTGCATCATCCCGACCAGTGGACCGTCGGCGGCATGGCCAAGGGCGCCGGCATGCTGGCCCCGTCGCTGGCGACGATGCTCTGCGTGATCACCACCGACGCGGTTGCGGCCCCCGAGGCGTTGCAGACTGCGCTGACGAGGGCGGTGGCACGGACCTTCGACCGCCTCGACGTCGACGGCAGCTGCTCCACCAACGACACGGTGCTGCTGCTGAGTTCGGGGGCCAGCGAGATCACGCCCAGCCAGGACGACCTCGATCACGCGGTGTTCACGGTATGTGACGACCTGTGCGCGCAACTGCAGGCCGACGCCGAAGGGGTCACCAAGCGCGTCGCGGTCACCGTCACCGGCGCTGCCACCGAGGACGACGCTGTGGTCGCTGCCCGGGTGATCGCGCGCGACAGCCTGGTCAAGACAGCGCTGTTCGGCTCGGACCCGAACTGGGGTCGCGTGCTCGCCGCGGTGGGCATGGCCCCCGTGCAGCTCGACGCCGACCGGATCACGGTGTCGTTCAACGGCTTCCCGGTCTGTGTGGACAGCGTCGGAACCCCCGGCGCCCGCGAGGTCGATCTGTCCGGCGAGGACATCGACGTCACCGTCGACCTCGCCGTCGGATCGGCTTCGGCGACCATCCGCACCACCGACCTGTCCCATGGATACGTCGAAGAGAACTCGGCGTACAGCTCATGAGCCTGCCCACCCCCGACAAAGCCGCCGTGCTGTCCGAAGCACTGCCGTGGCTCAAGGCTCTGCACGGCAAGATCGTCGTGATCAAGTACGGCGGCAACGCGATGACCGACGACACGCTCAAGGCGGCATTCGCCGACGACATGGTGTTCCTGGTCAACTGCGGCATCAAACCCGTCGTGGTACACGGCGGCGGTCCGCAGATCAGCGCGATGCTCAAGAAGCTCGGTATCGCCGGGGACTTCAAAGGCGGCTTTCGTGTCACCACCCCCGAGGTGCTCGACGTCGCGCGCATGGTGCTGTTCGGTCAGGTCGGCCGTGAGCTGGTCAACCTCATCAACAGCCACGGCCCGTATGCCGTCGGGATCACCGGCGAGGACGCCCAACTGTTCACCGCACAACGCCGGTCGGTCCTTGTCGACGGAGTGCCCACCGACATCGGGTTGGTCGGCGATGTGGCACGGGTCAACACCGATGCCGTGGTGGACCTGATCCGCGCCGGACGCATCCCGGTGGTGTCGACGATTGCCCCCGACGCCGACGGCGTCGTGCACAACATCAACGCCGACACGGCAGCCGCGGCCTTGGCAGAGGCGCTCGGCGCCGACAAGCTGCTCATGCTCACCGACGTCGAAGGCCTGTACACCAACTGGCCCGACCGCGGATCGCTGGTCAGCGAGATCGACGCCGCCGCGCTGACGCACCTGTTGCCGACCCTGGAATCGGGCATGGTGCCCAAGATCGAGGCGTGCCTGCGTGCGATCAACGGCGGCGTCCCGAGCGCGCACGTCATCGACGGCCGGGTCGCGCACTGCGTGCTGGTCGAACTGCTCACCGACGAAGGCACCGGCACCAAGGTGGTGGGGAATTGACCGAGAACACAACACTTCTGGACCGCTGGTCGGCGGTCATGATGAACAACTACGGAACCCCGCCGCTGGCGCTGGCCGGCGGGCAGGGGGTCACCGTCACCGACACCGACGGCAAGACCTACGTCGACCTGCTCGGCGGGATCGCCGTCAACGTGCTCGGGCACTGCCATCCTGCGGTCATCGAGGCGGTCCACCGTCAGATGAGCACATTGGGCCACACGTCGAACCTGTACGCCACCGAGCCCGGTATCGCGTTGGCCGAGGCCTTGGTCGACCACCTCGGTGTCCCGGCGCGGGCGTTCTTCTGCAACTCCGGCACCGAGGCCAACGAGGTCGCGTTCAAGATCACGCGGCTGACCGGCAGGACGAAGATCGTTGCCGCCCAAGGCGCGTTCCACGGCCGCACCATGGGCTCGCTGGCGATCACCGGTCAGCCGGCCAAACAGGCACCGTTCGAACCGCTGCCCGGTGACGTCACGTTCGTCCCGTACGGCGACGTCGAGGCGCTCAGAGGTGCGGTGGACGGTTCCACCGCGGCGGTGTTCCTCGAGCCGATCATGGGGGAGGGCGGTGTCGTCACCCCGCCGCCGGGATATCTGGTGGCGGCTCGCGAGATCACCGCCAGCTACAAGGCGCTGCTCGTTCTCGACGAAGTGCAGACGGGAGTCGGTCGGACCGGCTCGTTCTACGCCCACCAACACGACGGCATCACCCCCGATGTCGTCACCCTGGCCAAGGGCCTCGGTGGCGGGCTGCCGATCGGCGCATGCCTGGCCGTCGGGGACACCGCAGACCTGCTCACGCCCGGACTGCACGGCAGCACGTTCGGCGGCAACCCGGTGTGCACGGCGGCCGCACTGGCTGTGCTGAAAGTGCTTGCCGCCGAAGGCCTGGTCGAGCGCGCCGCGGTCCTCGGCAAGACACTCGCCGACGGTATCGAGGCGCTCGGCCATCCGCTGGTCGACCACGTTCGCGGCCGCGGCCTCCTGCGCGGGGTGGTGCTGACCGCCGAGGCCGCCAAGCAGGTCGAAACCGCGGCGCGGCACGCCGGATTCCTCGTCAACGCGGCGGCCCCCGACCTGGTGCGGCTGGCCCCGCCGCTGGTGATCACCGAGACGCACATCGATGCGTTCGTATCCGCACTTCCGGCCATCCTCGACCGGGCCGAGGCAGAAACGAGGGACCGATGATCCGGCACTTCCTGCGCGACGACGACCTGTCGCCCGACGAGCAGGCCGAGGTCCTGGCCCTGGCGGCCGAGCTCAAGAAGGAGCCGTTCAGCCGCCGGCCCCTGGAGGGGCCGCGCGGCGTCGCGGTCATCTTCGAGAAGAACTCGACCCGCACCCGGTTCTCGTTCGAGGTCGGCATCGCCCACCTCGGCGGACACGCTGTGGTGGTCGACGGCCGCAGTACCCAGCTGGGGCGCGAGGAGACGCTCGAGGACACCGGCGCGGTGTTGTCGCGCTACGTCGATGCCATCGTGTGGCGCACCTTCGCCCAGGAACGGCTGACCGCGATGGCGTCCGGGTCGACCGTCCCGATCGTCAATGCTCTCTCCGACGAATTCCACCCGTGTCAGGTGTTGGCCGACCTGCAGACCCTCGCCGAGCGCAAGGGATCGTTGCGCGGGTTGCGGCTGAGCTACTTCGGTGACGGAGCCAACAACATGGCGCACTCGCTGATGCTGGGCGGGGTCACCGCCGGGGTGCACGTCACCATCGCCGCTCCCCGCGGCTTCGAGCCCCACCCGATGTTCGTCGCGGCCGCCGAGGCCCGCGCTCAGCAGACCGGGGCCACGGTCACCGTCACCGACGACCCGATCGCCGGTGCGGCAGGCGCCGACGTCCTGGTGACCGACACCTGGACGTCGATGGGCCAGGAGAACGACGGGCTCGACCGCGTCCGCCCGTTCCGCCCGTTCCAGGTCAACGCCGGGCTGCTCGATCGTGCCGACTCCGAAGCCGTTGTGCTGCACTGCCTTCCCGCGCACCGCGGACACGAGATCACCGACGAGGTGATCGACGGTCCGCAGAGCGCCGTGTGGGACGAGGCCGAGAATCGCCTGCACGCGCAGAAGGCGCTGCTGGTGTGGCTGCTGGAGAACCGATGACGGCAGCTGCCACCCGAGCCGGCCGCCAGGCCCGGATCGTCGCTCTGCTCTCGGAGCGGTCGGTGCGCAGCCAGAGCGAGCTGGCGTCCCTGCTGGCCACCGAGGGGATCGAGGTCACCCAGGCCACCCTGTCGCGGGACCTGGAAGAGCTCGGCGCGGTCAAACTCCGCGGAGCCGACGGCGGCGTCGGCGCCTACGTCGTCCCCGAGGACGGTAGCCCGGTCCGCGGGGTCAGCGGCGGCACCGACCGGGTGACGCGGCTGCTCGGCGATCTGCTGGTCTCCACCGACTCCAGCGGCAACCTCGCGGTGCTGCGCACCCCTCCGGGCGCGGCGCACTACCTGGCCAGTGCCATCGACCGGGCGGCGCTGCCGTACGTGGTCGGCACCATCGCCGGCGACGACACCATCTTCGTCATCGCGCGTGAACCCATGACCGGAGCGGAATTGGCCGCCACGGTCGAAAACCTTTCCAAAGCCTCAGATAACACGTAGTAGAAGGAGTTCGTTATGTCCGAGCGCGTCATCCTGGCGTATTCCGGCGGTCTGGACACCTCGGTGGCGATCAGCTGGATCGGCAAGGAGACCGGTCGCGAGGTGGTGGCGGTGGCCATCGACCTCGGGCAGGGCGGTGAGGACATGGAGGTCGTGCGGCAACGCGCGCTGGACTGCGGCGCGGTCGAGGCCGTCGTCGTCGACGCGCGCGACGAGTTCGCCGAGCAGTACTGCCTGCCCGCGATCCAGTCCAACGCTCTCTACATGGACCGCTACCCGCTGGTGTCGGCGCTGAGCCGACCGCTGATCGTCAAGCACCTCGTCGACGCGGCCCGCGAGCACAAGGGCGGCATCGTCGCCCACGGGTGCACGGGCAAGGGCAACGACCAGGTCCGCTTCGAGGTCGGATTCGCCTCCCTGGCACCGGATCTGCAGGTCCTCGCGCCGGTGCGCGACTACGCATGGACCCGTGAGAAGGCCATCGCGTTCGCCGAGGAGAACGCGATCCCGATCAACGTGACCAAGCGTTCGCCGTTCTCGATCGACCAGAACGTGTGGGGCCGCGCGGTGGAGACCGGGTTCCTCGAGCACCTGTGGAACGCACCCACCAAGGACGTCTACGACTACACCGAGGACCCCACGCTCAATTGGAGCAGCCCCGACGAGGTCATCGTCGGCTTCGAAAAAGGTGTACCGGTGTCCATCGACGGGCAGCCGGTGACGGTGCTGCAGGCCATCGAGCAGCTCAACGCACGCGCCGGCGCCCAGGGCGTGGGCCGCCTCGACGTCGTCGAGGACCGGCTCGTCGGGATCAAGAGCCGCGAGATCTACGAGGCCCCGGGTGCGATGGTGCTGATCACCGCGCACACCGAGCTCGAACACGTGACGCTGGAGCGCGAACTCGGCCGGTTCAAGCGCACCACCGACCAGAAGTGGGGCGAGCTGGTCTACGACGGCCTGTGGTTCTCGCCGCTGAAGTCCGCGCTGGAGTCTTTCGTCGCGCATACGCAGGAACACGTCAGTGGCGAGATCCGGCTGGTGCTGCACGGCGGGCACATCGCGGTCAACGGCCGCCGCAGCGCCTCGTCGCTGTACGACTTCAACCTGGCCACCTACGACGAGGGGGACACGTTCGACCAGTCGGCGGCCCGCGGCTTCGTCCAGATCCACGGTCTGTCGTCGAGCATCTCGGCCCGCCGCGACCTGGGCATCAAGTGACCGTCTCTCCGGCGAGCAGGGTAACCCCGTGAGCACCAACGAGGGGTCGCTGTGGGGCGGACGGTTCAGTGACGGGCCGTCGGATGCGCTGGCGGCGCTGAGCAAGAGCACCCACTTCGACTGGGCATTGGCGCCCTATGACATCACCGCATCCAAAGCCCATGTGCGGGTGCTGTTCTCGGCCGGTCTGCTGACCGAGGAGCAGCGCGACGGGCTGCTCGGCGGCCTGGACGAGCTGGCCGCCGACATCGCCGACGGCTCCTTCGGTCCGTCGGTCACCGACGAAGACGTCCACGGCGCGCTGGAGCGAGGCCTGATCGACCGCGTCGGCGCCGAGCTCGGCGGCCGGTTGCGCGCCGGCCGGTCCCGCAACGACCAGGTCGCCACGCTGTTCCGTTTGTGGTTGCGCGACGCGATCCGACGCGTCGCCGACGGCGTCCTGGAGGTGGTGTCGGCGCTGGCGACGCAGGCCGCCGCGCACCCGACGGCGATCATGCCCGGCAAGACGCACCTGCAGTCGGCGCAGCCGGTCCTGTTGGCCCACCACCTGTTGGCGCACGCGCATCCGCTGCTGCGCGACGTCGACCGGCTCGCCGACGTCGACAAGCGCGCTGCGGTCTCGCCGTACGGATCGGGCGCGTTGGCGGGCTCGTCGTTGGGTCTGGACCCCGACGCGATCGCCGCGGAGCTCGGATTCACCGCCGCGGCAGACAATTCCATCGACGCCACCGCAGCCCGCGATTTCGCGGCCGAGGCGGCGTTCGTGTTCACGATGATCGGGGTCGACCTGTCCCGCCTGGCCGAGGACATCATCCTGTGGAGCACCACCGAATTCGGCTACGTGACCCTGCACGACTCCTGGTCGACCGGCAGTTCGATCATGCCGCAGAAGAAGAACCCCGACATCGCCGAACTCGCGCGCGGGAAGTCGGGCCGGCTGATCGGCAACCTGACCGGTCTGCTGGCCACGCTCAAGGCCCAGCCGCTGGCCTACAACCGCGACCTGCAGGAGGACAAGGAGCCGGTCTTCGACTCCGTGGCCCAACTCGAGTTGTTGCTGCCGGCGATGGCGGGGCTGGTCGGCACGCTGCGTTTCGACGTCGACCGCATGGCCGAGCTGGCCCCGCTGGGATACACCTTGGCCACCGATGTCGCGGAATGGCTGGTGCGACGCGGTGTTCCGTTCCGGGTGGCCCACGAGGCCGCCGGTGCCGCGGTCCGGGCGGCCGAGCAGCGCGGCGTGGGACTGGAAGACCTCACCGATGCGGAGTTGGCCGACATCCACTCCGAGCTGACCCCGCAGGTGCGCGAGGTGCTGACCATCGAGGGATCGGTGAACTCGCGCGACGCCCGCGGTGGCACCGCGCCGGTCCAGGTGGCCGCGCAGTTGGGTGTGGTGCATCAGGCCGCAGACGCGTTGCGGCGGCGCCTTCGCCGCTAGCATCGGTGCGTGCCCGCTGCCGTTCCGCGACCGTCTGTTCGACGCTGGCTGGCCGAACGGGGTCTGCGGCAGTCGTGGAAGGCGCTGCTGGCTGCGATCCTCGCGGTGGCGGCTCTGTTCGGCGGGCTGGACCGGGTCGAGACCGGGGTGACGTCCTTCGCGCCCGGTGAGGAGTTCAGCGACGGCCAGTACACCCTCACCGTGCATCGTGCCCGACTGGTTTCCGAACTCGCCGCCGGAGGTTTCTCGCTCGCGCGGGAGAAGCCGGGCCGGCGCTACCTCGGTGTGGTCGTCACGCTGCGCAACGACGGTACGGCCCCGGGTGCGCTCGACCGCGTACTGCAACTGCGTTCGGTGGCGGACAAGACGTTCGTCGGGGTGATGCGGATGGACGACGGCTCCCAGGCGATCCGACTGGGACCCGGTCTCGAGGAACAACTGGCCTACGTCTGGGAGCTCCCGGAAGGTGAGCTGACCCCCGGTGACAGGGTCACCCTGCGGGTGTCGCGAAAGTCGTTGCGGGAGGGGCTGATCATCTACGGCGAGCACTACATCGACACTGCCGGCCAGTACGGACAGGTCGTCGTCGACGTGGTGGGTCCCCGATGACCGCGCGTCGACGCAGGGCGCTGCGCGCGGTGGCCACCGTGCTCGTCATCGCCGCGGCCGCGGTGGTCTGGCACCACCTTCCCGCTCCGTCGGATGTGTACCGGCCCTTCGACGTCCACGGTGCACCCGGCGAACCGGTCAGCGGACGGCTGTTCGACGTGACGGTGACCGGGGTCCGGACCGGACAGGAGGTCCAGGCGCCGCGCCGACCTCCGGCACCCGCGGCCGGCCGGTGGGTGCTGGTCGACACCGATCTGGTCGCCACCGATCGCTACGTCCTGCCCAGAGCCGAACTCCTGGTCGGACCCAACACCTACGCCCCGTCCGAGCGGTTCCAATTCGTCCAGCTCGGAGGGGAGTTGGCGCCGCTGATCACCCAACGCGGATCGTGGGCGTTCGACGTCGCGCCCGATCTCCTCAACCGGTCCACGATGCTTTCGTTACGGGTGTGGTCCGGTGACCATCGCCTGGATTCGCGTGTGGTCGTCGACATCCCGTACGCCGACGCGGTGTTCGACGATGCTCCGCTGACTCTGGCCGCCACGAAGGAGAGTGCGTGATGCGGCCGTTGAAGCTCTGGCAACGCAACGTGATCGGGGCGGTCGCGGCGGCTGCTTCGCTGGGGGTCCTGGTGGCCACGGATCTGGCGCCGCAGTGGTCGGATTACCGAGCGAGCGTGGACCCGGCGGCAGAGGCGGCACCCCGGCAGAGCGTCGAGCTGTACGGGCAGACCTGGTCGGTCGACGAGATCAGGCATCTCGGGCGGCAACCGCAACCGCCCGTCGGTGAGCTCCCACCAGGCACCGTCGTGACCATGGTGACCCTGCAGCGCAGCGGACCGCCCGGACCACAGGGCTGCTTCGCAGCCCTCACCGACGGTCATCACCGGTGGCGAGGCCAACCGGTCTTTCTGTACAACATCACTCCGAACCCCGATGCGGCGACCACCTGCGCCGACCCCGGACCGGTGCAGTGGGCGTTCGTGATCCCCGCGGATGTGGTGCCCACCGCCGTCGACGTCACGGCGCTGGACGGCTCGATTCAGGTGCGGTTGCAGCTGTAGCCGACGGAATGCGGTGCAGGCAGTAGCCGAGCGTCACCGCGATCAGGCTGACCCGCAACGGCTCGATGATCAGATGGATGACGAGTTCCAGCGTCGGGATGCCGGCGGCCCAGAACTGCGAGGACTGCGGGCCCACCAGCCACGCCATCCCGCGCAGCAGGTATCCGGAACCCAGCTGCGCCCGGTAGAAGCTGCCGGACATGTCCAGCCATGCCAGCCCGAGGTAGGCCAGGACATACAGCGACAGCGCGAACACCCCGCCGTGCAGCAGGATTCGCATCGAGTCCACGATCGGCTTGAAGTTGCCCAGCTGCGACTCCAGGTGAGCGCGCAGATCGCTGCGCCACTTTTTCGGCAGGCGCCGCCACCTGGCCTGCAATTGCTCCCCGGTGCGGGCATGCCGCGACGCCAGTGCACGCGCCCGTTCCCCGGCCACCCGCTCCATCAGCGCCCGCCAGTCGGGGCTGGTCGAGACTCCGTAGACGATCCCGGCGAGCACGAGCCAGATCAGCGGCACTGCGGCGCCGCCGAACACCGTGCGCACGGCCCACGTCATGCTGTCCCACAGCGAGTCCAAGAACGCGACATGGGAGAACACGGCCTCGCGGGTCTGGTTGAACCAGACCACGATCCGGCGTTCGGCCAGCCAGCCGGCCGGGTCCAGCAGGAGGGTCAGCCCCTGGTTGACCGACAGCGTCAGGACCAGGAACACCCACAGCGCGTCGACGTACACACGCACGGCGACAAACCATCGCGGCAGCTTCTCCGTGAAACGCGACAGCACGACACGCACCACCAGCGCCACGCCGATCACCACCCACGTGGTGGCACTGACCGGCAGGTTCTCCGGATCCAACTCGACCGGGGTGGGATTGGCGAAGGTGTCGGCGATCCGGTAGTCCAGTGCGCGAACCTCAAACGCCAGCCAGTCCTCCCGGAACATCCGCCACGCCAAGTAGATCGCGAAGAACGGCAAGATCACCGATGCGAACAGGTCCACGCCGCGCAGCGAGCGGCGGGGGAGTTCGGCGATACCGGGGATCGCGGGCCGCAGCACAAGGAACATCGCGACGTAGGAACCCAGTCGCGCGATACCGGCCAGCGGCATGATCAGCGCGGCCCACACGTTACTGTCGTGCCCGGCCCACGCGGCCAACTCGATGGCGCCTTGGCGCCCGAGAAGCCCGAGCAGATAGCAGGCGGCCAGCTGCGGCCAGTAGCGCACGCTCAGCACCAGCGGCCGCAGCACCCAGGTCACTGGCTGTCTTCCGCCAGCGCCAACCAGCTTTCTTCCAGGGTCTCCTTCTTCGCCATCAGCTCGGCGAGGTCGGCGTTGAGTTCGCCGACCCGGACATGGTCGGCGGCTGCCTCGGCCATCGCCTCGTGCACCGACGCGATGCGCTCGTCGAGCTTGCCCAACTGACTTTCTATGCGCGACATCTCTTTCCCGGTGCGCCGGTCCCGCGCCGCAGCGGACTCGGTGCGGTCCGACGCACGGGCGGGCTCGGGCCGCTCGGCCAGGTCGGCGGCAGCCCGGTCGGCCAGGTACTGCTCGACGCCGCCGGGTAGCAGCACGCAACGCCCACCGCCGGTCAGCGCGTAGGTCACGTCGCTGACGCGTTCCAGAAAGTACCGGTCGTGGCTCACCACGATCAGTGTCCCTGGCCAGCCGTCGAGATAGTCCTCGATCACCGTCAGCGTGTCGATGTCGAGATCGTTGGTGGGCTCGTCGAGCAGCAGCACGTTGGGTTCGTCGAGCAGCAACCGCAGGAACTGCAGGCGACGCCGTTCGCCGCCGGACAGGTCGGCCACCCGGGTGGTCAGTTTGTCGCCGACGAAGCCGAAGTCCTTCAACAGGGTGTCGGCGCTGATCTCCCGCCCGCCGGCCAGTTCGGTGACCCGCCGCCGGTCCTCCACTGCGTCGAGTACGCGCTGGGAGCCGTCGAGTTCCTTGACCGCCTGACTGAGATATCCGATGCGCAACGTCACGCCACGCTTGACCCGCCCCGACGTCGGTTCGAGCTCTCCGAGCAGAAGTCGCAGCACACTGGTCTTGCCGGTGCCGTTCACCCCGACCAACCCGATGCGCGCGCCCGGTCCGATCGACCAGTCGATGCCGTCGAGGATCACCTTCGGCGGGTCCCCGACGTCGAGCCGCACCCGGTGCAGGTCGAAGACGTCCTTACCCAGCCTGGACGTCGCGAACTGTTGCAGCACAAGGGAATCACGCGGGGCAGGCTCGTCGGCGATGAGTTCGTTGGCGGCCTGGATGCGGAACTTCGGTTTCGAGGTTCGTGCCGGCGGACCGCGGCGCAACCAGGCCAATTCCTTGCGCATCAGGTTCTTCCGGCGCGCCTCGACGCTCGCCGCCATTCGGGTGCGCTCCGCGCGCGCCAACACATAAGCGGCGTAACCACCTTCGTAGGAGTCCACGACACCGTCGTGGACCTCCCAGGTCTTCGTGCACACCGCGTCGAGGAACCAGCGGTCGTGACTGACCACCACCAGGGCCCGCGTCGGCCGGCCGGTGAGCTGCCCGGCCAGCCAGCCGATGACCTCCACGTCCAGGTGGTTGGTGGGTTCGTCGAGGACGACGACGTCGTGCGGCGCGATGAGCACCTCGGCCAGAGCCACCCGGCGGCGCTCACCGCCGGACAGCGTGGCGACCTGTTCGTCGAGGTCCACACCGGCAAGCAGATGCTCGACGATCGACCGGGTCGCGGTGTCAGCGGCCCAGACGTGGTCGGCCTGCCCGCCGACGATCACAGAACGGATCGTTGCGCCGGCGTCGAAGTCATCGGCCTGGCGCAGGTACCCGACCGAGAGCCCCGAGGTGTGGGTGACCCGGCCGGAGTCGGGCTCCTGCGCGCCCGTCAGGATCTTCAGCAGGGTCGACTTGCCGTCGCCGTTGCGGCCGACGACCCCGATCGCGTCGCCCTCCTCGACCCCGAGGCTGACACCGTCGAGCAACGTGCGGGTGCCGTAGGACACGGTTGCGCGTTCGAGGTTGATCAGGTTTGCCATCAGCGCCCGATGATAGGCGGGGCCTGTGCCATGATGTCGTCGGCAGGTGGGGGCGCTACGGGCAAGGGAGCACACTTTGGTGGATCTCTCGGCGATTACCGGGCCGGTCGGCCGATTGGTGGCCACCGCGCAGAACGGTCTGGAAGTGCTGCGCTACGGCGGGCTGGAGACCGGAGCCGTGCCCTCGCCGTTCCAGATCATCGAGAGCGTCCCGATGTACCGGCTGCGCCGCTACTTCCCGCCCGACAGCCGTCCGGGCGCCAAGCCGGCAGGTCCGCCGGTACTGATGGTGCACCCGATGATGATGTCGGCCGACATGTGGGACGTCACCCGGGAGGACGGCGCCGTCGGCATCCTGCACCGCGCCGGCATCGACCCCTGGGTCATCGACTTCGGTTCGCCCGACAAGGTCGAAGGCGGCATGCAGCGCACGCTGGCCGACCACATCGTGGCTTTGAGCGAAGCCATCGACACCGTCAAGACGGTGACGGGACGCGACATCCACCTCGCCGGCTACTCGCAGGGCGGAATGTTCGCCTATCAGACCGCGGCGTACCGCCGGACCAAGGACATCGCCAGCATCGTGGCGTTCGGGTCGCCGGTCGACACCCTGGCCGCGCTGCCGATGAACCTGCCGCCCAACCTGGCGCCGGCAGCCGCGGATTTCATGGCCGACCATGTGTTCAGCCGCATCGACATCCCGGGATGGCTGGCCCGCACCGGTTTTCAGATGCTCGACCCGGTCAAGACCGCGCAGTCGCGCATCGAGTTCCTCCGCCAGCTACACGACCGCGAGGCGTTGCTGCCGCGTGAGCAGCAGCGCAAGTTCCTCGCCTCGGACGGGTGGATCGCCTGGTCCGGTCCGGCGATCTCCGAACTGCTCAAACAGTTCATCGCCCACAACCGGATGATGACCGGCGGCTTCGCCATCCACGGCGACCTGGTGACCCTGTCGGACATCGACTGCCCGGTACTCGCGGTGGTCGGCGAAGTCGACGACATCGGCCAGCCGGCCTCGGTGCGCGGCATCAAACGCGCCGCACCGAAAGCCGACGTCTACGAGTTCCTCATCCGCGCAGGTCATTTCGGACTCGTCGTGGGATCCAAGGCGTCCAGCCAGACGTGGCCTGCGGTGGCCGGGTGGGTGCGCTGGCTCGACGGTGGCGGCAGCATGCCCGAGGGGGTGACGCCGATGGCGATGCAACCCACCGAGACCACGGAAAGCGGTGTCTCCCTGACCTCGCGGCTGGCGCACAGTACCGCGGCCGCAACCGAAATGGCGTTCAGCCTGGCGCGTTCGGCCGCGGATGCGTTGGTGGCCGCGAACCGCTCGGCCCGCACCCTGGCCGTCGAGACCGCCCGTACGTTGCCCCGGCTGGCCCGACTGGGCCAGGTCAACGACCACACACGGATCTCGTTGGGCCGCATCATGAGTGAACAGGCCCGCGACTTCCCGCAGGGGGAGGCGCTGCTGTTCGACGGCCGGGTGCACACCTACGAAGCCGTGGACCGCCGGATCAACAACGTCGTCCGAGGACTCATCGAGGTCGGGGTACGCCAGGGCGCCCGGGTCGGGGTGCTCATGGAGACCCGACCCAGCGCGCTGGTCGCGATCGCGGCGCTGTCCCGGCTCGGCGCCGTGGCCGTGCTGCTGCCGTCCGACGCCGACCTCGCCGAAGCGGTGACGCTCGGGGCGGTCACCGAGATCATCGCCGACCCGACCAGCCTGGACGCGGCCCGCCGCCTCGACATGCGGGTTCTGGTCCTCGGCGGCGGCGAGTCCCGCGACCTGGACGTGAGCGGCGACGACGACGTCATCGACATGGAGCAGATCGACCCCGACCGGGTCGAGCTGCCCGGTTGGTACCGGCCCAACCCGGGGCTGGCGCGCGATTTGGCGTTCGTCGCGTTCAGCACGATCAGCGGGCAACTGGTCGCCCGCCAGATCACCAACTACCGCTGGGCACTGTCGGCGTTCGGCACCGCGTCAGCAGCCAACCTGGGACGCAGCGACACGGTGTACTGCCTTACACCGCTGCACCACCAGTCCGGTCTGCTGGTGAGTCTGGGCGGAGCCGTCGTCGGTGGGGCGCGCATCGCGTTGTCGCGCGAGTTGCGTCCGGACCGCTTCGTCCACGAGATCCGCCAATACGGCGTCACCGTCGTCTCCTACACCTGGGCGATGCTGCGCGAGATCATCGACGACCCCGCGTTCTCCCTGAGCGGCAACCATCCCGTGCGGCTGTTCATCGGTTCCGGTATGCCGGCGGGCCTGTGGGAACGGGTCGTGGAGGTCTTCGAACCCGCCAACGTCGTCGAGTTCTTCGCGACCACCGACGGGCAGGCGGTGCTGGCCAACGTCAAGGGCGCCAAGATCGGCAGCAAGGGTCGCCCACTGCCCGGCGGTGGCGAGATCGCGCTGGCGGCCTACGACCCCGACGAGGACCTCATCCTCGAGGACGACCAGGGCTTCGTGCGTCGCGCCGACACCAATGAGATCGGTGTCCTGCTGGCCCGCCCGCGCGGTCCCGTCGATCCGCTGGCCTCGGTCAAGCGTGGTGTCTTCGCCCCAGCCGACACCTGGGTGTCCACGGAGTACCTCTTCCGTCGCGACGAGGACGGCGACTACTGGTTGGTGGACACCCGTGCCGCGGTGATCCACACCCCGCGCGGTCCGGTGTTCGCCGCCACGGTCAACGACGCGGTCGGACGGCTCGGCGCGGTCGACATGGCGGTGACCTACGGCGTGGAGGCCAACGGACAGACGGTGGCGATCACCGCCTTGGCTCTGCGTCCAGGCGGCAGCGTCCCGTCGGCCGACCTCAGCGAGGCGTTGGCCGATCTTCCGGTCGGCGAAGCACCGGACCTCGTCCACGTCGTCTCCGACATGGCCCTGACCGCGACGTACCGCCCGCTGGCCGGACCACTGCAGGAACAAGGCATCCCCAAGGCGTCACGTAACGCCTGGTACCGCGACCCCGATAGCAATCGGTACAAGCGCCTGACGGGCGCTGCTCGCAACGGGATCGCCGGCGAACGGTCGTAGTGCCGCCGACCCGGTGCGCTGTTAGGCTCGCGTCGTCGACGAGGAGGGTTGATGTCAGCTCAGAGCAGGCGCCTGGCCGCGACTGTCGCGGTGGCCGCCGCCACGCTGGCGGGAGCGCTGTCCGCACCCGCCGCGCTCGCACAACCAGCCCAACCGGCCCAGCCCGGCCAGCCGACCCCGACCGCGCCGTCTGCCGAGTCGGACGCGCCTCGCCGGGTCAACGCCGACCAGTTGCTGATGAAGATCTCGCAGGAGTACCAGTCCGGGTCGAGCGGCGGTCAGGTGTCCAAGCTGATCGATCAGGCGATGACCCTGCGGATGCGCGGGTTCCGCCCGTCGATGGCCAATGCGCAGGCGCTCGCCGCCGCACTCGAGAAGCGTCCGAACCAGACGCCGCTGATCGAAGCCCTGCGCGCGACTGTGGCCTACCAGCGCAAGTTGCAGATGCAGAGCGCCAACGCCCCGGCGCAGCAACCCGGGCCGCAGGGTCCGGTCGGACCGCAGTCACCGGGGCAGCCGGCGACGCCGGGATGGGTGCCGGAGAGTCCGATGCAGCAGGACACGCCGGTCTTCCCGATGCCGGGCCGGTGAGCGGCACCACGCTCGACGAGAACCTGCTGGCGATCCTGGTCTGCCCGCAGGATCGCGGCTCGCTGCTCTACGTCGACGACTGTCTCTACAACCCGCGGTTGCACCGCAAGTACCGCATCGAGGACGGTATCCCGGTGCTGTTGGTCGACGAAGCGGTCACCGTCGACGACGACGAGCACCGCCGGTTGGTCGCCGCGGCAGGCGGCAGCTGACCGATTCATGTCGAGCGACGCCCTCGAAGTCGATCCGCTCACCGCGGCACGTCTACTTCTGGGCTCCCGTCTGTTCGGGCGCGGTGTCGAGGCGACGATCGTCGAAGTCGAGGCATACGGAGGACCCGCTGACGGTCCCTGGCCCGACGCCGCCGCACACTCCTACCGCGGGCCCGGACTGCGTAACGCCGTGATGTTCGGTCCGCCCGGACGGCTCTACACCTACCGAAGCCACGGCATCCACGTCTGCGCGAACGTGTCGTGCGCCGCCGACGGCGTCGCGGCCGCAGTCCTGCTGCGCGCCGCGGTCATCGACCGGGGCGTCGATGTCGCGCGTCGCCGGCGAGGTGAACACGTCGGTGAGGTCTCGCTCGCGAGGGGTCCCGGCAACCTGTGTGCTGCGCTGGGAATCACCATGGACGACAACGGAACCGACGTCTTCGACCGACGCTCACCGGTCCGAATACGGCTCGACGAACTGAAGGTCGGCGCCACCGGTCCACGGGTCGGGGTCAGCAAGGCAGCCGACCGGCCCTGGCGCATGTGGTTGTCCGGGCATCCCGAGGTATCGGCCTACCGGCGCAGTCCGCGGGCACCGGCTCCTGGTCTCAGCGACTGATGCGGGAAGATCGACCACGTGGGTAGCGACATTCTCGACGACTTGGAGTGGCGCGGGCTGATCGCCCAATCCACCGACCGTGACGCCCTCGGACGGGCCTTGGCCGACGGTCCGGTGACCGTCTACTCCGGCTTCGACCCCACGGCCCCGAGCCTGCACGCCGGTCACCTGATCCCGCTGCTGACGCTGCGCCGCTTCCAGCAGGCGGGCCATCGGCCCATCGTGCTCGCCGGCGGGGCCACCGGGATGATCGGTGATCCGCGCGAGGTCGGCGAACGCACGCTCCAGACAGCCGACACCGTCGCCGAGTGGGCCGAACGCATCCGCCGACAACTCGAGAGGTTCGTCGAGTTCGACGATTCCCCGACCGCGGCGGTGATCGAGAACAACCTGTCCTGGACCGCCGAACTGTCGGCGATCGAGTTCCTGCGCGACGTCGGCAAGCACTTCTCGGTCAACGTGATGCTCGACCGGGACACGGTGCGGCGGAGGTTGGACGGCGAAGGCATCTCCTACACCGAGTTCAGCTACATGCTGCTGCAGGCGAACGACTACGTCGAGCTGCATCAACGCCACGGCTGCACGCTGCAGGTCGGCGGGTCCGACCAGTGGGGCAATATCATCGCCGGGGTCCGGTTGGTCCGCCAGAAGTGCGGCGCGTCCGTGCACGCCATGACCACCCCGCTGGTGACCGACTCGGAGGGCCGAAAGTTCGGCAAGTCCACGGGGGGCGGCAGCCTCTGGCTCGACCCCGAGATGACCAGCCCGTACGCGTGGTACCAGTACTTCATCAACACCGCCGACGCCGACGTCATCAGGTATCTGCGCTGGTTCACCTTCCTCGACGCCGAAGAGCTCGGCGAACTCGAGGCGGCCACCGCCGAGCGGCCGCATGAACGCGCGGCGCAGCGACGACTCGCGCGGGAACTGACCACGCTGGTACACGGCGAGTCGGCCACTGCCTCGGTGGAACACGCCAGTCAGGCGTTGTTCGGCCGCGGCGAGTTGGACAAGCTCGACGAACCGACGCTGTCCGCTGCACTGCGGGAGGCCTCGGTCTCCGAGCTGGGGCCCGGCGGTCCGGACTCCATCGTGGATTTGCTGGTGGCCAGCGGGCTGTCGGCGAGCAAGGGCGCCGCCCGCCGCACCCTCGCCGAGGGTGGAGTCTCGGTCAACAACGTCAAGATCACCGCCGACGACTGGGTCCCCGGAGACGGCGACTTCCTGCACGGCAAGTGGTTGGTGCTGCGACGGGGCAAGCGCAACATCGCCGGCATCGAACGTGTCCGCTGACCGCGTCGGCGGTCGGAGAGGTGCGGGAACAAGTGGGCGACGTCGGGCGTTGGATCTTCGTACAGCCAAGTCGCCGACTGGTACGCCCGTCGGAAAACGTTCTGAAAAAGGCGTTCTAGCAGGCGATTTGACTCGGAGTTTCCACTGACGTAACTTATCCACGTCGCCGCGACACGGCCCCCGGGCCGAGGAGCGCGGCAGACTCCCAGAGGGAAATCCACCGAGGTGGGTTCCTGATTGTCCGCAAGACCCGCAGCGGCTTAAACGCCGCGGTTGGTTGCGCGGCCGAGCGGGTGTGTTGTTTGAGAACTCAATAGTGTGTTTGGTGGTTTTTGTTTGTTGTTTTTTTGCCGCGCCTCTTTTTCCCGTTTAGGGGTGTGGTTTTTTTGATGCCAGTTTTGGTGTCTTTTGTTTGGTCAAATTTGT